>NZ_WWIR01000491.1 GCF_009863025.1 Streptomyces sp. SID4985 | reverse complement strand
GCCGACCGCAGCACCACCACCGTCACCGAGGAGCAGTTGCTCGGCGACGGCCGGTTCGCCGTCGCACGGTTCGCCGTGGGGCTGCGGGTGCGTGACTGTCACCATCAGGTGTCGGGCAAGCGTGACGGCGCGCGGCCGGTGTGGTTCTACGGCCTCACGGACCGGTCCTGGGCCTGCGTCATGTTCCGCGACGGCCATCGCGAAGCCATGGTGTGGCAGTCCGGGCCCCGGCGGCTCTGGGACGAGGTGTCCGCCGCGCTCGACTGGTGGCGGGCCGCCGGTGAACCGGGGTACGAGCGGTTCGGGCTCACCGTCACCGTGTACGACCAGTGCGCCTGGCTGGACCGCCCAAAGAACGCGTGGCTCCTCTGAAACCGGCCCCGCTCGCCCGTCTCCCCCGTGGCGGATGAGCGGGGCCTTCCCGTGCCGCCGTTCGACGAGTACGGAGCCCCGGGTGTCGAGGGCGACGCGATACGCAGCAGATCGCTGCGCCAAAGACGAGCGGGCCGCCTCCGGAGACGCCCCTCTGGAACCGGGCCCGCCGTGCGAGAACCCTTCGCGCGAGCGCTCACCGCTCCAGATACACCCGCCCGCCGACCTCCACCCACCCATGCGGCTGGGGGGCCGTGAGGATCTGGGAGCCCGCGCCCTGGGTGATGTTGAGCGCCCGGCCCAGCTGGTCGGTGAGGAGCAGGGCTGCCGCGCCGGTGGCCTCGTCCTCGTCGATGCCGTCGTTCCGGCCGGGGAAGCCCCGGGCGCGGACGCGGCCCGCCGCCTCGTCCTCCCAGGCCCAGGCGTAGATCCACTCGCCGGACGGCGGGACCTTCAGGGCGTTCACCTCGGCCGCGCTCGGGTACTGGCGCAGGGTGCGCGGCGGGGCCCACTCCGCGCGGGCCTCGATCCAGGTGAACTCGCCGTCGAGCCGGGTGCCGACCTCCCCGGCGGGCGTGACCAGTTCGGGCACGTCGAGGAGCCAGGCGGTGCCGACGCAGGGGTGGCCCGCGAAGGGCAGCCGTGAGGTGGGGGTGTAGATGTCGATCACTCCGCGCTCGGGGTCGTCCACGAACACGGTCTCGCTGAAGCCGAGCTTGGCGGCGAGCTCCTGCCGGTCGTCCCGCTCGGGCACCAGCGAGCCGTTGCGGATGACACCGAGTTCGTTGCCGTAGCCGCCGTTGGGTCCGCAGAAGACGCGGAGAACGTCGTAGTCAGTCACCCGCGCATTGAAGCATCGAGACCGCTTGGGGTGCTCTTTGCCTTCCGTTGGCATGGCCTTTGGGGTGCCGACATCAAGTCGTGTCTGTGATCTTTTCGTGCGGTTCGAATGCCGTACCTGGCGGTTACAGCCAGACTAAGGCTCGGGTAAGTTAGGCAAGCCTCACCAAACCGATTGGGCGGGTTTGCGCCGCCCTGACCGCCTGGAGCCCGTATGCGAGCCGTCCGCCCGATCGCGATCGCCGCCACCGCGGCGGCCGCGCTGACCGCCCTGTCGGCCTGCACGGCCAAGAGCGACGCCAAGGACGGCGACGCCATCCAGGTCACCGCCGCGGACTCGAAGTGCGAGACCTCCGCGAAGTCGGTCCCGGCGGGCCAGGTCACCCTGAAGATCGAGAACAAGGGCTCGCGGGCCACCGAGGTCGAGATCCTCTTCCCGGACGACAGGATCGTCTCCGAGAAGGAGAACATCGGCCCGGGTACCAAGTACACGCTCACCGCCGAGGTGAAGGCGGGCTCGTACGAGATCGCGTGCCGCCCCGGCATGCGGGGCCACGGCGTCCGGCAGAAGCTCGCCGTGACCGGCTCCGGTACGGCCGCCAAGCGCAGCCCGGAGCTGGACAAAGCCGTCGCGGGCTACCGCGAGTACGCCCAGGACCAGGCCGACGAGACGCTCCCCCGCGTCGAGGTCTTCGCCAAGGCGATCCAGGCCGGCGACCTCGCCGCCGCGAAGAAGGCGTACGCGCCCTCGCGCCTGGGCTGGGAGCGCACCGAGCCGGTCGCGGAGTCCTTCGGCGACATCGACCCCAAGGTGGACACCCGCGCCGACGGCCTGGAGGACGGCCAGAAGTGGACCGGCTGGCACAAGCTGGAGAAGTCCCTCTGGGAGGACAAGAAGATCACCGCGGAGGACAAGAAGCTCGCCGCGCAGCTGGTCACCGACCTCACCGACTGGCAGAAGCGCGTCGGCAAGGCCGAGATCACCCCGACCTCGATGGCCAACGGCGCCAAGGAACTCCTCGACGAGGTCGCCACCGGCAAGATCACCGGTGAGGAGGACCGCTACTCCCACACCGACCTGGTGGACTTCAAGGGCAACGTGGAGGGCGCGCAGCAGGCGTACGCGCTGCTGAAGCCGGTCGCCGCCAAGAACGACCCGGCACTCACCGCCGAACTGGACAAGCAGTTCGCGGCGTTGGACAAGCTGCTCGACAAGTACCGCGCGGACAAGGCGTCCTACGACTTCGTCTCCTACGACAAGGTCGCCAAGGCGCAGCGCAAGGAGCTGTCCGACGCGGTGAACGCGCTCGCGGAGCCGCTGTCGAAGCTCGCCGCAGCGGTCGTCAAGTAGCAACGAAAGGCACGGGAGTCGAGACGATGACCGAGAGCGAGCCGAGCGGCCCCTCGCGGCGTGCGCTGATCGGCTGGGGCGGTGCCGGGCTCGCGCTCGGCGCCGCCGCCACGGGCGGCACGATGGCGCTGACCGGGACGGACGACCATCTGGGTCTGACGGCCGCCGACACCGGCGGCGCGGTCGCCTTCCACGGCGCGCACCAGGCGGGCATCGCCACTCCGGTGCAGGACCGGCTGCACTTCGCCGCGTTCGACGTGAAGACGGACGACCGCGCCGAGTTCGTCCGGCTGCTGAAGGACTGGACGGAGGCGGCCCGCCGGATGACGGCGGGCAAGGCGGTCGGCGAGGGCGCCTACGGCGGGCTCGCCGAGGCCCCGCCGGACGACACCGGGGAGGCCCTCGGCCTGCGGCCCTCGCGTCTCACGCTGACGATCGGCTTCGGGCCCTCGCTGTTCGAGCGGTTCGGCCTCGCGGACCGGCGTCCGGCGGCCCTCGCGGATCTGCCGAAGTTCCCGGGCGACAACCTGGAGAAGTCCCGCACCGGGGGCGACCTCTGTGTGCAGGCGTGCGCGGACGATCCGCAGGTGGCCGTGCACGCGATCCGCAATCTGGCCCGCATCGGCTTCGGCAAGGTCGCGGTGCGCTGGTCGCAGCTCGGCTTCGGCAAGACCTCCTCGACCACCCCGGACAGCCAGACCCCCCGCAACCTCATGGGCTTCAAGGACGGCACCCGCAACATCGCGGGTACCGAGACCGACCGGCTCAAGAAGCACGTGTGGGTGGCCGGGCCGGACGGGGACGCCAAGTCGGCCTGGATGACCGGGGGTTCGTATCTGGTCGCGCGGCGCATCCGCATGAACATCGAGACCTGGGACCGCACCTCGCTCCAGGAGCAGGAGGACGTGTTCGGCCGGGACAAGCGCGAGGGCGCCCCCGTCGGCAAGGCCAAGGAGCACGACGCGCCGTTCCTGAAGGCGATGAAGCCGGACGCCCATGTGCGCCTGGCCCACCCGGACTCCAACGGCGGGGTCACCATCCTGCGCCGGGGCTACTCCTTCACCGACGGCACCGACGGACTGGGCCGCCTGGACGCGGGGCTGTTCTTCCTGGCCTACCAGCGTGACGTGCGCGAGGGGTTCATCCCGCTCCAGCGGCGGCTGTCCGGGCACGACGCGCTCAACGAGTACATCCAGCACGTGGGTTCGGCGGTCTTCGCGATCCCGCCCGGTGTCCGGGACTCCGCCGACTGGTGGGGCCGGACGCTGTTCTCCGAGGAGGCGTAGTCCGTGTTCTCCAACTATCTGATCGGTCTGCGCGAAGGACTCGAGGCGTCGCTCGTCGTCTGCATCCTGATCGCCTATCTGGTCAAGACCGGCCGCCGGGACGCCCTGAAGCCGATCTGGCTCGGCATCGGCGTGGCGATCGTGCTCGCGATGGGCTTCGGCTGCGCCCTCGAATTCGGCTCCCAGGAGCTGACGTTCAAGGCGCAGGAGGGGCTCGGCGGCTCGCTGTCCATCGTCGCGGTCGGGCTCGTGACGTGGATGGTGTTCTGGATGCGGCGCACCGCCCGGCATCTCAAGAGCGAGCTGCACGGGCGGCTGGACGCGGCCCTCGCCATGGGCACCGGCGCGCTGGTCGCCACCGCGTTCCTCGCCGTGGGCCGCGAGGGCCTGGAGACCGCCCTGTTCGTGTGGGCCTCGGTGCACGCGGCCGGTGACGGCACCCCGCGCCCGCTGATCGGCGCCGCCCTCGGCCTCGCCACGGCCGTGCTGCTCGGCTGGCTGTTCTACCGGGGCGCGCTGCGCATCAACCTCGCCAAGTTCTTCACCTGGACCGGCGGAATGCTGGTGGTGGTCGCGGCGGGCGTGCTGGCGTACGGCGTCCACGACCTCCAGGAAGCGGGCATCGTCCCGGGCCTGACCGACCTCGCCTTCGACATCAGCGGCGTCATCCCGCCGGACAGCTGGTACGGCACCCTGCTCAAGGGCGTGCTCAACTTCCAGCCGGACCCGACGGTCCTCCAGCTCACGGTCTGGCTGCTGTACCTGGTCCCGGTGCTGACGCTGTTCCTGCTCGATCCGGGCGTCACGGCGAAGCTGCGCGGTCGCAAGCGGGCGGAGAGCACCTCCGGGTAGGGTTCGCCTCCGGGAAGGGGTGAGCGGTACTCATGGGCAGGAACCGGGTTGGGCGCCGGGGGCGGAAGGCCGTCATAGCGGCCGCGCTGACCGCCGCGGTGTCGCTGACGGCGAGCGGCTGTGTGGTGGTGCACGGCGAACGCGCGATGATCCCCACCGCCACCCGTACCGACGCCGAGAAGGCGCTGGCCGACTTCGTCGAGGCGTACAACAAGGCCGACCGGGCCTACGACACCTCCCTGGACGCGGACCATGTCACCGGCGCCCTGGCCGACATCGACTCGGCCCGGCTGCGCGCGGGGCACGCCAACCATCCGGCCGGGAACCCCGCGCACACTCCGCTGACGCTGACGGACGCGAAGTTCACGATCCCGAGGAAGCCCGGCTGGCCGCGCTGGTTCGTCGCGGACGCCCTCGGCAACAAGGGCGGTTCGGTCCGCTGGCTGCTGGTGTTCACCCGTCATGCGCTGGGCGAGCCCTGGCAGGTGGCGTATCTGACCGTGCTCGCGCCCGATGCCGTACCGAAGTTCAAGCTGGACGCGGACGGCTGGGCGGAGGCCGTACCCGCCGACGCCACCGGCCTCGCCGTGCCGCCGGGCGACCTGAGCGACAAGTACGCGGAGTATCTGCGCGGCGGCGGGACGAGCTTCGCGAACGGCCCCAGCACCAGTGGACTGCGCACCCTGCGGCAGCAGAAGGCGCGCAGGCCGGGCCTGGTCCGCCAGTACATCGACGAGACGCTGGACCGGGGCGACTACGCGCCGCTCGCGCTGCGCACGGTGGACGGCGGCGCGCTGGTCTTCTTCGCCTCCCGGTACTACGAGAAGCAGACCGCGGCGGCGGGCACCTCCGTGCCGGTGACCGACCAGGACGTGCGCGCCCTGACCAAGGGCGAGGTCAAGCAGTCCCTGACGATGGAGTTCGTCTCCAACGAGACCGCGCTGGTCCCGGCCGGGAGCGGGCGGGTGTCGATACTGGGGCGGGTGCAGGGGCTGACGTCGGCGCGGGGATCGTAGCCGCTTCCGGCCGTCCTCAGTGGCGCAGCGGCCAGGCGCCGGTGGAGTGGTCGGCATCGTCCGTGCCCGCGTGCCGGGCGCAGGCGTCGGTGAGCGACTCCAGCAGGGTCAGCGGCTCGGGCAGCGGGTGCTCGGGGCCGCGCACCCAGCGCACCTGGCGGTCGCCGTCGCCGCCGGGGAGCCGGGCGGGGGGCATCAGGACGTAGGAGCCCCGGCAGTGCCAGCGCATCCCGGGGTGTTCGTCCATGGTCTCGGGGTGGCAGTCCAGTTCGCAGGGCCACCACTCGTCCTCGTCCTCGGGGGTGCCCCGGGTGAGGGTGAAGAACAGCATCCGGCCGTCGTCGCTCTCGGCGACCGGGCCGACCTCGACACCGGAGGCGAGCAGCCGCTCCAGCGCCTCGCGCCCGGCTGCCAGGGGGACGTCGAGGACGTCGTGGACCATGCCGGTGGCGGTGATGAAGTTGGCCTCGGGCTGCTCGCGGGCCCAGCGCTCGATCTGGGCGCGGTCGGTGGTCGCCTGGGTCTGCCAGGCGAAGGACACCGGGTGGCGGCCGGGGGTCGGACAGCCGACGCGGTCGCAGGAACAGCCGTAGCCCGGGGCGGGGTGGGCGGCGGGGGCGAGGGGCAGTCCGGCCCCGGCGGCGGCGAGCAGCAGCGCCTCACGGCCGTCGTCGGCCGACGTCTCCTTGGGTCGGCGTCCGCGCAGCCACTGGGAGATCTTGCCCTGCCGGCCGGACCGGCCGCCGAACGTCGCGCTCATCCATCCCTCGCATCGCTGTGGTGCGGACAGCATGTCTCATCGTCCCATCTTCCAACTCCCCGGGGGACCGGAGCGCGAATGCGAAGGAATCCGGCGAGACATCCCTCACAATCGAGGGGATTTGCCGACTTCGACCCGATGTTTACGAGGCGCCCTCGTGGTCCTCGTGGTCCTCGTGCGGGGGCCAGACGTCACCCCACTCGGCGTCGCGGGCGGCCTTGTACAGATCGCCGTGCCGCTTGGTGACCGTCGTACGGCCGAGCCGGTCGTCCGCCTCGCACAGGTCGAGCAGCACCTGCCCCTTGCGGATCTGCGGGCGCCGGACGATGCGGTTGAGCGCGGGTTCGACGGGGAGGCGGGTGGCGGCGACGTAGCTGAACTTCTCGTCCTCGTACGCCAGGGAGCCGCCCTTGACCTGCCGGTGCAGCGAGGAGCGGCTGACCCGAGCGGAGAAGTGGCACCAGTCGGTGCCGGGCACGATCGGGCAGGCGGCGCTGTGCGGGCAGGGCGCGGCGATCCTGAACCCGGCCGCGATCAGCCGGTCCCGGGCCTCGATGATCCGCTCGTACCCGGCCGGGGTGCCCGCCTCCACGATCACCACGGACCGCGCGGCGGCCGCGGCGGCGTCGACGAGCGCGGCCCGGTCCGCCTCGGCCAGCTCGTTGAGGACGTACGACACGGTGACCAGGTCGGTCTCGCCGAGCTGGAGCGCGGCCCCGATCCGGGCCCGCTCCCAGCGTGCCCCGGCCAGGCCGGGGTGGGCGGCGGCGATCTCCCGCCCGAGGGCGAGCGCGGGCTCGGCCCAGTCCAGCACGGTCACCGGCCGGGCGCCGTCCCAGGTGGCGGCGACGGCCCAGGTCGCGGCCCCCGTCCCGCCCCCGATGTCCACATGGCTCCCGGGCACCCACTCCGGCACGGCATCCGCGAACGCGTCCAGCGCCGACCGTACGGCCTCGAAGGTCGCGGGCATCCGGTACGCCGCGTAGGCGGCGACATCGGCGCGGTCCCGCAGGATCGGCGCGTCCGTCGGGGTGTCCCCCCGGTAGTTGGCGATCAACCGCTCGACGGCGGCGGCCGCCTGCCGCGGCGGCAGCCCGTCGAGCACTCCCGCGAGGGTGGTGCGCAGGGTCTCGGCTGGGGAGGTGGGGGCGTTCACCCGTCGATTGTCGCAGGTGGTGGGTGAGGCGGGGGCGTGCTGGGGTCAGGCGTCGCGGACCGCTCGGGAGAGGTGGGTGGCGAGGTTCGCTCGGGGAGCGTTCGCGGGTGGGCGGCGGATCGGGTGGACCGTGTTGGCCAGGAGGATCAGGTAGGTGTCGGTGGCGGGGTCCAGGACCAGGGAGGTGCCGGTGAAGCCGGTGTGGCCCGCGGCGCCTCGGCCTGCCAGCTCGCCCATGAACCAGGGCTGGTCCACGGCGAAGCCCAGCCCGGGGGCGGTGAGCAGGAGTTCCACGAAGTCGGGGCCGAGGATGCGCGCGGGGCCGTAGCCGCCGCCCGCGAGGAGCGTGCGGCAGAAGACGGCGAGGTCGGGGGCGGTGGAGAAGAGGCCCGCGTGACCCGCGACCCCGCCGAGCGCCCACGCGTTCTCGTCGTGCACCACGCCCCGCAGCATCCCCCGGTCCGCCTTGGCCCACGGCCGCCGCTGGTCCTCGGTGGCCGCCGCGCCGGGGCACGGTCCGAAGCGGGTCGCGGTCATCCCGAGCGGGCGGGTGATGCCGTCCGCGATCAGGGTGTCCAGGCCGCGCCCGGTGATCCGTTCCAGGACGAACTGGAGCAGGATCATGTTGAGGTCGGAGTAGAGATACCGGCCCGGCTCCGCGCTCGGGGCCTCGGCGCGCAGCATGTCCCTCCGCGCGGCGGCGTCCGGGCAGTCGTACAGCGGGAGTTCGGGGCGCAGCCCGGAGGTGTGAGTGAGCAACTGCCGTACGGTCACGCCGTGTTCGGCGACGCCGGTGAACTCCGGGAGATACGCGCCGATCCGGGCGTCGATCCCGAGCGTGCCGCGCTCGATCTGCTGCACGGCGGCGACGGAGGTGAACAGCTTGGTGAGCGAGGCCAGGTCGAAGGGGGTGTCCACGGCCACCGGAACCCTTGCGGCGGGCGGGAGTTCAACGCCTGTGTCGGTCTCCGGGTCGTACGACGAGTAGCGCACCGCCCAGCCCGTGGCCTCGGCGACCGCGATCACCGGACCGCGCCCGGCCACCGCGACGACACCGGCCGCCCAGGGGTGCGGGCCCTCGGTGAGGGTGCGCAACTCGGCTTCGAGGAGCGCGAGTTCGACGGGGTCGAGCCCGGCTCGCTCGGGGGTGCCGGTGCGCAGTCTCGGGGTGCTCAGCTGTCCGCTCCGTTCGGGTGCGTGGGGGTGTCGGCGGGGTTCG
>NZ_WWIR01000490.1 GCF_009863025.1 Streptomyces sp. SID4985 | reverse complement strand
GCCGCCGTCCCCGCGCTGCGCCGCTACCGCGTCTGACCCCTCACAGCGGTGTGGTCCGCCGGATCGCGTACTGGTCCATCAGCTTGCCCCGCGTGGTCTCCAGGCGGTGGGCCAGGATCTCGGCGACCGTGCGCACCAGCGAAAGCCCGAGCAGCGGGTCCTCCACGCACACCCCGAGCACGGAGGGCCCGTCGAACTCGTAGGCCCGTACGTTGCTGAAGGCCACCGCGCCGAAGTCCCACTCGTACGGCGGGAACAGCCAGGACCAGCCGAGCAGGTCGCCCGCGCCGAGCGTGGCCACCGTGACGTGCTGGTGCGAGGTGACCTGCTGGTCCAGCGAGACAGCCCCCGAGCGGATCACCCAGAACCGGTCGGCGACCCCGCCCGCCTCGAAGATCCGGGTGTCCTCCGGGAAGGACACCTCCTCGGCCAGTTCCATCAGCCGCTCGCGTTGTGCTCTCGGCAGGGCGGTCAGCAGTTTTATCGCCTTGGTCATACGCGGGGCTCCTCACCGGGCGGCGGTTCGGGTGCTGTCCCTCGAGTGCTGTCCCACGAGCCCGCTGCGAACGTCCCGTCTGCCCCGCAACCGGCCCCAGGGCCTGTCTTCCGGATCTTGCCGGGGTCGCAAGGCGCCGTCGGCCCGAGTCGGCCTGATCCGGAAGAAAGGCCCTAAGCCCATTGGAGCCGCTACCGCCCCACCGGGCACCTCGGCGGGCCCGGCACCTCGCCGGAACACCGGCACGCGGGCAGAGAAAAGCCCTGGCTGGACGGGGGAAACCAGCCAGGGCAGTCAGACGTGAAGCGCGGAAGGGCACACCGGGAAAGTCCCGCGCCGCTCCGTCGCCACGTATGCGTGAACGATAAACCACCTTCCGGCGCGGCGGCCAATCCCTCCGCGCTGCCGCTCACGTGACGCGCCTCACTCCCGGCCCCATCGGTCCGCCCGCCCCCGGCTCCGGGACGGTGATCGCGCCCGGCGTGATGATCTCCGTCAGCACCGTGCCCACCACCTCGTACGTCCGCGCCCGCTCGGCCGCCTCCCGCGCCCGGTCCGGATCGGTCGCCGTCAGGCTCTGCGCCCGCTCCCGCCAGACCCGCTCCTCCTCGGCGGCCACGTCCCGGCCCCGCCGGATGCGCCGCAACAGTTCGTCCGCGTCCACCACATCGCTCATACCCGTCCCCTACCCCTTCGGGGCCCGGTGATGACATCGGCACCGACGGTGTTTGACACCGGCACGACAGGTCAGGCGGAAAGAGAGACCGGCGCACTCGGGCCACGGGACGGCCGGGACTTTCCGTGAGGGAGGGATCAGGATGATGCGCGAGCGGCAGCAGCACACCCCCGGCCCGGCCACGGAGCCCGGCGGCGGACCCCGGACCCCGGCCTACCGCCCCGCCGACGCGCGCAGCGCCGTACGGCGCGAGCTGACCGAGCACTGCCGCGCCAGGGCCGTGCCGTGCGCGGACGAGACCCTGGACGACGCCCTGCTGGTGGTCTCCGAGCTGACCTCCAACGCCATCGTGCACGGCGGCGGGATCACCGGCTTCGAGGTGGCCGTCGACAGCGCGGGCGTACGGCTCTCGGTGAGCGACCGCAGCGACGAACCCCCGGTGTGCGCGGCGGGATTCCGCGAGGCCGACCGCTGCCGGACCGGCGGCCGGGGCTGGCCCCTGGTGTGCCTGCTCGCCCGGGACGTACGGGTCTCCGGGCTGCCGTGCGGCGGCAAGCGGGTCACCGCCGTCGTACCGCTGCGCTGACGCGTGGCCGGGGGTGCCAGGCCAACTGCCGGACGGAACGCGCCTATTGACGGGCCTTCTCCGGACGGTCGGCCTTCCCGGGCTTACCCGGCTTCCCTGGCTTCCCGGACTTCTCCGCCTTCCGGGACTTCTCACCCTTCTTGCCCTTGTCGGCCTTCTCGCTCTGGCCGATGTCCGGCTTCTCGACCGGCACGCCGAGCGGACGCGCCAGGCCCGAGACGGACTCGTCCAGCCGCTGGAGATGACGCAGCACGCGGTCGGTGACCCGGCCGTAGCGCGGGGTGCCGAAGGTGCCCGGCTCCAGCATCGACGCGATGCTCGGCCCGGTCTCGATCGCGGCGGGGGAGTGCGGGTCGCGCACGTGCTCGGCGATCGCCTCGATGTTGTGCACGATCCGCGCGGACACCCCGCTCAGCCGGGGGTCCTCGGCGATCGACGGGTGGCTCGGCAGCAGCTCGGCCGTGGCCGCGAGCGCCCGGCAGTGGTACGCGCACGTCTCCAGGAGCGCCAGCACATAGCGGGCGGTGTCCCGGCGCGAGCGCAGCGGAGTGATCGGATGCGTCAGCGGCTGGACGGCGGTGCGCAGATCGGCCAGCGCCTGGTCCATGTCCCGCGCCTTGTCCACCAGGTCGAAGTGGCGTCGGCCGCTGAGCTGGTCCACCGCCGCCCGGGTCGCGTCGGCCAGCTTGTCCAGGACGTCCACCAGCAGCTCGTTGGTCCGCCGGTCGGTGCGCACCGGCAGCACCACCGCCGCCGTGATGATCCCGCAGGCCGCGCCGAGCGCCGTCTCCTCGATCCGCAGCAGCAGCACCCCCATGCTGTAGGTGTTCAACAGCGTGTACAGCAGCCCCAGTGCCGCCGTCACGAAGAACGACATGAGCGTGTACGACAGGGGCGCGGTGTAGAACACGGCGAACACACACACCAGCACCAGCACGAACGCTGTCCAGGTGTGGTGTCCCACCACACCGGCCAGTCCGATACCGGCGACCACGCCGAGGATCGTGCCGAGCAGCCGCCGGTAGCCCTTCACCAGGATCTCCCCGGTGGAGGCCGTGTTGATGAACACGATCCAGCAGGTCAGCACCGCCCAGTACCAGCGCTGGCTGGACAGCAGCTCGCCGCCCGCGATGGCCAGCGCCGAGCCCACGGCCACCTGGATCGCCGCCCGGGTGGTCGGCCGGTGCAGGCCCGACTCGTCGGGCTTGTCCTCCTCGCTCTCCTCGCTGCCCTCGATGCCCGCCTCCTCCGCGTCCAGCTCCTCGCGGGAGCGGGCGGTGGCCGGGCTGTCGTCCGACTCGTCCTGGGGGCCGTCCAGCGCGGTCCGCAGACCGAGCACGGCACGGGCCGCCTCACCGATGCCCCGGAACACGTCCTGGACCGGCGGGGTCGCCTTCGGCAGGTTCTCCGCCTCGCGGTAGCCGAGCAGCCGGTTGCGGACCTGGGCCAGCGCCGTGCCCGACGCCTCGCCCGCCGGGCGCAGCACCAGCAGCCGCAGCGCCTCCAGGTCCCGGCGCACCGTGGCCCGCGCCTCGTCGCGCACCGGCAGCTGACCGCGCGAGGGCAGCGAGGCGCCCGGCAGATGCAGGGTGAGGGTGTCGGTGCGCTCGGCGCTGCGCGCGGTCAGCAGCAGCAGCCCGAGCCGCTCGGCGGCGATCTCGGCCTCCGCGATCCGGCGCTGCAGCCGCCGTGCCACCGCCTCGTCGGTGGTGCCCTGCTCCAGCCGGCCCTGGATCATCAGCGCCGTCTCGTGCAGCCGCGCGGTGCCGGTGCGCAGATCGCCCAGGACCTTGTCGACGTCCTCGGGACCGGCGTCCAGCAGCTCGATCTGGCTCGTGATCAGCAGTCCGAGGCGGGCGCGGAAGGCCCGGCGCAGCCGGTCGAGGGTGCCCGCGGCGGTCTGCGGCAGCAGCACGAACCGGGCCAGCGCGCTGCACACGAACGCCACCGAGATGACCACGAACAGCGAGGGCAGCAGGTCGACCGTGGCCCGCACGAACAGCGACAGGAAGTAGACCTGGAAGCCGATCAGACCGAGCCCGGTGCCCCGGTCGCCGAATCTCCGCCCGTAGACCGCGCAGAAGATGAGCAGCAGGAAGCAGATGTCGCTCACCAGCGGCCACTGGTTCAGGACCGCGCCCAGCGACACCGCCGCGAACGCGACGGGCACGCACAGCGCCAGGGTGATCACCTGCGGGCGCCGGTCGACCTCCCGTACGGCGAAGGTCGCGGACATCGCCGCCATGGCGCCCGCGACCAGTTGCGGCACCGGGAAGCGGAGCAGCCCGAGCGCCACGAGCGTCATGGCGATGGCGATCACCGTGCGCAGCCCCGCGGTCAGCCGCAACAGCCCGGGATCGGACGCGGAGAGCCGGTCCCACATGCGTACGCGCACCGCACGTCCCACTGCCTTCACGCCGCCGCGCTCTTTCTTCCGTGCCGGAACATGATCCGCACACCAGCATGTCACGACGTGCGGCGCCGCTCGCCTTCGCCGGGCGGGGGGCGCCGCACGTCAGGGACCCGGGGCGCCCCCGGTGCCGCCTCAGGAGCCCTCGACGGCCTTCCCCCCGACCCGTCCCTCGATCCGGCCCTCGGCCTCGGCCCGTTCCACCTCGCCGCGCGCCTGCTGGGGCGTCAGATAGCTGTCGGTGTACTCGAAGTCCTTGAGCTTGGCGGGCTTGCGGGCCTGGAAGCCGGTGCGTACGAAATCGTCGCCCGCGATCGCGTTGAGGATCCAGTTGACCAGCACGCGCGCCTTGGCCACGTTGGTGCGCAGCGCGGACCAGTGGTAGCCGCGGGCCGCGAGCTGGGCCAGGATGCCGTGCAGCTCGATGCCGAGCGGCCGCGAGACGGCGTCCTTGCCGCCGAGGTCGACGACGAGCCCGAGGTCCTTGTGGACGTACGGCTTGAGCGGCTGCCCGCGCAGGGCGGCGATGACGTTGTCCGCGACCACCTTGCCCTGCCGCATCGCGTGCTGGGCGGTCGGCGGGCAGATCGCGCCCTCCTCGTGCTTGGCGAGGTCGGGGACGGCGGCGGCGTCGCCGAGGGCGAACATGCCGTCGTGGCCCGGCACGGTCATCTCCGGGGTGACGGCGAGCCGCCCGCGCACCGTCTCCGCGTCGAAGGTGCCGACCAGGGGACTGGCAGCGACGCCGGCGGTCCAGATCAGGGTGTGGCTGGGCAGTACCCGGCCGTCGGTGAGCGTGATCTCGTCCTCGGTGACCTTGGCGACGGAGACCCCGAGGGAGACGTCGATGCCCCGGTTCCGCAGGATCTTCATCGCCTGCTTGCCCAGCCGGTCCCCGAGCTCCGGCATCAGCTTGGGCGCGATGTCGAGCAGATGCCACTTGATCAGGCTCGGATCGAGGCGGGGATAGCGCTGGATCGCGGCGTGGGTGAGGCGCTGCAGACAGGCCGCGGTCTCCGTGCCCGCGTAACCGCCGCCCACGACGACGAACTGCAGGCGCGCCTCGCGCTCGGCGGGGTCGTCGCTCGCGTCGGCCAGATCGAGCTGGGAGATCACATGGTCACGGACGTACGCGGCCTCGGCGAGCGTCTTCATCCCGAAGGCGTGCTCGGTCAGGCCCGGGATGTCGAAGGTGCGGGTCACACTGCCCGGGGCGAGGACGAGATAGTCGTACGGCTCGTTGACGACGTCGTCGGTGATGGTGCGGATGACACACACCTTCGCCTCGGGATCGACCCCGATGGCACCGCCCGGGATGATCCGGGTGCGGTACTTGCGGCTGCGGCGCAGGGAGACGGCGATCGACTGCGGGGTGAGCACCCCGGAGGCGACCTGGGGGAGCAGGGGGAGGTAGAGCTGATAGGAGAACGGCGTCACCAGCGCGACGTCGGCCTCCCCGGGCGCGAGTTCGCGTTCCAGACGGCGAACGCACTCGACGCCGGCGAAGCCAGCGCCGATCACCAGAATCCTGGGTCGTGTCACGGTGTTCATCCCTTTCTGCGGCTCCCGGCGGACCGGCCCGACTGCCGTCCGCCTGCCCTGCACCGCTGCCACCACACACCCCGATCCCACCGCGCTGCGGGCCGTTGTGCCAGCCGGGCGGGGCAGGCAGTTGAACGTCAGCCGAACACATGGGCATCACCCTGCCCCCGGGACGGCGGCGGCAACCGGGATCGGGCCGGGAAGCGGACCACCGGGCCTCATCAGGGCAGGCCACCGGACCTCACCAGGGCAGGAACGCGTGGATGTCCTTGCCGTCCTCGTCCACCACCACGCTCACCTGGTCGCACAGCGTGTGCAGCAGATGCCAGCCGATCCCGCCCCCGCCCGTGCTCGGCCTGAAGGGACGCGGCTCGGGCCGGACCGTGCTCGTGTCGTGCATGATCACGTGCACCCCGTCGAAGGTGCGGCGCAGCCGCAGCCCGAACGGACCGGGCGCGTACTGGATGGCGTTGGCCGCCAGCTCGGTGACCACCAGCAGGATGTCGTCCCAGTACTCGGGCGCCCGCGGCGGCTCGTCCAGGGCCAGGACGCGCAGGAACCGCTCCGCGGCCAGCCGCGCCCCGGTCACGTTGGACAGCTCGCCCGGGAAGGAGAACACACGCTCGTGCGTCTCCTGTGAGGGCGGTGTCCCGTCCCAGCGCGGCTCGCTCGCCATCTCGCGTCCCCGGCCCCGGAAAACCCGGGGCGGTCGTGTCGACCGGTCACTTTCCCTGCTGCGGGTTCCCCTCGCTCACAGGACTACGCGTCCACCCGGTGACCGGTGATGTCTACCGGAACACGTTGTCCGAGTCGTCCCAGTCGGCCGGTTCCTGCGGGCGCGAGCGCCGCGCGGCACGGGAGCGGGCCTCGTACATCGCGTCGATCTCCGCCGCGAAGTGCCGCACGATCGCGTCCCGGCGCAGCTTCAGGGACGGCGTCAGCAGCCCGTTGTCCGGCGCGAACGGCTCCGGCACCACCCGGTAGACCCGTATGGACTCCGCGCGCGAGACCGCGCTGTTGGCCGAGGCCACCGCCCGCGCCAGCTCCTCGCGCAGCGCGTTCTCCTCGCGGGCCTCCCGGCCCCCCGGCTCGCCCTGGAAGGCCAGCGCGGTCCGCCAGTGCGCCAGGAACTCCGGGTCCAGCGTGATCAGCGCACCCACACAGGGCCGGTCGTCCCCGACGACCACCGCCTGGTGCACCA
Organism: Streptomyces sp. SID4985; assembly: GCF_009863025.1. Classification (GTDB taxonomy): domain Bacteria; phylum Actinomycetota; class Actinomycetes; order Streptomycetales; family Streptomycetaceae; genus Streptomyces. Next base: position 2,343 of record NZ_WWIR01000490.1, on the reverse strand, counting down.
GTGGATGCTCCCGCAGCCGCTGCTCCAGCGGGGCCGGGGCCACGCTCTTGCCGCTGCTGGTGACCAGTACGTCCTTCTTCCGGCCGGTGATCGTCAGATACCCCTCGCCGTCAAGTCGTCCGATGTCCCCGGTGGCCAGCCAGCCCGAGCGCAGCGCGGCCCGGGTGCGCTGCTCGTCGCCCATGTAACCCTGGAACACCGAAGGACCGCGCACCAGGATCTCCCCGTCGTCGGCCACCTCGATCTCGGTGCCCGGCAGCGGCAGCCCGACCGTCCCCGTCTTCTCCCGGCCCACCGGCTGCATGGTGATGCCGCCGCTGGTCTCGGTCAGGCCGTAGCCGTCGTGGAGGTAGAGCCCGATGCCCTCGTAGAACAGCGAGAGGTCGCGGCTGAGCGAGGAGCCGCCCGAGGTGCCGCGCTGGGCCCGGCCGCCGAGGGCCGCGCGCAGCTTGCGGTACACCGTCCGCTCGTACAGGGCGTGCTGGAGCCGCAGATCCAGACCCGGCCCCGGACCGGTGCCGAGCCGGGCCCGCTCCTGGGCCTCCGCGAAGTCCCGCGCCGTCTCGGCCGCCCGCTCGAACACCGCCCCGCGCCCGGCCTGCTGGGCGGTGCGCAGGAAGGTCTTGTACAGCTTCTCGAAGACCGACGGCACGCCGTAGAGGTACGACGGCCGGAAGGTGGCCAGCGCCGAGGCGAGCGCCTCCTCGGTCATCTCGGGCTCGTGTGCCATCAGGAAGCCGCCCCGCAGGCACATCTGCATGACCATGAGCCCGTACACGTGCGAGAACGGCAGGAACGCCAGCACGGAGGGCTGCTCACCGGGCGACGCCGCGGTGTGCCCCCAGCCGGCCAGCAGCACGTCGCACGGGTAGGCCAGGCCCCGGTGGCTCAGGGCGCAGCCGAGCGGACGCCCCGAGGTGCCCGAGGTGTACGCGATGGCCGCCGTGGAGTCCGGCAGCACGATCCGGCGCAGCGACTCCACCGTGGTCAGCGGGATCTCGGCGCCGCGCTCGGCCAGTTCGGCGAGCGCGCCCGCGTCCAGCTGCCAGACGTGCTTCAGCCGGGGCAGCGCCGCGCACACCGTGCCGACGGTCATGATCCCCTGCTCGTCCTCGACCGCCACGGCGACGCAGGACGCGTCCCGCAGGATCCACTCCACCTGCTCCCGCGAGGAGGTCGGATGGATCGGGACGATCTCCGCGCCCACGGTCCACAGGGCGTGCGCCAGCACCGTCCACTCGTAACGGGTGCGGGCCATCAGGGCCACCCGGTGGCCCGGTGAGATCCCGGCGGCCACCAGCCCCTTGGCCAGGGCGACCACCTCGTCCCGCAAGGTGGCGGCCGTGACCTCCTCCCACACGGTCGCGGCGGCGTTCTTGCGCCACGCGAGCAGGGGCAGGCCGGGGTTTCGGACCGCGGTCTCGAAGACGGTGTCGGCGAGCCCGCCGGTGGGAGGCGGGACCGCTGCTGGAGCGAGGGCGACGTCGCGCATGGCGCTGCTCCTGGAATGTACCGAGGGTGACTCCGCCGATCGGCTCAGTGTCGGCGGTGCACGAATCTAGCCCAGGTAAGCGCTTTCGGTGAGGGGAAGCGGAAACTCGTGATCGAGCGATGATCTTTGGACGCCCGGTCGGCCCCGTGAACCGCCCTTCCGCGTGCATATGCGGACCGCGCGCGGGGGGCCGGTTCCGGGGGTACGACGCGAGGGGCGGCCGGGGTCGTTCGGACCCCGGCCGCCCCTCGGCGAACCCACCGGCGCGGCGGCTCAGCCCGCCGGTGTCAGCCAGACGGTGGAGAGCGGCGGCAGCGTCAGCCGCAGCGCCCCGTCCTGCGGCTTCAGCCCCTCGGCCGCGCCCGTGGCCACACCGCCGCCGCCGTACCGGGCCGCGTCCGTGTTCAGCGCCTCCCGCCAGACCGGGACCTCGCCGGGCACCGGGAGGGCGTAGTCGTGGCGGACGACGGGGGAGAAGTTGGACACCGCGAGGAGCGGGGTGCCCGCCTCGTCGTAGCGCAGGAACGCGAAGACGTTGTCGTCGGCCGCGTCGCACATCACCCACCGGAAGGCACCCGGGTCGGTGTCCCGCTGCCACAGCGCCGGGGTGTCCCGGTACCGCGTGTTGAGGTCCCGCACGAGATCCTGGACGCCCCGGTGGTCGCCCGCCGAGCAGTAGCCCTCGTCCAGCAGCCACCACTCCGGGCCGTGCGCCTCGGACCACTCGCCGCCCTGCGCGAACTCCTGGCCCATGAAGAGCAGTTGCTTGCCCGGGTGGGCCCACATGAAGCCCAGGTAGGCACGGTGGTTCGCGCGCCGCTGCCACCAGTCGCCCGGCATCTTCGACACCA
>NZ_WWIR01000489.1 GCF_009863025.1 Streptomyces sp. SID4985 | reverse complement strand
GGTGCCCTGGTGGCCGCCCGCCTCCACGCCCTGTGCGATGACGGCGGTGGCCCCGGCGGCCTCGACCGCGCGGGCCTCCTCGGCGGTGGTGGCGGTGACCAGCGTGAGCGTCCCGGCCCGGCGCAGCGCGGCCAGGACCTCGGGTTCGGGCACGCCGAAGTGGAAGGAGACGACGGGGACCGGGTCGGCGAGGAGAAGGGCCAGCTTGGCGTCGTAGCCGTCCTCGCCCGGGCCGTACGGGTCGCCGGTCGCGGTGCCGTAGCGCGCGCGCTCCCCGGCGAGGCCGGCGGCGTACGGCTCGACGGCGGCGGGGTCGGCGGGCTGCGGCTGGGGCAGGAAGAGGTTGACGCCGAAGGGGCGGCTCGTCAGTGAGCGCAGTCGCTCGATGTCCGCGCGCAGCGCGTCCGGGGTCTTGTAGCCCCCGGCGAGGAAGCCGAGGCCGCCCGCCTCGCAGACGGCGGCGGCCAGTTCCGGCGTGGAGACGCCGCCCGCCATGGGTGCCTGCACGATCGGAAGCACGAGGAGATCGGCGAGGGTGCGGGGCATGTCCGCATCGTGTCACGTCCGCCGCGCGAGTCCGAATCGGGCCCGGCGCTCCCTGCCCCGGAAACGGAGGGCCGGAAACGGAGGGAGGACCCCGGAAACGGAGGGAGGGGGGTGCCGGGCACCCCCCTCCCCACCGACGCTCGCCGTCAGCGGCCGTTGAACGCGTCCTTCAGCCGCGAGAACAGACCCTGCTGGCCGGGCTGGAACTGACCCGTGGGCCGCTCCTCGCCACGCAGCTTGGCCAGTTCGCGCAGGAGCCGCTCCTGCTCGGGGTCGAGCTTGGTCGGGGTCATGACCTCGACGTGCACGATCAGGTCGCCCCGGCCGCCGCCGCGCAGATGCGTGACGCCCCGGTTGTGCAACGGGATCGACTGGCCGGACTGGGTGCCGGGCCGTATGTCGACCTCCTCCATGCCGTCCAGCGTCTCCAGCGGCACCTTGGTGCCGAGGGCCGCCGCCGTCATCGGGATGGTGACCGTGCAGTGCAGGTCGTCACCGCGCCGCTGGAAGGTGGAGTGCGGCAGCTCGTGGATCTCGACGTACAGGTCACCGGCGGGGCCGCCGCCGGGGCCGACCTCGCCCTCGCCCGCGAGCTGGATGCGGGTGCCGTTGTCGACACCGGCGGGGATCTTCACCGTCAGGGTGCGCCGGGAGCGGACCCGGCCGTCGCCCGCGCACTCCGGGCACGGGGTCGGGACCACGGTGCCGAAGCCCTGGCACTGGGGGCAGGGCCGCGAGGTCATGACCTGGCCCAGGAAGGACCGGGTGACCTGGGAGACCTCGCCGCGGCCGCGGCACATGTCACAGGTCTGCGCGGTGGTGCCGGGGGCGGCGCCCTCGCCGTTGCAGGTGTTGCAGACGACCGCGGTGTCGACCTGGATGTCCTTGGTCGTACCGAAGGCCGCCTCGTCCAGCTCGACCTCGATCCGGATCATGGCGTCCTGGCCGCGCCGCGTGCGCGAGCGCGGGCCGCGCTGCGACGCCGTGCCGAAGAACGCGTCCATGATGTCGGAGAAGTTGCCGAAGCCACCGGCGCCGAAGCCACCGGCCGCGCCCGCACCCGCGCCGCCCGCCTGGGAGAGCGGGTCGCCGCCGAGGTCGTAGACCTGCTTCTTCTGCGGGTCCGACAGCACCTCGTAAGCGGCGTTGATCTCCTTGAACCGCTCCTGGGTCTTCGGATCGGGATTGACGTCCGGATGCAGCTCGCGTGCGAGCCTGCGGAACGCCTTCTTGATCTCATCCTGCGACGCGTCGCGGCGCACGCCGAGAACGGCGTAGTAATCCGTGGCCACTTACGACTCCGCCAGGATCTGTCCGACGTACCGTGCCACTGCGCGTACCGCTCCCATCGTTCCCGGGTAGTCCATGCGGGTCGGTCCGACCACGCCGAGCTTGGCAACCGCCTCGCCGCCCGAACCGTAGCCGACCGACACGACGGACGTGGAGTTGAGTCCTTCGTGGGCGTTCTCGTGCCCGATACGCACGGTGACGCCCGGATCTTTGGCCTCGCCGAGGAGTTTGAGCAGCACGACCTGCTCCTCAAGTGCCTCCAGAACGGGCCGGATCACCAGGGGGAAGTCATGTCCGAAACGGGTGAGATTGGCGGTGCCGCCGATCATCAGCCGTTCCTCGTTCTCCTCGACCAGTGTCTCCAGCAGTGTGGAGAGCACTGTGGAGACGGTACCGCGATCGTCGGCCTCGAACGCATCGGGGAGGTCCTCGACCAGTCGCGGCACGTCGGAGAACCGGCGTCCGGCGACCCGGCTGTTGAGCCGGGCCCGCAGATCGGCGAGCGAGGACTCGCCGAACGGCGCCGGGCAGTCGACCATGCGCTGCTCGACCCGGCCGGTGTCCGTGATCAGCACGAGCATCAGGCGCGCGGGGGCGAGCGAGAGCAGTTCCACGTGCCGCACGGTCGAGCGGGTCAACGAGGGGTACTGCACGACGGCGACCTGCCGGGTCAGCTGCGCGAGCAGCCGGACCGTACGGGCCACCACGTCGTCCAGGTCGACGGCGCCGTCCAGGAAGTTCTGGATCGCGCGCCGCTCGGGCGCGGACATCGGCTTGACGCCCGCGAGCTTGTCGACGAAGAGGCGGTACCCCTTGTCGGTGGGGATGCGGCCCGCGCTGGTGTGCGGCTGGGCGATGAAGCCCTCGTCCTCCAGGGCGGCCATGTCGTTGCGCACGGTGGCCGGGGAGACGCCGAGGTTGTGCCGCTCGGTGAGCGCCTTCGACCCGACGGGCTCCTCGGTGCCCACGTAGTCCTGCACGATGGCGCGCAGCACCTGAAGCCTGCGTTCACTCAGCATTCGGCGCGCACCTCCATCTTGTCGCCCCACGGCACTCGGCTTGCTCCCTGGCACTCTGCTCATGCGAGTGCCAGACTTCCCCGGCCCAGTGTACGGCCGCGGGGTACCGCCCGGGCAAGGTCAGCGGTACTGCACCGGCTTCTTGCCGATAGCGTCCCGGTATGAGCGTGACTTGGGAAGACCTGGGGTGGGAGCGACTTGCCGAGGGCGTCGGACGGTGCCGCCTGCCGGGCTGGGACTGTACGGCGGGGCTGGTCGTCGGGGCGGGTACGGCACTGCTCGTGGAGGCGGGGGCGAGCCTCGCGGAGGGGGCGCGGCTGAAGGCGGCGGTGCGGGAGCTGACGGGCCACGATGTGACCCATCTCGCGCTGACCCACCCGCATTTCGATCATGTGCTGGGCGCGGCCGCGTTCGGCGGGGCGGAGGCGTACGCGGCGGTGGGCATGGACGCGGTGCTCGCGCACGAGGCCGGGGAACTGCGGCACGACGCGATCGCTCAGGGCCTGCCGGTCGCCGAGGCGGACGACGCCGTCGCCACGCTGCCGGTGCCGCTCCACCCGGTCTCGGGCGAGCTGACCCTCGACCTCGGCGGCGGCCGTCAGGTGCTGCTGGCCAACGTCGGCCCGGGCCACACCGCCCACGATCTCGCGGTCCTGGTCCCCGGCTCGCCGGAGGTGGTCTTCTGCGGCGACCTGGTCGAGGAGTCCGGCGAACCCCAGGCGGGCCCGGACGCCGTACCCGCCCGCTGGCCCGCCGCCCTGGACCGGTTGCTCGCCCTCGGCGGCGAGGACGCGCTGTACGTCCCCGGTCACGGAGCGGTGGTCGACGCGGACTTCGTACGGCGCCAACGCGACGCCCTGGCCGCGCGTTTCGGCGTGTCGTGAGGGGGCCGGGGCGGGTTCTCCTATCGTCATGGGAATGCGCGAGTACTCCCCCGATCTGACCGCCCCCTGGAAGAAGCAGCGGCCGGTGCCCGAGGTCGCCGCCGAGCCGGGCCTGGTGGTGGAGGAGCCCGGCACCGGGTTCTGCGGGGCGGTGATCCGCTGCGAGGCGGGCACGGTGACCCTGGAGGACCGCTTCGGCAAGCACCGGATATTCCCCCTGGAACCGCGCGGCTTCCTGCTTGAGGGGCGCGTGGTGACTCTCGTACGCCCCTCCGCCGCCCCGCTCCGCCCCGCCCGCACCGCCTCCGGCTCCGTGGCCGTCCCCGGCGCCCGCGCCCGCGTGGCCCGCGCCGGCCGCATCTACGTCGAGGGCCGCCACGACGCCGAACTGGTCGAGAAGGTCTGGGGCGACGACCTGCGCATCGAGGGCGTGGTGGTGGAGTACCTGGAGGGCGTGGACGATCTCCCCTCCGTCGTCGCGGAGTTCGCCCCCGGCCCCGACGCCCGCCTCGGCGTCCTCGTGGACCACCTGCTCCCCGGCACGAAGGAGTGGCGCATCGCCCAGTCGGTGACCAGCGACCACGCCCTGGTCGTCGGCCACCCGTACATCGACATCTGGGAGGCGGTGAAGCCGTCCGCCCTCGGCATCTCCGCCTGGCCCCGGGTCCCCCACGGCCAGGACTGGAAGACGGGGGTGTGCCGGGCACTGGGGTGGCCGTCGGACAACACGGGGGCGGTGTGGCAGGCGATTCTGGCGAAGGTGACGTCGTATCGGGAGCTGGAGCCGGAGTTGCTGGGGAGGGTGGAGGAGCTGATCGATTTTGTTACGGGTAGCGGTGGGGCCTGACGCCGGAGAAGGTGCCGAATTCGTCGGTGCCCAGTTCGAGCCCGAGATCGTCCAGCGGCAGCGGATCGCCGAACTCCACGATCTCCTGGCTTCGGTAGTCGGCTTCGTCGCCCTGGCCCGACGGCTTCGTCAGCAGGACGCAGTGCGCCATGATCGGGTCAATGATGAGGTAGGCGGGGATCTTTCCTGCGGCGTAGATCGGACGCTTGATCACGTAGTCGTAGTGAACGCCGGTCTCGGATACGACTTCCACGACCATGGTGATCAACTGACTCGGCAACAGGCGTCCGTAATCCGGCAGACGATCACGCGCGAGAACTGCCAGGTCCGGGACGGGCTCGCTGGCTTCGCCAAGGATTTCGATGCCCTGTCTCTGCAGAGGTGACCAACGCTGCCGTGGAATCCGGTCCTGCACCTCGGCAACGATCCTGTTATGCACGAGGCCGGGGCCGACCCTCATCACGATCACGCCCCGGAGAAGCTCGGCTTTGACTCCTTCAGGGGGAACGAACTCGTCGAAGTACCTGGCCATCCCGAGTTCGTCCACAACTCCAGCCTACGAACCAGATTAGGGACCGAATCACCGATCCGCACTGATTCACTCCGGTGAGTGATCAGTCCACCAAGTCCCTGACCACCGCGTCCGCCAGCAGCCGCCCCCGCAGCGTCAGCACCGCGCGCCCCTCGTCGTACGGGCCGGAATCGAGCAGACCGTCCGCCAGGGCCCGGCGGGAAGCCGCGAGTCCGTCCGGCTTCAGGAGGGACAGGGGGACGCCCTCCCGCAGCCGCAGCTCCAGCAGGATCCGCTCCACGCGGCGGTCCTCCTCGGAGAGGAGTTCGCGGCCCGCGCCCGGAGAGCGGCCCGAAGCCAGCGCAGCCGCGTACGCGCCCGGGTGCTTCACGTTCCACCAGCGGACGCCGCCCACGTGACTGTGGGCACCAGGGCCCGCGCCCCACCAGTCGGCGCCGCGCCAGTACAGCTCGTTGTGGAGGCAGCGGCCCGCTTCGGAGGTGGCCCAGTTGGAGACCTCGTACCAGTGGAGGCCCGCCGCGGAGAGCAACTCCTCGGCGATCAGATAGCGGTCGGCGTGGACGTCGTCGTCCGTCATGGGGACCTCGCCCCGGCGGATGCGGCGGGCGAGCTGGGTGCCCTCCTCGACGATCAGGGCGTACGCGCTGATGTGGTCGGGGCCCGCGCCGAGGGCCGCTTCCAGGGAGGCGCGCCAGTCGTCGTCGGACTCGCCGGGGGTGCCGTAGATCAGGTCGAGGTTGACGTGTTCGAAACCGGCCGCGCGGGCCTCGCCCACACAGGCTTCGGGGCGGCCCGGGGTGTGCGTGCGGTCGAGGATCTTCAGGACGTGCGGCTTCGCGCTCTGCATGCCGAAGGAGATCCGGTTGAAGCCGCCCGCGCGCAGCTCGGCGAGGTAGGCGGGGGTGATCGTCTCCGGGTTGGCCTCGGTGGTGATCTCCGCGTCCGGCGCGAGTCCGAACTCGTCGCGGATCGCGCCCAGCATCCGGACCAGGTCCCCGGCGGCCAGCAGGGTCGGCGTGCCGCCGCCGACGAAGACCGTACGGACCTCGCGCGGGTCGTCGCCGAGCACCTTGCGGGCCAGGCGGACCTCCTCGATGAGGGTGTCCGCGTAGTTGTCCCGGGAGGCGAGGACGCCGCCGGTGCCGCGCAGCTCGGTGGCGGTGTAGGTGTTGAAGTCGCAGTAGCCGCAGCGGGTCGCGCAGTACGGGACGTGCAGATAGAACCCGAGGGGCCGCTCGGCGGCACCGGCGAGCGCGGTGGGGGGCAGCGCGCCGTCGTCGGGGACGGCCTCGCCGTCGGGGAGTGCGGAAGGCATGTCCTCCATTGTCCCGCACTCGGGACGGCACCCGGCCGAGCCTCACTCCGCCTGGAGCACCAGCAGGGCCAGGTCGTCGTCCGGCAGGTCGGCGGCGAAGCCGAGCACCAGGTCGTGGATGCGCTCCGCGATGCGCTCGGCGTCCAGCCCCGCACACTCCGCGAGGGCGAGCGCGAGCCCGTCCTCGTCGTCGAACTGGCGGGAGCCGGAGCGGCGCTCGGTCACCCCGTCCGTGACGCACAGCAGGCTGTCGCCGGGCTCCAGCTCGACACTCTCGCTGGTGTAGGTCTCGTCCTCGACCACGCCGAGCAGGGTCTGCGGCCGGGCGGCGCTGCGCACCGCGCCGTCGGGGCTCAGCACCAGCGGCAGCGGGTGCCCTGCGGAGGCGAGGACGCAGGTGACGCCGTTCGCGTGCGGCGTCAGCTCGCCGTAGAGCAGGGAGAGGAAACGGCTCTGCGGGCCCTCCCCCGGCGCGATGGGGCCGCCGCCCGCCGCGACCAGCGCGCGGGCGGCCGCGTCGGCGGCCTCGGTGGCGTCGTCCAGGAGGAGCTGGTTGAGGCGGTCGAGGACGCCCGCGACCGGGTAGCCCTCGCGGGCCAGCAGCCTGATCCACGGCCGGGCCAGGCCGATCACCACCGCCGCCTCCGGGCCCTTGCCCTGGACGTCGCCCACGGCGAAGCACCAGCGGCCGTCGCCCGCCGGGAACAGGTCGTAGAAATCACCGCTGGGGCCGCCCTTGTCGCGGGGCTCGTAGACGAGCGCGCTGCGCATGCCCGGGATCTCCGCGACCGCGCCGGGCAGCAGGCCGCGCTGGAGGACGGCGCTGATGGTGGCCTGGCGGGCGTACTGCCGGGCCGCGCCGATGGCCAGCGCCACCCGGCGCCCCAGGTCCTCGACCAGCCCTGTCACCTCGTCGGGGAAGCGGAGCAGCCCGCAGCGGCCGATCACCAGCGTGCCCAACGGGCGGCCGCCCGCGATGAGCCGGTAGGCGAGCGCGGTGCCCTGGGTGCCCTCGGGGCCGAGCGCGGCACCCGGCCAGGGGTACGGCTCCGGGCCCGAGCGCACGCCGTCGGGGCGCGGCGGGTCCTTCTCCAGGGCGCGGAGCAACTCCTCGCTGCGGCTCTCGTGGGCGTGCCAGACCCGGAGAGGCCCGGAGCCGCACCCGGTGCGCACGGTCGCCTCGTCCTCCAGCCAGACCGCGCACCAGTCCGCGAGCCGGGGCACCAGGAGCTGGCCGGTGAGGGCGGCGACCAGGTTCTCGTCGAGCTGGCCCGCGAGCAGGTCGGACGCCTCGGCGAGGAAGGACAGCGCGCCCCGGCCGAGCCAGTCCCGGTCGCCGCCGGGGCGCTGCGGCTGCGGTGCCAGGGCCTCGGCGGAGCGCAGGGCGGGTACGGGCCCCGGGCCCTCGGGTTCCTCCTTGCCGCCGGGCGGCAGCCGCGCCCACAGGGTCTTGCCACCGGCGCGGTAGGTGACGCCCCAGGTCTCCGCGAGGATGGCGACCAGGCGCAGCCCGCGCCCGTGCTCGGGCATCTCCGGGGGCGCGTCGGTGTCGGAGGGGTCGCGCGGGGCGCGCGCGGGGTGCTGGTCGTGGACCTCCACGGTGAACGCGCCGGTCGCCTCCAGGCGCCAGGCGATCTCGACCTCGGTGCCCGCGTGGACGACCGCGTTGGTGACGAGTTCGCTGACGACGGCCATCGCGTCGTCGGTCAGCCGTACGTCGCCGTCCGGTCCGGTCAGTCCGAGGGCCGTCCACTCGGCGAAGGCGCCGCGCACCAGGGCGCGGGCCGAGCCGGGCGCGGCGAGGCTCCCGGCGAGGGTGGCCCGCCCTTCGCCGAGCGGACCCGCGCCGGGGTGCGCGGGCGTGTCACCGACGGGGGCGTCGGTCGCCCGCTGGGTCGGTATGGCCGCCATGTCCATGCGGCCAGGGTGACAGACAGGGGGCGCGCATAAGCGGGGTGTCACCGAAATGAGCGGTCGTGCGGGGGAACTGTGCTACTGGTGTGCCAGAAGACGAACACTTTCGAGCGCAGACGGGCGCGAACTCCCCTCTTCGGGGGGTTCACGCCCGTTCCGCGGGTGCGTGTGCGTGCGACTGTGGGGGTACGGCTGCGGAGGTACGGCGTCCGGGTCCGGGGGCCCGGCGGGGGGGCCCGGGGCCCGGTCAGTTCTCGCGCGCCCCGGCGTACATCTCGTCGATCAGTCCGCGGTACTCCCGCTCGACCACCGGCCGCTTCAGCTTCAGGCTCGGGGTGATCTCGCCGTGCTCCACGTCGAGGTCGCGGGGCAGCAGCCGGAACTTCTTGATCGTCTGCCAGCGCTGCAGGCCCTCGTTGAGCTGCTTCACGTACCCGGTGACCAGCTCGACCGTCTGCGGCGCGGCGACGACCTCGGCGTACGACTTGCCCTCCAGGCCGTTGTCGGCGGCCCACTGCAGGATCGTGGGCTCGTCCAGGGCGATGAGGGCGGTGCAGTAGTTCCGGTCGGCGCCGTGCACCAGGATGTTGGAGACGTACGGGCACACCGCCTTGAACTGTCCCTCGACCTCGGCGGGCGCGACGTACTTGCCGCCGGAGGTCTTGATGAGGTCCTTCTTGCGGTCGGTGATGCGCAGATAGCCGTCGGCCGACAGCTCGCCGATGTCCCCGGTGTGGAACCAGCCGTCGGGCTCGAGGACCTCGGCGGTCTTCTCGGGCTGCTGGTGGTAGCCCTGCATGACGCCGGGGCCGCGCAGCAGGATCTCGCCGTCGTCCGCGATGCGCACCTCGGTGCCGGGCACCGGCTTGCCGACCGTGCCGGTGCGGTACGCCTCGCCCGGGTTGACGAAAGAGGCGGCGGAGGTCTCGGTGAGGCCGTAGCCCTCCAGGATGTGGATGCCCGCGCCGGAGAAGAAGTAGCCGATCTCGGGGGCGAGGGCGGAGGCGCCGGAGACACAGGCGCGCAACTGGCCGCCGAACGCCTCGCGGATCTTGGCGTAGACGAGGGCGTCGGCCACCTTGTGCTTGGCGGCGAGCGCGAACGGCACGGAGGCGGTGCCGGTGCGCCGGAAGCTGTCCTGGGACGCCTTGGCGTACTCGCGGGCGACTTCGACGGCCCACTGGAAGATCTTGTACTTGGCGGCGCCGCCCTCGCGCGCCTTGGCCGCCACGCCGTTGTAGACCTTCTCGAAGATGCGCGGCACGGCGGCCATGTACGTCGGCCGCACGACCGGCAGATTCTCGATGATCTTGTCCACCCGGCCGTCCACGGCGGTGACGTGGCCGATCTCGATCTGCCCGGAGGTGAGCACCTTGCCGAAGACGTGCGCGAGCGGCAGCCACAGGTACTGCGTGTCGTCCGGGCCGAGCAGCCCGGTCGCCGAGATGGCCTTCGCCATGTACGACCAGTTGTCGTGCGGCAGCCGTACGCCCTTGGGGCGGCCGGTGGTGCCGGAGGTGTAGATCAGGGTGGCGAG
>NZ_WWIR01000050.1 GCF_009863025.1 Streptomyces sp. SID4985 | reverse complement strand
CCGCCGCCCCGGCGCGCACCCCTCCGCCATTTGGTCCAGACCGGTTGTGACCTGCTGCTAGCGTCGGCACTGTTCTCGGACCGAAAGGGGACAAGGTGGCAGACAGCGGCCAACGCGGACAGGTGCCCCGCCGGGCGTTCATCGGCTCGTACACGGCGGCCGGCGGTCCCGGTCTGGTGACCGCCGAGGTCCGGCCCGACGACGGCGCCCTGATCCGCACCGGCGGTCTCGGCGCCGTGCCCGACCCGTCGTACCTCGCTCTGTCTCCCGCCGGGGACATGCTCTACGCGGTCAGCGAGACTGCCGAGGGCGCGGTCGCCGCCTACCGGGTGCGCGGGGACAAGCTGGAGCCCGCCGGGCCGCCCGTGCCGGTGGACGGCAGCGGGCCCACGCACCTCGGCCTGCACGCCGGTCATCTGCTCACGGCCAACTACGGCAGCGGCACCGTCACCGCCGTCCCCGTACGCTCCGACGGCAGCCTCGCGCCCGCGCCCTCCGGGCAGCTCCAGCACACCGGATCGGGCCCGCACGACCGCCGCCAGCGCGGCCCGCACCCCCACCAGGTGCAGGCCGACCCCGAGGGGCGCTGGGCCGTCAGCGTGGACCTCGGCAGCGACTCGGTGCGGGTGTGCGCCCTGGAGGCGGGCGTGCCCGTGCTGCACCGCGAGATCGCCCTGCGGCCCGGCTCCGGACCCCGCCACCTGGTCTTCCACCCCGACGGCGCGCACGCCTACGTCGTCAACGAACTCACCCCCACCGTCACCGTCTGCCGCTGGGACTCCGGCGCGGGCTCCCTGCGGCCGCTCACCGAGGTCCCCGTCCTGCCCGGCGCCCCGGCCGGGGACGCCTACCCCTCCGGCATCGTGGTCGCGCCCGACGGCCGCTTCGTGTGGACCGCGACCCGCGGCGAGGACGTCCTGTCCGCCTTCCGCGTCGAGGGCGACGGCCTCAGACCGCTCGGCACCGTCCCCAGCGGCGGCCACTGGCCGCGCGCCCTGGCCGAGCACGACGGCCGTCTCTACGCCGCCAACGAACGCTCCGGCGGCGTGACCTGGTTCACCGTGGACGCGAAGACCGGCCTGCCGCGCTACGACGGCTCCCTGGAGGTCCCCGCCGCCTCCTGCGTGATCTTCGACTGAACGGCCCGGAGAACCCCGCTCAGGCACGCGGAAGGGCCTGCTCAGACGCGCGGGAGGACCTGGCTCGGGTACGCGGGAGGGCCTGCTCGGGCATGCGAAAGGGGCCCGCCCCGGTCTCCCGGTGCGGGCCCCTCATGTCGTACGGGTGTCGTGCCGCGTCAGCGGACCGGCGCGCCCTGCGGCTGCTCCGGGGCGATGCCCAGCGCCGTCGTGTACTTGGCGAGCGCGAGCTTGCCGATCGCCGGATAGGCGCCCAGCGCCTCCGAGGTGGCGCAGTCCACCTCCTCGGCGGCCGCCGTGAGCAGCGACGTGTCGATCTCCGGACCGATCAGGTACGGCGCGAGGGCCAGCTGCTGCGAGCCGGACGCGCGCAGCTGCTCGGCCACGGAGGCGATCGAGCCCTCCTGGTCCAGCGCCGCCGCGATCACCGGCACAGCCAGGCGCGCGGCGAGCAGCATGCCGGTGATACCGGCCGCCTGCACGGCTTCCTCGCCGCCCACGGAGGCCAGGATGATGCCGTCGGCCGCGGTCGCCACGGTGAACAGACGGGCACGGTCCGCACGGGCCAGGCCCGCCTCGGAGAGCCGCACGTGCAGGCCCTCGGCGAGCAGCGGGTGCGGGCCGAGCACATCGGTCAGCTCGGCGGCGACGCGGCTGTCCATCATCGCCTGGCGGATCTGACGCAGCAGGGCGCCGTCGGGGCCGGCCAGCAGCGGGACGACCGCGGCGACCGGGCCCTCCGGCTTCTTCGGGTCACTTCCGGCGGCGAGGGCCTGCTCGTAGCGGGCGGTGCGCTCCTCGGCGGTCCGTGCCAGCACGGACTTGAGGGTCGGGAAGTCCGCGTCGTCCCCGTCCAGGTAGCCGATCCTGGCATCCAGGCCGGGCAGCTCGGAGCGGGCGATGCTCACGACCTCCTCGGCGAGGCTGCGCGTGGCGGCGCTGGGCGCGCCGGGCACGGCGAGGACGAACGCGGGCGCGTCCTCGGGAGCCACCAGCGGTTCCGGACGACGGTGACGTCCTGGCTGGCGGGGTCGCGGCATTCGTACTGGGAGGCCGGACTCGGGTCCAGTGGGGGAGCTCATGGCGCCGCATGTTACTGGTTTCCTGTGCTCCCCTGTTCGGGGAGGGTGCAGGTGAGCGGTATCCGTCCGGTTTTGTCTGATGAGTTGCGCAGGTGGGGCGGCTCTTCCCGCCCCGCACCGGACAGTTGATGATTCGGCGGACTCAATCCGCACTTATGGTGACCACATGGAGCATGGTCGGCGCAATCGGGACATCGCATCGGCCGGCCGCGAGACCCTCCGCGAGCCGGACCGCACCGCGCAGCGGATCGCCCTCGGCCGGTACGGACCTGGCGTGCGGCAGCCGCTTCGCCAACTCCTCGCGCAGGGGCGCCAGTAGAGGTTCGCCGAGGTGGAAGAGGCCACCTGTGAGCGCCACTTCGGGCTCCCCGTCCGCCGGGCACACGGCGGCGGCCGACTCGGCGAGATGCCGGGCCGCCGTACGCAGGATCCCGGCCGCGACCGGATCGTGCGCCGCGCACTCGCCCACGGCGGGCGCGAAGGAGGCGAGCACGGCGGCGCGGTCGGTGCGCGGAT
>NZ_WWIR01000006.1 GCF_009863025.1 Streptomyces sp. SID4985 | reverse complement strand
GCCCCGGTGCGCCGGGCGCTGCGCGAACGGCGCAGCAGCTTCGGCCGGTTCACGGGCACCCCGCTCGACCCGGCCAAGCTCTCGGCCGTCCTCGCCTCGGCCGTCGCCGGGAGCGACCTGGACACCGACGTGGAGACGCCCGGCGGCCCACCGCTCACCCGGCTGCACGTCTTCGTGAACCACGTGCGGGACGTGCCGCCGGGGCTGTACGAGTACGACCGGGACACCGGCGAGCTGGTGCTGATGCGGGCCGGGTCCTTCGGGGCCTTCCTCCAGGAGAACTACTTCCTCGCCAACTACAACCTGGAACAGGCCGCCGCCGTCCTGGTCCCGGTCGCGCGCACGCACGCCGTCATGGACGCCGTGGGCGACCGGGGCTACCGGCTGGTCAACGCCGCCGTGGGCGCGACCGCGCAGGCCGTGTACACCGCCGCGTCGGCCGCCGGGACCGGCTGCGGGGTCGCGCTCGGCTTCGACTGCGTGTCGTACGCGGAGGAGTTCGGCGCCGACGGCCGGGGCGAGATCCCGCTGCTGATCATGATGATCGGCGACGAGGGCCGCCGCCCCGCCGACTACCGCTACGACATCGTCGCCCCGTGACCCGCACCCGCACCCCGTACGCCTCCCCGGTGCGCCGGGGCTTCGGGCGGCCAAGAGACCAGCGGCCGACAGACGAACGGTCGACCGACGAGCGGCCAACAGACGAAAGGGGCCCGGTATGAGCCCGACCGCCACCACCGCGCAGGACACTCCCGGCACCGCCGGACCCGTGGGCCTGCACCACCGGTTCATGCTGCGCGTGGCCGGTCTGCCCGTCACCGCCGTGGAGGCGCTACGCGCGCCCGAGGCGGCCGACTGGGCCGCCCGCACGGCCGCCGAGGAGTCCCGGCTGCGCGACCTCGGCGCCCGGCTGAGCGATCCGCTGTCCGCCGCCGTCGGCGCGACCGAGGACGCCGCGCTGCGCCGCCGCCTGCTCGCGCTGCGGCGGCAGGTCTTCAACAACCGCCTCCCCGGGGACCTGGACACCGCCCGCGCCTTGGCCGAGGGGGTGGGCGGTACGACCGGGGCGGATCTGGCCACCTGGCTGGACGCCCGCGTCCGCTTCGAGGAGCTGCGCGTCGAGGGCGAGAAGGTCGTCGCCGACGAGTTGGTGCGCACCCGTGCCGCGCTGCGCGGGCTCGCCCACGACGACCGGCTGCGCCGGGGCCTGCTCCTGGCCTCGCCCACGCTGGAGGAACGGCTCGACGCGTTCGCCGCCGATCCGGCGCCGGTGCCGGGTAAGCGGGCCCGCAAGATGGAGCGTTCGCTGCTGTCGTACCTCTACCGGACGGCCTGCAAGACCAGCCCCTTCAGCACGCTGACCGGTGTGGCGCTGGGCCGCTTCGATGCCGTCGCGGACGGGGCCGAGACCGTCGTCGGGGACGCCTGGACCAGTCACCCCCGGCTCAACGTCGTCGTCCTCGCCCGGCTCGCGGAGCTGATCACCGCCGACCCGGAGCGCCGAGCCGGGCTGCCGGTCGCGCTCGCCTCCGGCTGGAAGCTGGACGACGACCGGGTGCGCTATGTCCGCCGGGCCGTGACGGCGGGCGACGACAGCGCGCCGGTCAGTTTCGACGCGGCCCAGGACCGGCTGTTCTTCCTGCGCCGCCAGGGCGCCCTGGACGGAATGCTGGACCTGCTGCGCGACGCGGAAACTCCGCTGACTCATGGCGAGTTGGCCCGCTGGCTGGCGGACACCACCGGCGCCGGGGACGCGGAGGCCGAGCACTATCTCGCCGCGCTGCGCGACCTCGGGATGCTGCGCCTGCCCGCGCTGGAGACGAGCGTGCACAGCCCCGACCCGCTGGCCGCGTTCCAGGAAGCGCTGCGCGGACTCGGGCTGCCGTGGGCCGACGCCCTCGCCGCCCGGCTGGACGGCCCGGCCGCCGCCATCGCCGGGTATCCGGCGGCGGACGTACCCGCCCGGCGCGCGATACTCTCCGGCCTGCGCACCGAACTCCTGTCCCTGCAAACCGAGTTGGGAGCCGAACGACCCGTGCTCCCGCAGACCCTGCTCTACGAGGACGTCTCCGCAGGGACCACCACGGCCGGGCTCGCCGAGTGGGCCGCACTGGCGGACGGCCCGCTGCGCTCGATCGGGCGCGTCCTGCCCGCGTTCGACGTGGCGCTCCCCCAACGCCTCACCCTCAAGGGCTTCTTCCTCGCCCGCTACGGACGCGGCGGCCGCTGCGACGATCTGCTGCGTCTGGTCCACGACTTCCACGAGGACATCTTCCGCCAGTACCTCCAGTTCACCTCGGCCAAGGACGGCTACCTCCCCGACGGCAGCCACGCACCCGAGGAGAACTGGCTCGGCATGCCCGAGATCACGGCCGTCGACCGGGCCCGCGCGGCGCTCACCGCCCGGATGCGCGCGAGCTGGGCCGAACTACCTGCCGACGCAGAGGAATTCGCCCTCGACGACACCACCGTGGACGAGGCGGCACGCCAACTCGGCTCTGCCGCTCCCGCGTTCGCCCCACAGAGCCACTTCCTCCAGCTCGCCCGCCGCGAAGGCGACCCGCTGGCCGTGCTCAACAACTCCTACGGCGGCCTGAGTTTCCCCTTCACCCGCTTCACACACTGCTTCGACAGCACGGACTCCCCCGGCCTGACCGACGCCCTGCGCGAGGAGCTGCGCGCGACACTGCCACCCGGCGCCGTACTCGCCGAGGTCACCGCCGGTGCCGCCACCACCAACCTGAACCTCCACGGCCGCCTCACCGACCACGAGATCGTCTGCCCCGGCGAACACAGCACCGCCCCCGAGGAGGCCCGCCTCCACCTGGACGACCTCTACGCCGTCCACGACGAGGCCACGGACCGCCTGTTGCTGCGCTCCCGCCGCCTGGACCGCGAGGTCGTCCCGGTCTACCTCGGCTACCTGGTCCCGATGGTGCTGCCCGAGATCCCGCGCACCCTCCTCCTGTTCTCCCCCACCTCCCGCGCCGTGCCGGACGTGTGGCGCGGGGTACCGGAAGGACCCGCCGAGGCGGGGGTGACCCGCAGGCCGCGCGTGCGCCATCACGCGCTGGTCCTCCAGCGGCGCTCCTGGACGGCGGCCGACGGCTCGCTCCCGCTGCGCGCGCCGGGTACGTCGGACGGCGAGTGGTATCTCGGCTGGCACCGCTGGCGGCTCCAACACGGGCTGCCCGCGCGGGTGTTCGCGACCGTCCACGAGGAGTCCGGGTCCGGGGGCGCCCCGGCCTGGTTCGGCGGGTCGAAGCCCCAGTACGTCGACTTCGAGTCCCCGCTCTCCCTCACCGCCCTCGAAGGACTCCTCGCCGGGAAGCACGCCCGGACCGTGTTCGAGGAGATGCTCCCCGGCGAGAACGAGCTGCACGTCACCTCCCCGCGCGGCCGGCACGTCGCCGAACTCGCCGTAGAACTGCTCCCGGCCGGACGGCCCGAAGAGGACGGACCCAGATGACCGTTTCCACCGAACCCTCCGCCGCGCCCGGCCCGGCCGCCGGGGACGACGCCCCCGGCGAGTGGCTGGCCGTGCACGTCTTCTACGCGGCCAGCCCCCGCCCGCTGCTCCTCCAGTGCGTCCGCCCGCTGGTGGACGCGCTCACCGAAGAGGGGCTGCTCGCCGGGTACTTCTTCATCAACTACTGGCTGGAGGGCCCGCATCTGCGGCTGCGTCTCAAGCCCGCCCGCGCGGCCGACGCCGAGGCCGTACGGGAGCGGGCCCACGCCGCGCTCGCCGCGTTCCTGCGCGAGCGGCCCGCGCTGTACGAGGTGAAGGACGGCTTCTTCGCGGACCTCTACGAGACGCTGTTCACGCTGGAGTTCGGCGACGAGGAGCGCTCGGAGTACCTGGGACCGGACGGCAAGATGCTGCTGCGGCCCAACAACTCCTTCGAGGACCGCCCGTACGAGCCCGAGTACGGCAAGTACGGCGGCCCGGCCGGGATCGAGCTGGCCGAGTCGCACTTCCAGCGCTCCAGCGACCTGGTGATCGAGGCCGCGCGCACGATGAACCTCCATGTGCGCACGGTGCTGTTGGGGCTCTCCGCGCAGCTGATGATGGTCATGTCCGGCACGTTCCTGCGGGACGACGAGGCCCTGCTGAACTTCCTGGACCGTTATCACACCTTCTGGAACCGGGCGTTCAGCACGACCAACTACACCGCCGACGACGGCTACGACCGCGCGTACTCGGGGATGGGGACGAGCCTGCCCGGGCGTTTCCGGCAGATCCGCCGCGCGGTGGCCGAGGGCGAGTCCGCGAAGCTCCCCGCGTTCCTGCGCGGCTGGGCCGAGCACTGCGCCGAACTCCGTGACCGGGCGACCGAGTTGGCCGAGAAGGGCACGCTGGTCTTCCGGTCGTACGACGGCACCCGGGACATCGTCCCCGAGGGGCCGGGGCAGGCGCTGCCCATGCTGCTCTCGCCGTACATGCACATGACCAACAACCGGCTGAGCATGACCGTGCGGGACGAGGCGTTTTTGTCGTACGTCCTCGCGCGCGCCCTGCGCGACGGCGGCGCGTGTCCGGAGCCGGAGGGCGGGGCGTGACCACCGAGACCTTTCTCGCCGCCCGGCCCCGGGTCCGTCCCGACCTCGTCCAGGGGCCCGCGCTCGTGCGCGGAGCGGCCCGGGTCCAGCTGCTGAAGGACCCGCGCACGGGGCGCCGTCTGGAGCTCGGACCGAAGGAGCACTTCCTGATCAGCCGTCTGGACGGCAGCCGCACGCTGGCGGAGATCGGGCAGGAGTACGCCGGGGCGTTCGGGGCGCGGCTGGGTGAGGCGCAGTGGGGGCAGTTGCTGCGGCTGCTGCACGGCCGGGGTCTGCTGGAGAACTCCCCCGCGCCGGCCGCCGGGCCACCGCCCGGGCCGGAGCATCCGCCGAACGGGATTCTCGCCGGGCGCACCCGGATGGTCGCGGACGCGCCCGCGCTGATGGACCGGCTGCACGGCATGACCGCGTGGGCCCGCCGCCCCGCCGCCCTCACGGTGCTCACGGCGCTGGCGGTCGGCGTGCTCGTCGCCGTCGTCGTCCAGGCGGGCACGCTGTGGCGGCAGACGGAGGAGACCGCGCGGCAGCCGGTGCTGCTCTTCGCGATCGGCTGTGTGCTGTGGTGCGGTCTGGCGCTGCACGAGCTGGCGCACGGGCTGTTCGCGCGGGCCTGGGGCGGGAGGGTCACCGAGATCGGGCTGCGCTGGTTCTGCTTCGCGACGTACCTCTACTGCGAGGTGGAGGACGTGCAGTTCCTCGGCAGCCGGGCCCGCAAGGTGGCCACCGCCTGCGCCGGGGTGTTCGCCAACCTCCTCTTCCTGGTGCCGTTCTACCCGGTGTGGGCGCTGCTCCCGGCCGGTGCCGACGGCCGTTCCGCGCTCGGCGCGCTGCTGCTGCTCGGCACGGTGCTGGGCCTCGCCAACCTCCTCCCGCTGCCGCCGCTCGACGGCTACAAGGCGCTCGCCCACGCCCTCGGCGTGGTCGAACTCGCGGGCAACAGCCGTACGTTCATGGCGCTCGCGGTACGGCGCGTGTTCCGGCGCGGTCCGGGCGTCGCCGCGTACCCGGCGCGGCTGCGGCTGCTGTACGGCGGCTTCGCGCTGCTGATCGCCGTACAGAGCGCGGCGCTGCTCGCGCTGTGCGGGGCCGCGCTGCGCTCGATGTTCCCGGACCGCTACGCGGTGCTCGCCTGGTCGCTGCCCCCTGCCCTGCTCGCGGCCGTGCTGCTGCTGTGGGCGCTGGGCGGGCTCGGCCGCTCGCTGCGGGAGCGGCGCGCGGCCGTGGCGGCGCCGGAAACGGCGTCCGCTCCACAGACGGCCCCACAGGCCGTCCCCCACCCCCACAGTCCGCCGGGAGGTGCCGCCCCGGCGGTCGTCCCGGCCGCTCCGGACACAGCAAGGAAAGGCGAGATGAGCACACCCGACAGCAAGACCGAGACCGAGCCTGAGACCGGTCCCGAGACCGAGTCCGACGCCGCACACCCCGAACCCCCCGCCGAGACGGTCGTCGACCTCACGGGCGTGACCAAGCGCTACGGCGACGTGACCGCGCTCGACGGAGTCTCGCTCTCCGTGCGGCACGGCGAGTTCTTCGGTGTCCTCGGCCCCAACGGCGCGGGCAAGACCACCCTCGTGGAGATCGTCGAGGGGATGCGCGAGGCCGACTCGGGCACTGTGAGCGTCTTCGGGCAGAGCCCGTGGCCGCGCGACACCAAGCTGCTGGCCCGGATGGGTGTGCAGACCCAGTCCTCGGCGTTCTTCGCCCGGCTGACCGCCGGGGAGCATCTGCGCACGGTCGCCGCGCTCTACGGCATGGGCCCCGAGGTGGCGACGACGGCGCTGGAGCGGGTGGGGCTCACCGAGAAGGAGAACGCCCGGATCGACCATCTCTCGGGCGGTCAGCGCCAGCGGCTCGCGGTCGCGACGGCGCTGCTGAACGAGCCGGAGCTGATCTTCCTGGACGAGCCGACGGCCGCGCTCGACCCGGAGGCCCGGCGCGAACTGTGGGAGCTGCTCAAGTCGTTGCGCTCGGAGGGGCGCACGATCATCTGCACCACGCACTACCTGGACGAGGCCGAGGCGCTGTGCGACCGGGTGGCGATCATCGCCGGCGGACAGGTCGTCGCGCTGGACTCGCCGCGCAATCTGATCCGTGCCCTGCACGCGCCGACCCGGCTCCTCGTGCCCGCCGGGCGGCTCACCCCCGAGGCCGCGCTCGCTCTGGACGGGGTGGACCGGGCCACCGTGGAGGGCGACGACCTGGTCCTGGAGACGACCGTGCCCAACCGGGTGCTGCCCGCGCTGGGTGACCTGGTCGACATCGACTCGGTCACCGTGCGCACCCCCACCCTCGAAGACGCCTACCTCTCGCTGACCGGCACCGGATCGGAGCACCACCGTTGAGCGCCTACGCCGCACTGACCAGGGCCACCTATGTCGCGAGCGTGCGCGACAAGACGACCCTCTTCTTCACCTTCGCCTTCCCGCTGGCCTTCCTGGTGCTGTTCGGGCTGATCTTCCAGGGCCAGCACGTCGACGGCGGACTCGCGTCCATCAACTACATCGCGCCGGGCGTGTTGTCCTGGGGCGTGGGCAACGCGGCCGTGTTCTCGGTCGGCTTCTCCCTCATGCAACAGCGGCGTGACGACCTCCTCCGGCTGATCTGGCGCACCCCGACCCCGCTGCGCACGCTGATCGCGTCCCGCTGGACGGTGGCGGTGGCCGTCGCGCTCACGCAGACCCTGCTGTTCACTGCCGTCGCCCTGCTGCCGTTCTTCGGCCTGGAGCTCAACGGCCCCTGGTGGGCGGCGTTTCCGCTCCTCGTGCTCGGGGTGACCGCGTTCCTCGCGATGGGTCTGGTCGTCGGCAGCCTGGCGAACACCCCGGAGGCGGTCGCGGCCATCGCCAACCTGGTGATGGTGCCGATGGCGTTCCTGTCCGGCTCGTTCTTCCCCGACGACCTGATGCCGAACTGGCTGCGCACGGTCGCCAAGGTCCTGCCGCTGCACTACCTCAACGACGGCCTCACCGACGCGATGGGCGGCCGGGGCGACCTCGGGGACATCGGGCTCGACTGCGTCGGGCTCGTCGTGTTCGCCG
>NZ_WWIR01000488.1 GCF_009863025.1 Streptomyces sp. SID4985 | reverse complement strand
GCCACCGCGGCCGCCCGCCCCACGCACTCCGCCGCCCCGCGCCCCGTGACCATCACCCCGGCCACCACCGCACCCGCCGACCCGGACGGCCCCGGCACCCTGCGCGAGGGCGACTCCGGGCCCGGCGTCACCGAACTGCGCGAGCGCCTGCTGCGCATCCCGGACGTGTTCCGGGACGGTTCCCCGAGCGGCGGCTACGACGCCGTACTGGCCGAGGCCGTCGCCCGGTTCCAGGTCTGGTACGGCGTCAGCGGCGACGAGCGCGGCGTCTACGGCGACGACACCCGCCGCGCACTGGAGTCGCGCACGTGAACGGGACCGGCTACTCCTCGGCCGACGGCACCCGGACGTCCACCACGCACACGTCGTCGCGCCGCTCGTCCGCGAGCAGCGAGGCGAGCAGCGCGTCCAGCGAACCGGCGCCCTCCCGGCCCTGTGCGCGGACCGTGGCGGCCAGGCGCGACAGGGCCGTGTCCAGGCTCTCGCCGGGCCGCTCCACCAGACCGTCGGTGTACAGCAGCAGCCGGTCGCCCGGTTCGAGGCGCAGCTCCGCCGACTCGAAGACCGGTTCCGCGCTCGCGCCGAGCAGGATGCCGCGGGGACGCGTCACGTAGCGCACCTCCGTGCCGCGCACCAGCAGCGGCGGCGGATGCCCGGCCTGGGTCCAGCTCAGCACGCGGGTACGGGGGTCGTAGCGGGCGAGGATCATGGTCGCGGTGGTCAGCGCGTCCCGGGAGTGCAGCAGCAGCTGGTTGAGCCGGGCCAGCGCCCCGGCCAGCGAGGAGCCCGTGCTGACCATGCCCTTGGCGGTGAACCTCAGCTGCGCCATCGTGGCCACCGCGTCGATCCCGTGGCCCGCCACGTCACCGACCACGAACAGGGCCTGGTCGTCGGGGAGTTCGATCGCGCTGAACCAGTCGCCGCCGACCTGGATGCCCGACTGCGCCGGCAGATAGGCGACTTCGACCCGCAGTCCGGCCAGCCGCACCGGCTTGCGGGGCAGCGGCAGCAGGGCGTGCTGGAGCCGGCCTGCGAGGGCCCGCTCGGCCTGGAGCACGCCGCGCTGGAGCAGCATCGCGCGTTCGCTCTCCACCAGGGCCAGTTCGGCGCTGCGCTGCGCGGTGAGGTCCTGCACGAACCCGTGCACCTCCACCGGGGTACCGTCCGGCTCGGTCACCGCCTCCGCGACGACCCGCAGATGCCGTACGCCGCGCTCGGTGTGGACGCGGAAGGGCAGGTCGAACGGCGTTGCCGTCGTGGTGAGTTCGGTGATCGCCCGGGTGAGGCTGTCGGTGTCGTCCGCCGCGACCAGCCGGGGCAGACGGTCCAGCGGCACCGGCCCGGCGGCGGGGTCCAGGCCGAGCACGGCGTACGTCTGCGCGGACCAGGCCGACTCGCCGGTGGCCAGGTTCCAGTTGGCCCAGCCCAGATTGCCGAGCCGCTGCACGTCGGCCAGGCGCTGCTCCTGGAGTTCGGCCGGGTCGTGCCGCAGCCAGGTCACCAGCAGACCGCCGTCCAGCGGGGCGGCCCGCACCGAGTAGGTCGCGGTCACGGGCACGCCGTCCACGGTGTCGTGGTAGGCGAACGGCTCGCTCTCGAAGGGGACTTTGGTGGTGAGCGCCTGGAGGTAGCCGTCCCACAGCGCCTCGCCCGCGACGGACGGATAGCTCTCCAGGATGCGGCTGCCGACCATGTCCTGCCCGGTACGGCCGAACACGTCGACCGCCTCGGGCGCCGCGGCCTCGATGCGGTAGTCCTCCACCTCGCCGGAGGCGGAGCGCAGCGGGCACAGCAGGATCGCGGCACCGGGCAGCGCGTCGAGCACGCTCTGCACGGGCTGCGACCCGTCGTCATGGCCGTCCGGGCGCGCGTCGAAGGCGCGCAGCCGTCCCGCGCACAGCCGGGCCACGGCGCGCAGCAGCCGCCGCTCGCGCGAGGTGAACGGCCGCTCCTCGCCGCGCAGGACACCGAGCGCGACCGTCGAGGCCGAGCCGCCGGGCACCGGCAGCCAGGCCCGGGACCGCCACCGGTCCGGCGGATCGTCGACGAGCAGATAGTGCTCCCGGTCCTTGGCCAGGTCCTCCAGCCAGCGGGGCTCGCCCGCCGCCAGCGCCTCCAGCGGGGCCACACCGGTCAGCGGCGGTATCCGGTGCCACCGCGCGGCGAAGGTGGGGGCGATTCCGGCGTGTCCCAGCAGTTCGATGCCGCCCTCGGGCAGCCGCTCGTACAGCATCACGGCGTCGGCACCGGTCTCGGGCGTCAGATGCCGCAGCAGACACGCGGCCAGCTCCCGCGGGGAGCCGACCCGCACCAGGTCCCGGCCCACCGCGCCGAGCACGTCCGCGATGTCGCCGGTGCCGGAGGCCGCCGCGGAGCGCCGGGCGTCCCGGTCGGGGTTCCCCCCGGATTCCCGGCGGGGCTGTTCCAGGGCGCCCAGGGTCAGCCAGCACTCCTCCAGGAGGGTGCGGCTGCCCGTTCGGGCGCGTCGCACCAGTTCGTGGTGGGCCGCGTCGGCGGAACGGCCGTCCGCCGCCATCAGGGCGCCCTTGGCGCGTTCCACCACCGCCGTGGTCGCGGCCTCGTCCCGCAGCCGCTCCAGTTCCGCGCGCTGCCGGGCGACGGCCCGGGCCAGCGCCGTGGGGTCGGCGCCCGTGTCCGGGTCCAGGGGAAGTGCCGGGTCGCTCGTCACGCGTCGAGCATGGCACAGCCGAGCCCGCTCGATCACGTGTCCGGTCGGTACGTGTGCTGCTCACGCGGTACGCGGACCGCTCGGCTCAGCGCACGGTGCCGCGTCCGCCGAGCGCCTCGGAGACCACGCGCACACTGCGCGCGATGTGCTGGAGCTGGAGCAGCTCGGCCGCGTAGAGCTTGATCGTGTGCTCGATGACCGACTCGGGCAGGCCGAGGACGGGCAGCTCGGTGCGGGCGGTCTGCAGGGCGGTGCGCGCGACCCGGATCTCCTGCTGGACCTGGAGCCGGGCGTGCCGGGCGAGCAGGACGGGGTGCCGGATCAGCGCCGGGTAACCGGCGTAGCGGGCGGGGATCAGCTCGCGCAGCCAGCGGGCCGCCGAGCGCTCCCAGTCGTAGCTGCCCGGGGGCTTGACCTGGCATGGCCAGTCGGGGCTGATGCGCGTGGTGGTCATGGGCATGATCGTCGTCGCTTCCGGGTGTGCCGCGTGGGGGGCGCCGGGAGCAGTATTTATATATGCCGTCGGGTTTTCAAGACACATGAAAATTTTCATGCGTCGACCGTCTGCCCGTATCGGCCCTGGTGGCGTCCGGTTTCAGTCCGGCAGGAAGAACTGCCGCTCCTCGGCTCCCCGCTCGTACTTCTCCAGCCGGGCCTGGGTGCGCTCGGGGTCGGCGTCCGTCATGGCCTGGAGCAGCGCGGCGGCCATCACGCCGGGCGCCGCGTAGGAGTCGAAGACCAGCCGGGAGCCGGTGCCCGTGGTGAAGGTGACGTCGGCCTCGTCGGGCAGCGGACCGAGCGCCAGATCGGTGACCAGGGCGACCTTCAGCCCCGCCTCGCGCGCCACCCGCAACGCGGTCAGCGTCTCCCGCGCGTGCCGGGGCATCCCGAACGCCAGCACCCAGCTGCCGCCCGCCTCCCGCGCCTGGAGCAGCGCGTCGTACGCCACGCTCCCGCCCCGGGTCACCAGCCGGACGTCGGGGTGGATGCGCCGGGCCGCGTACCCGAAGTACTCCGCCAGCGAGGCCGAGATGCGCAGCCCGAGGACGGTCAGCGGGGTCGAGCGGGACAGCGCGCGGCCCACCTGGACCACCCTGCCGGGGTCCGCGAGGTCGCGGCGCAGGTTCTCCAGGTTCTGGATCTCGGCGTCCACGGCGGCCTGGAGCTCGTTCGCCCGGTCCGCCTCGTGCGGGCCCGGCAGCGTGCTCAGCGCGATCGACTGGAGCCGCTCGCGCAGCGCCGGGTAGCCGCTGAAGCCGACGGCGGCCGCGAACCGGGTCACCGACGGCTGGCTGACCCCCGCCCGGTCGGCCAGCTCCGTGATCGACAGGAACGCGGCCTCGGTGAGGTGCTCGATCAGATACTGCGCGATCCGCCGCTGCCCCGGGGACAGCCGGGGCCCGTCGAACAGGGCGCGCAGCCGGGAGGTCGGGGAGGCGTCGTCCCGGGAGACGGCACCGCGCGAGGTGATCGCTGACGCCTGGGCGCGTGCCTGCTGCGGAGAGGGCACCGGCCCGTCGACTTTTTCTCCCACGATCAGTCAACATAGCTCACCGGCCTGGGTGGCCCGCCGGGTCGCGGCGGGCCCGGGGACCCGGATCAGCGCCGGTACAGCGTGATCGAGTACCCCACCTGACCGACGGGACGGCTGGTCCGGATCAGCCGGGCGAGATCCCCGCGCGCCTTCGCGACCGACGAGTCCGACACCACGAGCAGCCCGTGCACCTGGGACACGGGCACCTTGCGCGGATCACCGGCGCGGATGCCGTAGGCCGACGGCACCCCGGCGCCCTTGTAGACCAGCCACACCCGCTCGCCGGGGTACTGCTCCCGCAGCCGGTCCGCGAGCCTGCCGAGGTCCTGCCCCCAGTCCACGTTGGAGTCGTGCAGCAGCCGGTGCGTGGCCGCCGGACCGCCGAACGCCTCGTTGGCGTACGGCAGGTAGTACGGGAACACGCGCAGCGAACTCACCGCCGCCCAGGCCACCAGCAGCCCGGTCAGCGGCACCGCCCACCGGTACCGGGCCCGGACCCGCGTCACGCACCCCGCCGCCACCGCCAGGAACACCGGCACGAACAGCGCGTACCGGGTGCCGAAGCCCCGCGAGCCCGTCATCGCCACGGCCAGCAGCAGCGCCGGGGGCAGCAGCAGATACGGCGCGGCGGGACGCAGCGGGCGCAGCGCCAGGACGGCCGCGGTTCCGGCGGCGCCCAGCGCGAGGAGCGCGAGCGGCGTCTTCACCAGCAGGGCGACGGGGAGGTAGTACCAGAGCGGGCCGGTGTACAGCCGCCCGAACAGGAAACCCTCCCAGGCGTGGTTCTCGAAGGCGAACTGCACCAGCATCCCGGCCCGGTAGGCGGGCGGCAGCGGGAGCAGTGAGGTCAGCCTGCCGCGCAGTCCGCCGATCGCGGGCACCGGCTCGGCGGGGGAGAAGCGCAAGCGGGGATCGACCGCCGCGTACACCGCCCACACCACGACGACCGCCAGCACGGCCACCGCCGCCGCGGCCCCGGCGCTCCGCAGCGCCCGGCGCCGCCGGTCCGCGCCGGGCAGCGTGTGCCACACGGACAGCGCGGCGAGCAGCATCAGCAGCGGGATCGCGGGCAGCGCGCTCATCTTCGTCGCGAGCGCCGCGCCGAGGGCCAGGCCCGCGAGCGGTACGTACAGCCGGGGGCGCCGTCGCGCGCGCCAGGCCAGCCAGGCGGCCGTCACGAGGAAGGCCGTCACGGGCATGTCCAGCGTGGCCAGCGAGCCGTGCGCGATCACGTCGGGCGAGAAGGCGTACAGCGCGAGCGCCACCAGGCCGCCCGCCGTACCCGCCACGTCACGGGCGAACGCGAACACCACCAGGCCGGTCAGCAGCGTCAGCACGATCACCGGGAGCCGCGCCCACAGCATCAGCCGCCCGGGGTCGTTGCCCGACTCGTACAGCAGATGCCGGCCCACATCGCCCTGGGTGCCCGGGGTGGACGGGTCGTAGCGCGGGTCGGCGACCGCGAGCCCGGTGGTGATCAGGAGCTTGCCGAGCGGGGGGTGTTCGGGGTTGTAGCGCAGGCGGTGCTCGCGGAGATAGTCGGTGGCCGTGGCGACGTACACCGGCTCGTCGATGGTGGGCGTCTGCTGGACGGCGGTGGTCACCATGGCGACGGCCATCTGGCCGAGCAGCAGGGCGATCAGGAGCAGGAGGAGGGGCCGACGGCGGTTTTCCGGGGGCAGCCGGAGCCATGCCGGGGAGAGGACGGGTCTCGGGGCCTCGGCTGCCTGCTCGTCCCGAGGTGCCGTCCGCTGTTCGCTTGCCATCGCCTGCCCCGCGACGGCACCGGCGGGCCCCGGGGCGACGGCCCGCGTCACCCGTGCCCGGCGGCGCCACCGCCTCGTGAGTCGTACCGGCGGACGCTCCGCCGTGCCCTGGGGTACGGCCCCGGGGCGGCCGGAGTTCACCCCGACGCCGGGGAGGGGACGGGCGGTGTCCCCTGCGGCGACGGCAGGGCGGTGCGGGGCACGACCAGGTCGGCGGCGTCGCGCGTCGTCGCGATCAGATCGGCGTTGCGCTGGTCCGGGCCGAGCACCCAGGCCAGCGCGTCCGCGTGCGGCTTGCCGAACTCCTCGTGCCGCGCCACCAGACGCCGCACCCGCTCCGCCTCGTCCACCTCGCAGTACCAGACCTCGTCCAGCAGCGGCCGCACCCGCGCCCACGAACCCTCGCGCAGCAGAAGGTAGTTGCCCTCCGTCACCACGAGCCGGGCGGTCGGCGGCACAGGGATGACCCCGGCGATCGGCTGCTCCAGGACGCGCTCGAACCCGGGCGTGTACACCACGTCGTCCGTCTCCTCCCGCAGCCGCCGCAGCAGCGCCGCGTACCCGCCCGCGTCGAACGTGTCCGGCGCCCCCTTCCGGTCCCGCCTGCCCAGCCGCTCCAGCTCGGCATCGGCCAGATGGAACCCGTCCATCGGCACATGCGCCACCCACGGCGGCCCGTCGGCGTTCAGCGCCCGCGTCAGCGACTCCGCGAGCGTCGTCTTACCCGCCCCGGGCCCACCCGCGATACCCAGAATCGCGCGCTCCCCGTCCCGGACGAGGCCACGCGCACGGACCAGAAGGTCTTCGAAGATCGACTGCATGGGGCCGAGTGTGCCACCGGCGCCTCTTCGGGGGAACGGCAACACCGCACCCCCACACGGCCCCAGCTCCGCGACCTCCCGGGAATCCGCCCCCGCTTCCGGGGAAGGCTGCCTGTTATGACTCAGCTCGGACTGCCCGACACCATCCTGGCCTGCCTGTTCGACCTCGATGGAGTCGTCACGAAGACGGCCGTGGTGCACGCGGCCGCGTGGAAGGAGACCTTCGACGCGTTCCTGCGCGGGTACGAGGGGGAGCGGGGGCGGCCGTTCGACGCGGTCGCCGACTACGACGAGTACGTGGACGGGCGCCCCCGCGCGGACGGGGTGCGGGCCTTCCTGGAATCGCGGGACATCCGCCTGCCCGACGGCAGCCCGGACGACCCACCCGGCGCCGACACCGTGAACGGGCTCGGCAACCGCAAGAACGAGCTGCTGCTCGCGAAGATCCGCAGCGGCGGCGTGGAGGCGTACGAGGGGACGCTGCGGTACGTCGAGGCGGTCAGGGCGCGGGGACTGCCGACCGCCATCGTGTCGTCCAGCGCCAACTGCCGCGACGTGCTGCGCGCGGTCGGTGCCGAGGACCTCTTCGACGTACGGATCGACGGGGTGGTGGCGGCGGAACGGCACCTGCCGGGCAAGCCACATCCCGACACCTTCCTGGCCGCCGCGCACGACCTCGGCATCGAGCCCGCACGCGCCGCCGTCTTCGAGGACGCGCTCGCCGGGATGGACGCGGGCCGCGCGGGCGGCTTCGGATACGTCGTCGGACTCGACCGGACCGGACAGGCCGACGCGCTCTACGCGCACGGCGCGCATATCGTCGTGAAAGACCTCGCCGAGCTGGGAGGAAAGCCGTGATCACGGAGCGCGCCTACACCGTCGAACCGTGGACCGTCCGCGAGACGGCACTCGACCTGGACATCCTCGCCCAGAGCGAGTCGGTCTTCGCCCTGTCCAACGGCCACGTCGGCTGGCGCGGCAACCTCGACGAGGGCGAGCCGCACGGCCTGCCCGGCAGCTACCTCAACGGCGTGCACGAGCTGCACCCGCTGCCGTACGCCGAGGCCGGGTACGGCTACCCGGAGTCCGGCCAGAGCGTCATCGACGTCACCAACGGCAAGATCCTGCGGCTGCTCGTCGACGACGAGCCCTTCGACCTGCGCTACGGCCGCCTCGTCTCCCATGAACGCGTCCTCGACATGCGGCGCGGCGTCCTGGAGCGCACCTGCGAGTGGACCTCGCCCGCCGGGTCCACCGTCCGGGTCCGCTCCACCCGCCTGGTCTCGCTCACCCAGCGCGCCGTGGCCGCCATCGCCTACGAGGTGGAGGCCGTCGGCCGCCGCAGCCGCGTCGTCATCCAGTCGGAGCTGGTCGCCAACGAGAGCCTGCCCGGACCCAACGGCGACCCGCGCGCCGCGATGACCCCGCACTCCCCGCTGGAACAGGAGGACGGCTTCGCCTCCGGCGAGCGGCTGCGCCTGGTCCACCGCACCAAGCGCAGCGGACTGCGGGTCGCCGTCGCCGCCGACCACGTCGTCTCCGGGCCCGGCCGCACCACCAGCCGCAGCGAGAGCGGCACCGACGTGGCCCGGCTCACCGTCACCTCCGTCCTGGAGCCCGGCCAGACCCTGCGGGTGGAGAAACTGGTCGCGCACGGCTGGTCCGGCACCCGCTCGCTGCCCGCGATGGCCGACCAGGTGGACGCCGCCCTCGCCGCCGCCTCGCACGACGGCTGGCAGGGCCTGCTCGCCGACCAGCGGGAGTGCCTGGACGACTTCTGGGCCCGCGCCGACGTCGAGGTGCACGGCGACGAGGAGATCCAGCAGGCCGTACGCTTCGGCCTCTTCCACGTCTTCCAGGCGGGCGCCCGCGCCGAGCAGCGCGCCATCCCCGCCAAGGGCCTCACCGGCTCCGGCTACGACGGGCACGCCTTCTGGGACACGGAGATGTTCGTGCTCCCCGTCCTCACCCACACCTCCCCGCGCGCCGTCGCCGAGGCGCTGCGCTGGCGGCACAACACCCTGGACGCCGCCCGCGAACGCGCCGCCCAACTCGGGCTCGGCGGGGCCGCGTTCCCCTGGCGCACCATCGAGGGCTCGGAGGGCTCCGCGTACTGGCCCGCCGGCACCGCCGCCTTCCATGTGAACGCGGCCATCGCGGACGCGGTCGTCCGCTACGTCGAGGCCACCGGCGACGTCCGCTTCGAGCGCGAGGTCGGCGTCGAACTGCTCGTGGAGACCGCCCGGTTGTGGCGCTCGCTGGGCCACCACGACCACCACGGCGCCTTCCACATCGACGGCGTCACCGGGCCCGACGAGTACAGCGCCATCGCCGACGACAACGCGTACACCAACCTGATGGCCCGTCAGAACCTGCTCGCGGCGGCCGACGCGGTCGAACGCCACCCCAAGGAGGCGCAGTTGCTCGGCGCCGACGAGGAGGAGAGCGCGGCCTGGCGCGACGCCGCCGAGGCGATGAACATCCCGTACAACGACGAACTCGGCGTCCACGAACAGAGCGCGGGGTTCACCCGCTACCAGCGCTGGGACTTCGCGGGCACCCGCCCCGACCAGTACCCGCTGATGCTCAACTTCCCGTACTTCGACCTCTACCGCAAACAGGTCGTCAAACAGGCCGACCTGATCCTCGCGCTCTACACCTGCGACACCTGCTTCGACGACGAGCAGATCGCCCGCGACTTCGCCTACTACGAGCCGCTGACCGTCCGCGACTCCTCCCTGTCCGCCTGCTGCCAGGCCGTCATCGCCGCCCAGACCGGGCACCTCAGGCTCGCCTACGCCTACACCACCGAGGCGGCCCTGATGGACCTGCACGACCTGGAGCACAACACCCGCGACGGACTGCACATCGCCTCGCTGGCCGGGACCTGGATGGCACTCGTCGTGGGCTTCGGCGGGATGCGGCGCCCCGTCGGCCGCTCCGGGCTGCGGTTCGCGCCGCGCCTGCCCGAGCGTCTGCGCCGCCTCGCCTTCCACCTCCAGTACCGGGGGCGCAGGCTGCGGGTCGAGATCAGCGCGGACAAGGCGACGTACTCCCTGCTGGACGGCCCGCCGCTGCTCCTCAGCCACCACGGGGAGTCCTTCACCCTGCACACCGGCGAGCCCGCCGTACGCCCCCTGCCGCCGGTGCCGCTGCGGCCGACTCCGGAACAGCCCCTGCACCGGGAGCCGCGGAACGTGTGAGGGGGCACGGGTTTCGAGGGGTCACGGGTTTCCGGGGGCGCGGGTCAGGGGGTGCGGCTGGGGTGCCGGGGCGGTGGAATCCGCCGGGCTCGGGGCCCCGTCGCACCCCGTGCCTCCGCCGTACCCCTCGCACCCCTCGCCCCCGTCGCACCCCGCGCCCCCGTCCGGCTCGCCCGCCAGGAAGCCGCGCAGTGCCCGCGCCTCCTCCGGCCGTAGCAGCGGCACGAGACGGGCGAGCGCGCCGATGGGGTCGGGCCCCTGGTCCAGGGCGCGGCGCAGGGCCTCGGCGGTCAGCTGGGCCGGGTGCTTCGCCGGGCGGTACGCGCCCCGGCGGCCGTCCGCGTCGCGCAGCACCAGCCCCTTGTCGTAGAGGCGCTTGAGGATGGTGTGCACGGTGTTGTAGGCGAGACCGCCGATCCCGGCCCGGATCTCGGCAGGGGTCAGCGCCCGCTCGGTGGCCCAGAGCGCGCTCAGCACCTCGTTCTCCAGCGCGCCGGCGCAGCGCCGCATCACCCTGCCGGTCATGGCCGTACCCACGGCGCGCGAAGCCGCAGGCTCCGCGCGCCGCACCCCCTAAGGCAGCAGCTTCTCGACCGCCACCGAGCCCTCGCTCTCCAGCTTGCGGCGGGCCCAGTCCAGGTTCTTCGGCGTGACGTCCCTGCCCGCCGCCATCACCAGGTCCTCCGGTGTGACGTCCCGGGAGGGAGCGGTGTGGAGCAGGGCGTCCGGGGTGCAGTAATCGTCGGACGACCGGGACTCTTCGGATGTTGAGCTCGACATGATGCCTCCTCGTCGGTCCGGATGGGCGCATCCGTGCCGGTGCCCGCAGAACGGGGCACCCTCTCACCATTGCCCGCCGGGCCACGCCCCGCATCCCGGGGGCGGCCCGTGCGGCCGGTGCCGGAGCGCCTGCCCGGCCCCGGCGGCCCCACACATCCCCCTGGCCCCCGGAGTGCACGGGCACCTCCCCGCCCTAAGCTGGAGACACCCCCGTATCCCCACCGGGAGGCAGCGGCGATGGACGGCACCTCCTTCCAGCAGGACATTCCCAGGGGTGGCCCGCGCCACCTGCCCATCGCCGAGCACGGCCTCGTCGGGGATCTGCGCAGCGTGGCCCTGGTCGGCAGCGACGGCACCATCGACTGGTACTGCTGCCCCTCCTTCGACGCCCCCAGCGTCTTCGCGGCCCTGCTCGACCCCGAGCGCGGCGGCCGCTTCGCGCTGTCCGCCGCCGTACCGGCCCGTACCAAGCAGTTCTACTTCCCCGACACCAACGTGCTCATCACCCGCTTCTTCACCGAGGAGGGCGTCGGGGAGGTCCAGGACTTCATGCCGGTCACCGGCGAGGACCAGGCGGAGCAGGGCCGCCACCGGCTGATCCGGCGCGTGGTCTGCGTCCGCGGCACCGTCCCGTTCCGCGTCCTGGTCGCCCCGCGCTTCGGCTACGGCGCCGACCCGCACACCCTGCGCGAGGACGAAGGGCGGCTGCTCTTCGAGTCGCCGGAGCTGTCCCTCGCGCTCACCACCACCGTCGCCCTGGAACTCGACGGCCACGACGCCCGGGGCGACTTCAAGCTCGGCGAGGGCGAGACCGCCGTGTTCGCCCTCGACCAGGCGGGCGACGAGATCGCCCCGCGCGGCTGCGCCCACGCCGAGGCCGAGCACCAGTTCAACGCGACCGTCGCCTACTGGCGCCGCTGGCTCTCCCAGTCCCGCTACCGGGGCCGCTGGCGCGAGATGGTCCACCGCTCCGCCCTGACCCTGAAGCTGCTCACCTACGCCCCCACCGGCGCCATCGTCGCCGCCCCCACCACCAGCCTGCCCGAACAGCTCGGCGGCGAGCGCAACTGGGACTACCGCTACGTCTGGGTGCGCGACGCCGCCTTCGCCGTCTACGCCCTGCTCCGGCTCGGCTTCAGCGGCGAGGCCGAGGCGTTCATGCGCTTCCTCACCACCCACATCAGCCCCGGCGACGGCGAGTCCGGCGGCCCGCTCCAGATCATGTACGGCATCGACGGCCGCACCCGGCTGCCCGAGCGCGAACTGCCCCACCTGGAGGGCTACCGGGGCTCCGCACCGGTCCGCGTCGGCAACGCGGCCGCCGGACAGCTCCAACTCGACATCTACGGCGCCCTGGTGGACTCCATCTACCTCTACGACAAATGGGCCCAGCCCATCTCCAGCGCCCAGTGGGACGACGTGTGCCGCCTGGTCGACTGGGTCTGCGACCACTGGGACCAGCCCGACGAGGGCGTGTGGGAGACCCGGGGCGGCCGCAAGAACTTCCTCTACTCCCGGCTGATGTGCTGGGTCGCCATCGAACGCGCCATCCGGCTCGCCAACCGCCGCGGCCTGCCCGCCGACCACCGCCGCTGGCGCCAGGCCCGCGACGACATCTACCGCCGCATCATGGACCGGGGCTGGTCGGAGCGGCGCCACGCCTTCGTGCAGCACGAGGCGAGCGACGTCCTGGACGCCTCCGTACTGATGATGCCGCTCGCCAAGTTCATCGCCCCCACCGACCCCAAGTGGCTCTCCACCCTGGACGCGCTCACCGAGGAACTCGTCTCCGACTCCCTCGTCTACCGCTACGACCCCGGCGCCAGCCCCGACGGCCTGCGCGGCGACGAAGGCACCTTCTCCATCTGCTCGTTCTGGTACGTCGAGGCACTCGTCCGCGCGGGCCGCCTGGACGAAGCCCGCCTCGCCTTCGAGAAGATGCTCACCTACGCCAACCATCTCGGCCTGTACGCCGAGGAGATCGGCCGCACCGGAGAGCAACAGGGCAATTTCCCCCAGGCGTTCACTCACCTCTCCCTGATCAGTGCGGCCTTCAACCTGGACCGTGCGCTGGGGTGAACTACTGTTCTTCGGAGGCGAGTTGGCTGTGCACCGCCGCCGTGACGCGCGCGGTGTCGCCCGTGGCGAGCAGGTCCAGCAGCCCGCCCCGCAGCACGGCGAGCACGAGCGTGCGCTCGTCCCGGCCCGCCTCGGTGTCGCGCACTTCGGCGGGCTGCGCGGCCGCGAGCAGCGTCAGCCAGTCCTCGACCGTGGCCCGCGCGAAGCCGTCCCAGGGACCGTCCGGGTCGGTGAGGGAGCGGGTGTAGCTCTCCACCCACAGGGTCAGCAGCCCCCGGTGGGCGTCGTCGGACAGCCACCGCCACAGCTCCCGCGCGACCGGCCGCAGCCCGCGAGGCTCCTCCCGCGCGTCCATGATCCGCCGCAGCGCGGCCAGTTCGTCGGCCCGCGCCCGGGCGAGCAGGGCGCGGATCAGCCCGTCCTTGCTGCCGAAGAGGTAGAGCAGCACCCGCGGGCTGGACCCGATCGCCTCCGCGAGCGGGCGCAGGGACAGCTCGGCAAGACCGCCGCGCAGCGCGTAGGCGTAGGCCGCCTCCAGCAGTTCCCGGCGCCGGGGGGAGGGGTCTGGCTCGGAGGGGCTCACCGGAGTTAGTCTACTGAAACAGTCGTTTCAGTGACGCGGAAGGGTACCGGGAGGACGCGATGACGGAGCGCGAGGCGGTCGTACGGCCCCTGGGCAGGCCCGGCGACCTGGGCTGGGTGGTCATGGCCCACGGCGAGTTCTACGACCGGGAGTTCGGCTGGGACACCGACTTCGAGGCGCTGGTCTGCCGGATCGTCGCCGACTACGCCGACGGCAAGGAACCCGGACCGCAGTCCGCCTGGATCGCCGAGGTGGACGGGCAGCGGGCGGGCTGCGTCTTCTGCGTGCGCGCGGACGACCGGACCGCCAAGCTGCGCCTGCTCCTCGTAGACCCGGCGGCCCGCGGCCTCGGCGTCGGCGCCCGCCTGATCGAGGAGTGCCTGGACTTCGCCCGCGAGTCCGGGTACGAGGCGATCACCCTGTGGACCAACGACGTCCTCGGCTCCGCCCGCCGCCTCTACCAGCGCCACGGCTTCGAACTCACCGCCGAGGACCCCCATCACAGCTTCGGCCAGGACCTGACCGGCCAGACCTGGCAGCGGCGCCTCTAGTGCCGCAACAGGCAACGTTCGCCCCGTCGCGACGCCCGGCACGCACTCTCGCCGCACCGG
>NZ_WWIR01000487.1 GCF_009863025.1 Streptomyces sp. SID4985 | reverse complement strand
TCCCGGTCGCGGCCCCGCACGCGGCCCTGGCCTACCTCGCCGCGACCACGGCGGTGGCCCTCGTGCCCACCCCGGGCGGCATCGGCTCGGTGGAGGCCGCCCTGGTGGTGGCCCTGGTCGCGGCGGGCGGCCCGGCGGCCGTGGCGACGGCGGTGGTCCTGGCGTACCGGATGATCACGGTGTGGCTGCCGCTGGTGCCGGGGGCGTTGACGCTGGGGGCGCTGGTGCGGCTGCGGGTGATCTGACCCGGGGGGCGCAATTCAGCGGGCCGCGCGTGATCCGACCCGGGGCCCCAGGTCGCGGGGCGCGCGTGATCTAACCGAGGGGGCGCGGGCCGAGGGCCGCACGTGACCCAACCTGGGGGCCGCAGACCGAGGGCCGCACGTGACCCGACCCGGGAGGCCGCAGGTCGTACGTGACCCGACCCGGGGGGGGCCGCAGACCGAGGGCCCCGCGTGATCCGAAACACTCCCCACCGCCCCCGACCTGCGGCACAGTGGCCCTCCCGGTCCCCGCGAGGAGGAGAGCAGCCATGTCGGTCCGTGTGGAGCGCAAGGGGTTCGTCACCACCGTCGTCCTGTCCCGGCCCGAGGCCCGCAACGCCGTGGACGGGCCGACCGCCGCCGAACTGGCCGCCGCCTTCAAGGCGTTCGAGGCGGACGACGGCGCGCGGGTGGCGGTGCTGTGGGGTGAGGGCGGCACGTTCTGCGCGGGTGCGGACCTCAAGGGGATCGGCACCCCGCGCGGCAACCGGGTCGAGGAGGACGGCGACGGGCCGATGGGTCCGACCCGGCTGCGGCTGTCCAAGCCGGTCGTCGCGGCCGTCGCCGGGCACGCCGTGGCGGGCGGTCTGGAGCTGGCGCTGTGGTGCGATCTCCGGGTCGCCGAGGAGGACGCGGTGTTCGGGGTGTTCTGCCGCCGCTGGGGCGTGCCGCTGATCGACGGCGGCACGGTACGGCTGCCCCGGCTGATCGGCACCGGGCGGGCGCTGGACATGATCCTGACCGGGCGCCCGGTGGAGGCCGCCGAGGCGCACGCGATCGGCCTCGCGGACCGCGTCGTACCGAGGGGTCAAGCGCGGGCGGCGGCCGAGGAGTTGGCCGCCGCCATCGCCCGTTTCCCGCAGAACTGTCTGCGCGCCGACCGGGCCTCGGTGCTCGACCAGGAGGGACGCCCGGAGGAGGCGGCGATGCGGGCCGAACTGCTCGGCGGGCGGGACGTGTTGGGCGAGGCGCTGCACGGGGCGCGGCGGTTCTCGGAGGGCGCCGGACGGCACGGTTCGTACACCGGCCTCTGAGCGGTGACGAGTTACCCCGGGTAAGTGATCACGCTCCGCCCTCCCGGTGCGGAACGCCCTCCGGGATACGGCAGGATGACGAGCGAACGCGCCCGCCGGTGCACGGCGTGCGGCGCGCCACGGCACATCCCGGACTTCGAGCAGGTGACAACGTGACGAGACTTCACTTCAGGCTCCACGCGGCCGTGTCGGCCCCCGGAGGCGGCCGGTGAACCACGTGCTGACCCGTGACGCGACGCTGGACGACCTCGTGCTCGCCGGGATCACCCTCGCGGCCGGTGTGGTGCTGGCCTTCCTGTCCCGCACCGTGCTGCGCTGGCTCGCCAAGCACGCCAAGCGGACCAGGTGGAGCGGCGACGACGTCATCGTGGACGCGCTGCGCACGGTGGTGCCGTGGGCGGCGATAGCGGGCGGTGCGGCGACGGCCGCGGCGGTGCTGCCACTGACCAAGACCACGCAGAACAACGTGAACCAGGTCCTCGAGGTCTGGATCATCTTCGTGGTGACCCTCTCCGCGGCGCGGGTGATCGCGAACCTCGTGCACGCCGTCACCCAGTCCCGCTCGGGCGTGGCGGGCTCGGCCACGATCTTCGTCAACATCACCCGGGTCCTGGTCCTCGCCATCGGCTTCCTGGTGGTGCTGCAGACGCTCGGCATCTCCATCGCGCCCCTGCTCACCGCCCTGGGCGTCGGCGGTCTGGCCGTCGCGCTGGCCCTCCAGGACACGCTGGCCAACCTGTTCGCGGGCATCCACATCCTCGCCTCCAAGACCGTCCAGCCGGGCGACTACATCCGGCTCAGCAGCGGCGAGGAGGGCTACGTCGTCGACATCAACTGGCGTCAGACGACGGTCCGCCAGCTCTCCAACAACCTCGTGGTCATCCCCAACGGCCAGCTGGCCAAGACCAACATGACCAACTTCACCCGCCCCGAACAGCAGCTCACGATGCTGGTCCAGGCGGGCGTGGGCTACGACTCCGACCTCGAGTTCGTCGAGCGCGTGACCGCCGACGTCGTCAACGAGGTCATGACCGAGATCACCGGCGCGCTCCCCGAGCACGAGGCGGCCATCCGCTTCCACACCTTCGGCGAGTCCCGCATCGACTTCACGGTCATCCTCGGCGTCGGCGAGTTCAGCGACCAGTTCCGCATCAAGCACGAGTTCATCAAGCGCCTCCACCGCCGCTACCGCGAGGAGGGCATCTCGATCCCGGTCCCGGCCCGCACGGTGACGCTGCAGCAGGGGACGCCCCTGATCCCGCACCAGCGGGGCGCCGCCGACGTGTCCGCCGGCCCGGTTCTGGCCGACCAGTGAGCGAGGTGGCGGCGCCCCGTCGACCGGGCGCCGCCACCGGACCGCTCAGTTCTCGGTCCGCTCAGTCCTCGGACCCCTCGGTTTCTCGGACCCCTCGGTTTCTCGGACGGCTCAGTCCTCGGACCGCTCACTCCGCGACCAGCCCCGCCGCTCGCCCTCGTCGATGAGGTGGCGGCCCGCCGTCCACAGCGACGCGGAGGCTTCTCCGATCACCGCCTTGCGGGCCCGGACGTCGTCGGCGGTGACGCCGGGAGTGCGCCAGGTACCACCGCGGGCCATCCAGTTGAGCAGGAGCGGCTGGAGCCGGTCCATCGCCTTGGCGAACCTGGCCTCGGGAGTGGCGCGCTCCTCGAACTCGTCCCACAGGGCCCGCATCCGCCGGGCCTGGTCCTCCGGGAGCAGCCGGAACAGCTCGTCTGCCGCGACCGTCTCCCGCTCCCGCTGGCCGACGCCCCCGGCACTGTCGTACAGCGGAGTGTCACCGGCGTAGATCTCCACGAGGTCGTGCAGCAGCACCAGTTCGACGGTGTGGCCCACGTCGATGGGCTCGTCGGAGTGCTCGGCGAGGACCGCGACCATCATCGCCAGATGCCACGAGTGCTCGGCGTCGTTCTCGCGGCGGTCCGCCGCGGCGAGGGGCGACTGGCGCAGCACGGTCTTGAGCTGGTCCACCTCCACCAGGAAGGTGAGCTGGGCCCGCAGCCGCTCCTCGATGCCGTCGGGCAGGGGCGTCTTGTCCACGAGCAGGTTCCGGCGTTCATCACTCACCGGCTCATCGTGGCACGCCCGGGCACCGGCGCACAGCACCGGGCTAAGCTCGAAATAGTATGACTTCATCGCACGATTCCGACCCCGACCCCGACCCCCAGCCCTTCACCCCGCCCTCCCCCGCCGCCCTGGACGCCCGGCTCGACTCGATCACCCGGCAGCCGTTCCGCGCCAGGTTCCACCTCCGCGGCCGGGACCGGGCGACCGCCGAGCTGAAGGGCCCGGCCACGATCCGCCGGCACGCGTACGACCTGATCGCCAAGCGGCTCGCGCCCGCGCAGCCGCACAAGGACGGCAAGCAGACCCCGTACAAGGGGCACCCCGTCTTCGTCGCGCAGCACGCCACCGGCACCTGCTGCCGCATCTGTCTGCTGCGCTGCCACGGGATCGAAAAGGGGCGGGATCTCACGCGGGCCGAGCATGTGTACGTCGTCGAGGTGATCTGCCGCTGGATCGAGCGGGAGATGACCGGGACCGGCCGCTGACCGGTCGCCGCCGGACCCCTGTCGAAGCGAGTGCGGTCACGAGATATCTTGATGTCGAGCAATGTTGCAGACGTGGAGCGGAGCACCCGGTGACTGACTCGACCATCATCTACACCTACACGGACGAAGCGCCGGCCCTGGCGACCCATTCGTTCCTGCCGGTGATCCAGGCGTACGCCGCTCAGGCCGGTGTGCCCGTGGACACCCGCGACATCTCTCTGGCCGGGCGCATCATCGCCGTCTTCCCGGAGTACCTGACCGAGGACCAGCGCATCCCGGACGCGCTGGCCGAGCTCGGCGACCTGGCCAAGACCCCCTCGGCCAACATCGTCAAGCTGCCGAACATCTCGGCGTCCATCCCGCAGCTCAAGGCCGCCGTCGCCGAGCTGCAGGCCAAGGGCTACGCCCTGCCGGACTACCCCGAGGACCCGAAGACCGACGAGGAGCGCGACATCCGCGCCCGCTACGACAAGATCAAGGGTTCCGCCGTGAACCCGGTCCTGCGTGAGGGCAACTCCGACCGCCGCGCCCCCGCCTCGGTGAAGAACTACGCCAAGACCCACCCGCACCGCATGGGCGCCTGGACCTCCGAGTCCAAGACCAACGTCGCCACCATGGGTGAGAACGACTTCCGCTCCACCGAGAAGTCCGTGGTCATCGCCGAGGACGGCACGCTCCGTATCGAGCTGGTCGCCGAGGACGGCACCACCACCGTGCTGAAGGAGTCCGTGCCCGTCCTCAAGGACGAGGTCGTCGACGCCTCCGTCATGCACGTCGCCGAGCTGGAGAAGTTCCTCGCCGCGCAGGTCGCCCGCGCCAAGGAGGAGGGCGTCCTCTTCTCGGTGCACCTGAAGGCCACGATGATGAAGGTCTCCGACCCGATCATCTTCGGTCACGTGGTGCGCACGTTCTTCCCGAAGACGTTCGCGAAGTACGGCGAGACGCTCAAGGCGGCCGGCCTGTCCGCGAACGACGGCCTCGGCGGCATCCTCAAGGGCCTGGAGAGCCTGCCCGAGGGCGCCGAGATCAAGGCGTCCTTCGACGCCGAGCTGGCCGAGGGCCCGGCCCTCGCCATGGTCGACTCGGACAAGGGCATCACCAACCTGCACGTCCCCTCGGACGTCATCGTGGACGCCTCCATGCCCGCGATGATCCGCACCTCCGGCCACATGTGGGGCGCGGACGGCCAGGAGCACGACACCCTCGCGGTGATCCCGGACTCCTCCTACGCCGGTGTCTACCAGGCCGTCATCGACGACTGCCGCGCGAACGGCGCCTACGACCCGTCCACCATGGGCACCGTGCCGAACGTCGGCCTGATGGCGCAGAAGGCCGAGGAGTACGGCTCCCACGACAAGACCTTCGAGGTCCCGGTCGCGGGCACCGTCCGCGTGGTCGACGCCGGCGGCGACGTCCTCATCGAGCAGCCGGTCGCCGCGGGCGACATCTTCCGCGCCTGCCAGACCAAGGACGCCCCGATTCGCGACTGGGTCAAGCTGGCCGTCACCCGTGCCCGCGCCACCGGCGACCCGGCCGTGTTCTGGCTGGACGAGGACCGCGCCCACGACGCCAACCTCATCGCCAAGGTGAAGCAGTAC
Organism: Streptomyces sp. SID4985; assembly: GCF_009863025.1. Lineage (GTDB taxonomy): Bacteria > Actinomycetota > Actinomycetes > Streptomycetales > Streptomycetaceae > Streptomyces. The sequence goes on along the minus strand of NZ_WWIR01000487.1, from coordinate 26,617 downwards.
CTGCCGGAGCACGACACCGAGGGCCTGGACATCCGGATCCTCGCCCCGGTCGAGGCCGCCAAGCTGTCGGTGGAGCGCATCCGCCGCGGCGAGAACACCATCTCGGTGACCGGCAACGTGCTGCGTGACTACAACACCGACCTCTTCCCGATCCTGGAGCTGGGCACCAGCGCCAAGATGCTGTCGGTCGTCCCGCTGATGGCGGGCGGCGGCCTGTTCGAGACGGGCGCGGGCGGCTCGGCCCCCAAGCACGTCCAGCAGCTCGTCAAGGAGAACTACCTGCGCTGGGACTCCCTCGGTGAGTTCTTCGCGCTGGTCCCGGCCCTGGAGCAGTACGCGGCTGCCACCGGCAACACCCGTGCCAAGGTCCTCGCCGACACCCTCGACCGCGCCACGGCGACCTTCCTCGACGAGGACAAGTCCCCGACCCGTCGCGTCGGCGGCATCGACAACCGCGGCAGCCACTTCTTCCTGTCCCTGTACTGGGCGCAGGAGCTGGCCAAGCAGACCGAGGACGCCGACCTGGCGAAGGCGTTCGCCCCGTTCGCCGAGGCCCTCGCGGCCGACGAGCAGAAGATCGTCGAGGAGCTGCTCGCCGTGCAGGGCTCCGCGGCCGACATCGGCGGCTACTACAAGCCGGACGCGGCCAAGGCGGACGCGGTCATGCGCCCGTCGGCCACCTGGAACGCGACGCTCGCGTCCCTGAGCTGATCCAGCCGTAGGTCCGTCGTGCCCCGGCCGGGCTCTCCGGCCGGGGCACGGTCGTACCTGTCGGCAGTGCTCTCTGTCGGCAGTGCTTCTCCGGCATTGCCCCGTGTTGCGGCGCTGTGACGGACATGAAGTCCTCGTGTCACGGTTCGCGCCGGGCTGTCCGGTGCGAACCGCCCGTGCTTGTCTCGTCGCGAGTCCGCGCCCGACCCGCACGAGGAGCACCATGAGCAGCCAGCCCATCGACTCGGTCACCGCAGGCCACACCCCCGACGAGACGCCGACGGGACCCGACACCTCGGCCTGGTCCTTCGAGACCCGGCAGATCCACGCCGGGGCGGCGCCCGACCCGGCGACCGGGGCGCGGGCCACGCCGATCTACCAGACGACGTCCTTCGTCTTCGAGGACACCCGGCACGCGGCCGACCTGTTCTCGCTCGCGGAGCCCGGCAACATCTACACCCGCATCCACAACCCCACCCAGGACGTCTTCGAGCAGCGCATCGCCGCCCTGGAGGGCGGGGTCGCCGCCGTCGCGCTGGCGTCGGGGCAGGCCGCCGAGACCCTGGCGATCCTCACCCTGGCGGGCGCGGGCGACCACCTCGTCTCCAGCACCTCGCTGTACGGCGGCACCTACAACCTCTTCCGGCACACCCTGCCGAGGCTCGGCATCGAGGTGTCGTTCGTGGACGACCCCGACGACCTGGACGCCTGGCGGGCGGCGATCCGCCCGAACACCAAGGCCCTGTTCGCGGAGACCCTGGGCAATCCGCGCAACAACGTGCTCGACGTACGCGGGGTCGCGGACGTGGCGCACGGCGCGGGCGTGCCACTGATCGTGGACAACACGGTGCCGACGCCCTATCTCCTGCGGCCCATTGAGCACGGCGCGGACATCGTGGTCCACTCCGCGACCAAGTTCCTCGGCGGACACGGCACGACCATCGCCGGTGTCGTGGTGGACGGCGGGACCTTCGACTTCGGCGCGCACCCCGACCGCTTCCCGGACTTCACCGAGCCCGACCCCAGCTACCACGGGCTGCGCTACTGGCCCGCGCTCGGACCCGGCGCCTTCGCGGTCAAGCTGCGTGTGCAGCTGCTGCGCGACCTCGGCCCGGCGCTCTCCCCGCACTCGGCGTTCCTGCTGCTCCAGGGCGTGGAGACGCTGAGTCTGCGCCTCGAACGGCACTCGGCGAACGCCCTCGCGCTGGCCGCGTGGCTGGAGAGCCGCGACGAGGTGGCCGCCGTGCACTACCCGGGTCTCGAGTCCAGCCCTTGGTACGAGACGGGGCGGAGGTATCTGCCGCGCGGCTCCGGTGCCGTCGTCTCCTTCGAGCTGCGGGACGGGGTGGAGGCGGGCAAGCGGTTCGTGGACGCGGTGGAACTGTTCAGCCATCTCGCCAACATCGGCGACGTGCGCAGCCTGATCATCCACCCCGCCTCAACCACCCACAGCCAACTGGACGAGGAGCAGCTCGCGGCGACGGGCACCTCGCCGGGTCTGGTGCGCCTTTCGGTGGGCCTGGAGAGCGTGGCCGACCTCAAGGCGGACCTGGAGGCCGGGTTCCGCGCGGCCAAGGGCGCCTCCTGAGCACGGTCCCGGCGACGCCGGACCACGCCCTTCCGCCGGTCGTCGCCACCGGCGCCTGGCGGGAGGGCGATCCGGTCGGACGGCGGCAGTGGTACGCGGCCAAGGCTCCGCTGCCACTGGAGGCCGGCGGTGAACTCCCGGGCGTCCGGCTGGCGTTCGAGACCTGGGGACGGCTCGCCCCGGACCGCTCCAACGCCGTACTGGTGCTGCACGCGCTGACCGGGGACAGCCATGTGGCAGGTCCTGCGGAGCCCGGGCATCCCTCCCCCGGCTGGTGGGACGCGCTGGTCGGTCCCGGCCGGGCGCTCGACACCGACCGCTGGTTCGTCGTCGCGCCGAACGTGCTCGGCGGCTGCCAGGGCAGCACCGGCCCGGCCTCCGTACGGCCCGGCAGCGGACGGCCGTGGGGCGGCGCGTTCCCGTTCCTGACCCAGCGGGACCAGGTGACAGCGGAGACCGGCCTCGCGGACGCGCTCGGGATCGACCGGTGGGCGCTGGTCGTCGGCGGCTCGATGGGCGGGATGCGCGCCGTCGAGTGGGCGGTGTCGCACCCGGAACGCACGGGCGCCCTGCTGCTCCTCGCCACCTCGGCGGAGGCGACCGCGGAGCACATAGCCTGGGCCGACATCCAGCTCCGGGCCGTCCGCGACGACCCGCACTGGCAGGGCGGCGACTACCACGACACCGGGCACGGCCCGCTCGCCGGACTCGGCCTCGCCCGCCGCGTCGCCCATGTCACCTACCGCGCCGAACCGGAACTCCAGGCCCGCTTCGGACGGCTCCCGCAGGGCGCGGAGGACCCCTTCCACGGCGGCCGCTACCGCGTGGCGTCCTACCTCGACCATCACGCCGACAAGCTCAACCGCCGCTTCGACGCGGCCAGTTACGTCGTGTTGACCGAGGCGATGAACGCCCATGACGTGGGCCGGGGACGGGGCGGTGCGCGCGCCGCGCTCGCCCGGGTGACCGCGTCCACCCTGGTCGCCGGGGTGGACTCCGACCGGCTCTATCCCCTGGCCCAGCAGGAGCGGCTGGCCGCGCTGATCCCCTCGGCGGACCGGCCCCGGGTGGTCGAGTCGGCGTACGGGCACGACGGCTTTCTGATCGAGACGGAGCAAGTCGGCAGAATGGTGCGTGAATTGCTCGCACCCTCCGCACCGACCCTCCCCGGGAGTGTTCCGTGACCCCACGCTCGTTCGACCTGCTCCCCGGCGCCGCCGACTCGCCCGTGCTGCTCCATGTCCCGCACGCGGCGCGGGCGATACCGGACGACGTGCGCACGGGCATCGTCCTCGACGACGCGGCGCTGGCGCGGGAGCTGGACCACATCACCGACGCCCACACCGACACCCTCGCGGAACAGGCCGCCGCGCTGACGGGACAACGGCCCTGGCGGTTCGTCAACCGGCTCTCCCGGCTGGTCGTGGACCCGGAGCGGTTCCCGGACGAGCGGGAGGAGATGCTCGCCGTCGGCATGGGCGCGGTGTACACCCGGACCACGCACCGGGAGCCGCTGCGTCCCGAGCCCGCCGACGCCGGGCCGCTGGTCGGGCGGTACTTCGAGCCGTACGCGGAGGCGATGACCCGGGCGGTGGCCGAGCGCCTCGCCGCCACCGGCCGAGCCGTCGTCATCGACGTGCACTCCTATCCGACGAAGCCGCTCCCCTATGAGCTGCATCAGGACGGTCCGCGTCCCGCCGTCTGCCTCGGCACGGACCCCTTCCACACCCCGCCGGAGCTGACCGAGGCGGCGCGGGCCGCGTTCGCGCGCTGCGGCGACGTCGGCCTGGACAGCCCGTTCAGCGGAACCTACGTACCGCTCGCGCACTACGGCGTGGACCGGCGGGTGAGCGCCCTGATGGTCGAGATCCGCCGGGACGCCTACATGACCGAACCGGGCGGCCCGGCCGGACCGGACCTGGAGCAACTGGCCGCAGCCCTGGCGGAACTGGTGGACACGGTGGGCGGCGCCGCCTGACACGCGAGACGCGGCGGGGTGGTGCCGCCCGCTGTCCGGGCCCGACGGGCGGCACCACCGCACACACCTACGGCACTGCGTCTCAGGACGCGGCCCGCTCCGCCCCCGCCCCCGCGTCCGGGTGGGCCAGCCCCAGGTGTTCGCGCAGGGTCGTCCCCTCGTACTCGGTGCGGAACACACCCCGCTCCTGGAGCAGCGGGACCACCCGGTCCGCGAACGGGTCGAGCCCGCCCGGGGTGATGTGCGGGACGAGGATGAAGCCGTCGGAGGCGTCCGCCTGCACGAACTCGTCGATGGTGCGGGCCACGGTGTCCGGGGAGCCCACGAAGGTCTGCCGGTTGCCGGTGTTGATCACCAGGTCGCGGATGGACCAGCCGTTGGTCTCGGCCAGCTCGCGCCACTCGCGGGCGATGGCCACCGGGTCGCGGTACATCCGCACCTGGGCCCGCCCCCGGGATATGTGCTCCTCGCTCACCACCGGGTCCACGTCGGGCAGCGGGCCCTCCGGGTCGTAGGCCGACAGGTCGCGGTTCCAGACGAACTCCAGGTGCTTGAGGGCGGTGGCCCCGCTGACCTGCTGCCCGCGCACCTCGCGGGCCAGCTCGGCGGCCTCCTCGTCGGTGTCGCCGAGGACGAAGGTCGCCGCGGGCAGGATGAGCAACTGGTCCGGAGTGCGGCCGTACTTGGCGAGGCGCCCCTTGACATCGGCGTAGAAGCGGCGGCCCTCCTCCAGGGTGGCGTACCTACTAAAAATGGCGTCGGCGTCGGAGGCGGCGAACTCGCGACCCTCCTCGGAGTCGCCCGCCTGGAAGATGACCGGGCGGCCCTGCGGGGAACGGGGGACGTTGAAACGGCCGTGTATGTCGAAGTGCTGCCCCTGGTGCGTGAAGGCACCGGCCTTGGCGTCCCGGAGGAAGGCGCCGGTGGCCCGGTCGGCCAGGATCTCGTCGCCGTGCCAGGAGTCGAAGAGTTCGTGCGCGGTGGCCAGGAACTCCTTGGCGCGCGAGTACCGCTCCCCCTGCGGCAGGAAGCCGCCCCGGCGGAAGTTCTCGCCGGTGAAGGCGTCCCAGGAGGTGACCACGTTCCAGGCGGCGCGCCCGCCGGAGAGATGGTCGAGGGAGGCGAACTGGCGGGCCACCTCGTACGGCTCGTTGAAGGTGGAGTTGATGGTGCCGGTCAGGCCGAGCCGGTCGGTGACGGCGGCGAGCGCGGCGAGGACGGTGAAGGTGTCGGGGCGGCCCACCACGTCCAAGTCGTATATCTCACCGCCCTGTTCGCGCAGTCGCAGCCCTTCCGCGAGGAACAGGAAGTCGAACTTGGCGCGTTCGGCGGTGCGGGCGAAGTGCGCGAAGGAGCTGAACTCGATGTGGCTGCCTGCCTCCGGGTCGCTCCACACGGTGGTGTTGTTGACCCCGGGGAAGTGCGCGGCGAGGTGCACCTGCTTCTTGGACTTGCTCATGGCGTCGGGTCTCCTCTCCGGCGGCTCAGGCGGCGTAACGGTTGGCGGGGCGGTCCAGGCCGAGGAGACCGCGCAGGGTGCGTGCCTCGTAGGCCGTGCGGAAGCGGCCCCGGCGTTGCAGCTCGGGCACCAGGTCGCGGCTGATCCGGGGCAGGTCGTGCCCGGTGACGGCGGGCCGCAGCCGGAACCCGGTGAGTCCGCTCCCGGCCAGCTCCTCCAGCAGATCGGCCAGTTGGGCGACCGTCCCGGTGAAGACGCGGGCGTCGCTGGTGTACGGCTCGCCCGCCAGCTCGTCCAGGCGCCCGCGCCGGGCTGTTGCCCCGGCCGTCGTGTCGTCCAGGAAGACCACGAGGTCGCCGAAGACATGCAGCGGCTTCTCGGCCCGGCCCGCCGCGTCCTGCTCCGCGCGGACCTCGGCGACCATGACACGGGCGTCGGCCGCGTCGTACGGCGTGACGTAGCCGACGTCGGCCTGGCGGGCGACCAGCCGGTAGGGCCCGGTCTGGTGGGCCAGGGCCGTGACCAGGGGCTGCCCCTGGGGCGGGCGCGGGGTGATGGAGGGGCCCTTGACGCTGAAGTGGCGGCCCTCGAAGTCGATGTAGTGCAGCTTCTCACGGTCGATGAAGCGGCCGGTCGCGGCGTCCCGGATCTCCGCGTCGTCCTCCCAGCTGTCCCAGAGCCTGCGGATCACCTCCACGTAATCGGCGGTCTCCTCCAGCAGGCCGGTCACCGTCTCCTGGGCGGCCGGGCTGTCGTAGGCGTCGATGGGGGCGATGACCCGGCGGCCGAAGTGCGCGGCCTCGTCGGGGCGGCCGCTGATCCGCACCCGGACGCCCGCACGGCCGGTGCTGACGTAGTCAAGGGTGGCGATGGCCTTGGAGATATGGAACGGCTCCGTGTGCGTGACCACCACCGTCGGGACCAGACCTATGTGGTGAGTAAGCGGAGCGACCCGCGCGGCGATCAGGACGGCGTCGAGCCTGCCGCGCACCTGGTCGGTGCGGTCGTCGGGCTGGAGGGGGTGCGCGGACTGCGGGGCGAGGCCGTCCTCGATGGTGACGAAGTCGAGCAGTCCGGCCTCGGCCTCGGCGACCTGGTCGGCCCAGTACGCGGCGGTGAACAGCTCGTCGGGGCGGGCGGCCGGGTCGCGCCAGGAGGCGGGATGCCAGCCGGTGCCGTCGAGGGCGACGGCGAGACGCAGTCGGGAATCAGGGGATGCGGGAGCAGAGGGCACGAGGAACGCCTTCCTTGAGGGTCCTTGCGTGGGCGACATGACGTGGGCGACATGAGAAGTGCGGGGGCGGCGCGGGCGAGTGCGGGACGCACCGGCCCTCGCGCGGAGGTGCGCGGTGGAACGAAGGTCGGGAGATGCGCGTCAGGCGCGACAGAGCGCGCCGGCCACCCGCTGCAGATCTATGTGCGGCCGGGAGTGCAGCAGAACGGAACGGCCGGTCCTCAGAAGGCGCGGGCACGGCACGCGGTCGAGCACCTGCGGCATGTCCCCCACCCCCTCCGGTCCTTGCACTTCGGCGCTTGCACTTCGCGTCTCGTCATGAGGGCCAACGCGCGGCCGCCGAAACGTGTTCCCGACACGCCGAACATCACCCGTTCGCCTTTCCGTAGCAGGTCAGCAGCCTGTCAGCAGTGGGTCAGGAGTTGTCCAGCGGCAGTCCGGGCGGGTTGATCTCCGCCTTGGTGACGGACTCGTCGGAGAGGTTGTAGGCGGAGAGCCACTTGGCGTACCGCCCGGAGTCGATCAGGTGGTTGAGGGCGTCCGCGATCGGCTTGGCGAGCCCGCTGTTCTTCTTCGTGGTGGCCGCGATCAGCCCCTGGAGCCGGGCGCCCGCGCCGGAGAACGTGCCCGCGCTGCGGGTCGGGGAGGGAGATCCGGCGGTCTGCTTCACGTGGTAGGCGATGCCGGGGTTGGCCGCGAAGTAGGCGTCGATCCGGCCGCCGGTGAGCGCGAGGTAGGTGGCGTTCTTGCTGGCGAAGTTCTTGACGGTGAGGGTCCTGCCCTCCTTCTTCAGCTTGTCCCGCCATTCGAGGAGGATCTTCTCCTGGTTGGTGCCGTTGTCCACGGCGACCGTCTTCCCCGCGAGGGTGCGGTAGTTCCCGCCGAAGTTCCAGCCGCTCTTCTTCAGCACCTCGAAGCCGACGTTGTCCTTGCGGTAGGAGGCGAAGTCGTACTTCCGCTTGCGTTCCTCGGTGTCGGTGATGTTGGCGAAGCCGACGTCGGCCTTGCCGCTGTCGATGCCGACGAACATGTTCTCCCAGGTGTAGTTGCGGATCTCGGGCCGCAGCCCGAGCACGGCGGCGACCAGTCGGGCGAGATCCGGCTCGGCGCCGGTCAGCGTCTTCTGGTCGGAGCCGACGAACGCGAGCGGCGGGAACCCGTCGGGCAGCGCGCCGACCGCGACTTTCAGCGTGCCGTCCTTCCGTACGGCGGCGGGGAGTTCGGCGCTGATGGACTTCACCTCGGCGACGTCGAGCCGGGTCTGGGTCGCGGCGCCGTTGGACACCTTCCCCACGGTGACCGTGCCCCGGGCGTCGGTCGTGGTCGCGGCGTCGCTCTCCCCGCCGCAGGCGGCGAGCAGGGTGGCGAGGAGGGCGGCGGCGGTCGCCGCGACGGTACCGCGCACCGCACGGCGCCGGGTGATGAGGTCACGGGGCATGGCTGTCCTTGTCGTTCGTACGGGAGGGCGTGGGGACGGAAGGGCGTGGGGACGGGAGACCGGACGGTCCGCGAAAGAGGGGGAGTTCAGAGCACCTTGCTCAGGAAGTCACGCGTGCGTTCATGCCGCGGCTTGTCCAACACCTGGGCGGGCGGCCCCTGTTCGACGATCCGGCCCTCGTCGATGAAGACGATCCGGTCGGCGACCTCGCGCGCGAAGCCGATCTCGTGGGTGACGATGACGAGCGTGGTGCCGCCGGAGGCCAAGTCCTTGATGACGGCGAGCACTTCACCGACGAGTTCGGGGTCGAGCGCGGAGGTCGGCTCGTCGAAGAGGATGATGCCGGGACGCAGCGCGAGGGCGCGTGCGATGGCCACGCGCTGTTGCTGGCCTCCGGACAGCTGGCGCGGGTAGGCACCGGCGCGGTCCGCGAGCCCGACCCGGCCGAGGAGTTCGCGGGCGAGTTCCCTAGCCTCGGGCTTGCCGAGGCGGCCGGTGGCCACGGGCGCGGCGGCGACGTTGTCGAGGGCGGTCAGATGCGGGAAGAGGTTGAAGTTCTGGAAGACGAACCCGATCCGGCCGCGCTGCGCGAGGATCGCCCGCTCGCTCAACTCCCGTAGCCGACCCCGGTTTCCGCGCCGTACGCCGATCAGCTCGCCGCCGACGCTCACATGGCCGATCTCGGGTTTCTCCAGGTGGTTGACGACGCGCAGCAGCGTGGACTTGCCCGAGCCGGAGGGGCCGAGGATGACGGTCACCTCACCGGGCCGCACGGTCAAGTCGATGCCGTCGAGGACCTGTTGGGCGCCGTACCACTTGTGCACGCCGTGGATCTCCAGCGCGGCGGGGGCGGTCTCCTGGGTGGTGGGGGTCATACGGCGCTCTCCTCACGCAGCCGGGCGCGGAGTCCGGCGAGGGCGGCGCGGGCCCTCCGCAGCGGGGTCGGGGGCAGCGCGCGGGTGGCGCCGCGCGCGAAGTACCGCTCGACGTAGTACTGCACGACGGACACGGCGCTGGTCAGGATCAGGTACCAGACCGTGGCGACGAGCAGCAGCGGCACGATGTCGCCGGGGTAGGTGCTGCCCATGCTCTGCACGGTGCCGAACAGGTCGAGCAGGGAGACGTAGAAGACGAGGGACGTGCTCTTGACCAGGCCGATGAGCTGGTTGACGTAGTTCGGCACGATGGAGCGGAGGGCCTGCGGGAGGACGATCCGCGTGAACTGGTAGCGCCGGGGCAGGCCGAGGGCGGCGGCCGCCTCGTGCTGGCCCTGGTCGACGGAGAGCAGTCCGCCGCGGACGACCTCGGCGGCGTAGGCGGCCTCGTTGAGGGCGAGGCCGATGACGGCGACCGTCATGTCTGTGGCGAGCCGGGACTCGTCGAAGGTGACGAACGCGGGCCCGAAGGGGACGCCGAGGCTCAACGTGCGGTACAGCGCGCTGAAGTTGTAGAGAAACTTCAGCGGGCGTCCACGAGACGGTATCACTCAGACCCGGGAGAGCAGCAAGAGCAGGTCGCGTTTTAGGGGAGTGAAGGGATGCACCAAGGGACGGCTACCTGCATCCGAACTGCCGTCAACATCTCCGAAACCACGGTCTCAAGCACTCTGAGCTGGTGTTTTGCACCCAGTGCATGAACAGGCGACCAGGACGGCAAGCGCATCCTCGACTCACTCAATCGACGCAAGCAAACGCTCTCCGCGCACCCTCTGGCGGTCCACCTCAAAGTACAACTTCCGCCAGACGTCGGCAGGCTTGACCGGATCGATGCTGACCTGATGCTGACTTTACTGACACTCAGTCAGATTTCCATCGAGCACCTACTTGACGACTTCCGCGTACCGCGTGCCACAGAGGTTGCGAACGTGTCCCGTGAGCTGTCAGCAGCAAGCCTTTCGCGCGGAAAGGACGAGACCACACCCTCATCGGAACGGCGCTGACCGGAGTCCGGCTTATGCGGTCCCCACAAATCCAGGGCGAGACGCATCCCGGCGTCATGCCTGACGCAGTACTCACGTAAGTGCGAACCCGAATGCCCACCGACCGGGTACTAAGTGCCCCCGTCGAAGAGCTGGGATGGCGACGTCCATGGTCGAGCCCATGCGTCGAGGGGCCCTCCAGAGAACCAGCGTTGCAAAACCCTCAATGGGGATCGGAATAGCCTGGCAGGCCGAGCGGGACAGGGACGAGGGGACGGGAATCGTCCAAAGCTCCCTCGAGATAGAGGCGGAAGTGCTCACCACCCTGGGGGCGGAAGACGACCTCCATGTCGGCGGCTTGGCCGACCTTGAGCGCCGCAATGGCCTCCCGGCCATTGTCCGCCGTGACGCGGGTATGGAACAAGTGGACACAGCCGATGTCCAAGGTACGTCCCCCGAGGGTTACTTCAAAGCCTGGAGGGCTGAAGCGCAGGCATTGGGGCTCAGAACCAAGGACGGTGCGGAGGGACGGCGAGTCGCGGCCGTTGAGGGTGACGGTCACCGTACGCGCCGACCGGTAGGCCACGCACCGGCCCTCGATGAGCAGGCGTGCGATCCGCAGGTCGATGCGTTCGGCGCCACTGTAGACGAGTGGCGCGGGAAAATACGCCTCACAGTGACGCTGCACGACCTCCAAGTCCGAGAGGTACGAGAGCAACTTCTCCGCCTCGGCGTTGTCCTCATCTGTCCCCCTGGCAGGCAGTTTCCCGGATCCGATGCAGGTGCCGTCGACGGTGATACGAAACGAACCTCCTCGCAGGATGCGTTGATGCAGCCGCAACACCTTCACCGCCTCAGCGGGCTCTCGGTCGTTGAGATCGAAGGAGTACCGCATCTTTCCCTCGACGCTCGGGTCGAACGGAACAAGCATTTGCAGTCGGGCACCACGGATGTCGGCCTCGACCGAGGCGCCCAGTTCGCCCGAGCGCTGAGCGATCAACCGTCCGGCGTACCGCCCGTTCGACATCCCTTCGGCATCCAGGAACTCGATCTCGGCAGCAGCATCGGCCTGCGCGGCATCCAAAACGGGTTGCCAGATCACTCGGACGTCGCTGACCGTCTTCGACAGCCATTCCGGGCCGTCGACCGCCAGACTGGCCACCGCTTCAGGGGGCAATTCGACTTCCTCGGCAATCCCGTACCCGAGGGAGCGTGTATAGGCTGAGGTCAGACCGGCGTCCATTGCCTCGGGCCGCGTCTTCAGGCGCAGCCGCACAGGGCTGACCTCGTGCGCGAGTGCGTGCTGGGCACGCAAGGTCTGGACCACGGTGTCACCTCGACGGGCGAAGTCCCAGGTCCAGTCGGGATCGACGTTGTCCGCTCGGCTACCGAGGGCCCGAACACGTCGGATCAGATCCTCCCCATCAGCCAGAAGTACCTGTTCACACATGAAATCTCTGGCCGCTTCCCGTGCTTGATCACGGGTGAAGGTGGCTTCCAGGGACGAGTGGGTGGCGAAGCCGTTGTCGAGTGCTGGCCGGTCCATCACTGAAACCGTCACCGTTCGGCCGACGGCAAGCCTCTCGACGAAGGCGCGCTCCGACGCGGTGAGTGTGCATGGGACCACCAGAGTCCACTCCACCGGATCATGCTGCAAGGCCCGCAGGAACGACTTCTTGATCGCGGTACGGCGTCCGCGGTGGGAGCCGGGAAAGCCGTCGGGGTGGTATTTCAACTGAAAGATCCGCAGCCCGGTAGCCGTGCTGACGCGAACGTCGATCCCTTGGTCACCGCCACGCCCGTTCAATGCGATCGCGTTGCCGTTGTACATGCGGTGGAGCAACGCCTCCACATAGCGGTCGAAGGCAAGCTGCCCGATTCGGTCCCACTCGATCGCCACTCCGTGCACCTCCTTGTTAGACCGGCATCCTGGCACAGGGGACTGACACCAGGTGCCGAGCTTTGTGCCGGATCGGAAATCAACAGCTGGGCAGAGAAGTTGTGCCGCTCTGGCGCCCTCGGGAGCAACCGAAACAGCAACCGAGCATCCAGCAGATCAGGGTGGCCTCAGCTAACGGTTGCGGATCCGGACGCGGTCTACGACACCCCGGGGCGACCCACGAACCAACTGGGAACCGACATGCGAGTTCTCCCTGGCCGTCTGGAATATCCCCACGCCGATGTTGATTGCTCTTCCCGTAGTGATCGCGGGAGGAGAACTCTGGTGGCCGAGCTGATGTTGTTCCGGCGAGACGCGGACGGTCGAGACGTCGAGCTGGCCGGTTCGACGGTCGCGCTGGAAGTGGAGCTGCAGCGGCGAGTCGAGGCCGGTCTGGAGCGGATGCTCGGCATTCGGTTCCTGGCGTCGGAGTACGCGACCGGTCCGTGGCACCGGGGCCGGATCGACACCCTGGGGCTGGACGAGAACGGCAGCCCCGTGGTGATCGAGTACAAGAAGGGCTCCGACAGCGCGCTGTCGCAGGCCCTCTCGTATCTGTCCTGGCTGGAGTCCGCGCACCACGAGTTCGAGGCGCTCGTCCGGAAGGTGCTCGGCGCGCAGGCCGCCGAGACCATCGACTGGCGTCGCCCGCGGATGGTCTGCATCGCGGCCGCCTTCTCCCACCACGACCGCGTGGCCGTGCAGCGGCTGCCCGAGCGGATCGATCTGGTGCGCTACCGCGTCTTCGAGGGCGGCCTGCTGAGCCTGCTGCTCGTCGACTCCTCGCCCGGCCCGCCGGGCGCTGCTTCGTCCCGGCGGACCCGGGAGCGGGAGACGGCGGTCGACATCGCGCCTGCGCTACCGGTAACTCCTTCGCCGTCGGGTGTCGGCCTCGTCCCGGAGTGCCTGCGGGACCTGTATGCAGAGCTGGACGACGCGCTCACGGCGTGGGGCGAGGTCGAGGTGGCGCCGCTGCGGCACTACATCGCCTATCGGCGGCTGGTGAACGTCGCCTCGGTGATCTTCCGCCCGAAGCACGAGGCGATCCTGGTCTACCTCAGACTCGACCCGGACTCGGTCGCGTTGGAGGAGGGCTTCACCCGCGACATGCGCGGCATCGGCCATCTCGGGACCGGGGACCTGGAGGTGCGCCTCGCCTCGGCCGCCGACCTGGAGAAGGCGGCGCCGCTGATCCGGCGGGCGTTCGAGGCGGCCTGACGCAACGAGAAGGGCGGCTGGCGCATCGGTTTTTCGATGCACCAGCCGCCCTTCGGCGTCTGTGGCCCGCCGGCCCTGGTTCTCTCCGCTCTCATGATCAGGCTTCCGGTCCGGCCAGGGCGAAGTCATCCTGCGTCAGCTCCGCCTGGAGCCGCTGTTCGGCGACGTCGGCGTAGTGCGCGGACAGCTCGACACCCACGAAGCGGCGTCCTTCGCGGAGGGCTGCGACACCCGTGGAGCCACTGCCGGTGAACGGGTCGAGGACGACGCCGCCTTCGGGGCAGATCTGCACGAGTTGCCGCATGATCTCGACGGGCTTCTGGGTGATGTGCACCCGGCCCTTGCGGGGCTGCGAGGCGATGTAGTGGCCGGGGAGGTAGAGGTCGCGGTCCTTGTCGAGGGTGCCCTTGACGCCCCAGACGATGAACTCGGACGACTGTTTGAAGCCGCCCTTGCGGGGTCGGCTGGCGGGCTTGATCCACGGGATGGTGCCGGACCAGGTCCATCCGGCCATCTGCAGGGCGTCGGTGGTGGTCGGTTCCTGGCGCCAGTCGGTGAAGACCATCGCGACCGCGTGCTCGGTCGAGGCCCGGTAGGACTCGGTGAGCAACTCGGTCAGCCAGGAGCGATAGGAGCGCTGGTCGCGATTCTCGCCAGGGAAGTTGGCGAGGTCGTGCGCCGAGTTGCCGGTGACGTACTTGGCCCGCGCGGTGCGTGCGGTGCGGTCCGAGCTGGTGCGGCCGCCGGAGTTGTACGGCGGGTCGGTGATGACGGCGTCGACGCTCTCGTCCGGGAGGGACTTCAGGACGGTCAGGGCGTCGCCTCGGTGAAGCGTGTAGCTCACGGGAAGGGCCTCTCTCAGGGCATGGGGGGGCTGATCCCGCTCCGGACAGCCCTCAACGGCGTTCTTCCAGGGCGGGGTTGTGCCGGAGGTTAGAGGCGATCTCCGGCCGGACCTAATGCGGTGGATCGCGCTGCCGGCCCGGGGCCGGGAGTCGTTTGGTGCGGCCGGAATCCCGGTCTACTGTCTCGCCATGTCACCGGGCAGGAGCCTCGCTCCACCCCTGCTGACCTGTGCTTATCCGTGCTGCTGTGTCCAATCGGACGGTACGGAGGGCATGTTGACCTCTTCCTTCCCGCACGCCGTCAGGAGCCCCGGTGTTCTGCCTGAGATTACGAGCGCGGCTGGCTGCCGCGCGTGACCTGAGACCGGCGTCAAGGAGCCACCAACTCCCTTGACCCGGGCCGCCCGAGCGGCGGATTCACATCGGCGCGGTGCCGACGGCTTTGCACGAGAGGTCGGCGCCGCGCCTCCTACGAACACCGAGGAGCCGCTGCGATGCAGCACGCCCTGATACATCCGCGCGCCGACGCAACGCCGTCACCCGGTCGGCACTGCCGCCTCGGTGAACGGCGGCGGCGATGAAGAAGACCACCGGAGCCGTCGTCGGTCTCTGCGCAACCGCTCCGATGCTGCTGGCCGTTCCGATTCTCGCCCTAGGGGCCGGCACCGCCTCGGCCTCCTGCTCGACCGGCGGTGCGCAGGATGTGGACACCGCCGCCGTCGCCACCCAGGTGAAGGCCATCCTGGACGGCGGCGACAAGGGGTCCATCTCCGTCCCGGGCCTGGACGCCCCGGCCGAACAGGTACCCAACGCCAAGACGATCCAGGCAACCGGCGTCGCGATGAACATGCCGCCCCGCGGGCAGGTCGTGGCCCTGGCAACTGCCATGCAGGAGAGCCGCCTTCGGAACCTGACGTACGGCGACCGCGACTCGCTGGGCCTGTTCCAGCAGCGTCCGTCGCAGGGCTGGGGCACGGCGAGCCAGATCCTGGACCCGGTGCACGCTTCGACCAAGTTCTACGAGGCGCTGCGGAAGGTCTCCGGCTGGCAGTCCCTGTCCGTCGCCCAGGCCGCGCAGGCGGTGCAGCGGTCGGGCTACCCCGAGGCGTACGCGAAGTGGGAACCGCTGGCCACCGCTCTCCAGCAGGCCATCGGACCGTTGCTGCCGAAGGCCGACGGTTCGAAGTCGTCCGGTCCTCTCGCCCCGAGCGGCTCGCCGGCGAGTGTCTCCACGGGCTGTGCGAGCGGTGGCGATGGGAGCGATTTTGACACCATCCCGCCCGGCGCGGTGCCGGCCGGGTACAGGATCCCGGCCGAGGCTCCGCCGAAGGTTCAGACGGCGATCCGCTGGGCGCTCGGCCAGCTCAAGACTCCGTATCAGTGGGGCGGTAGCTGCACGGACTCCCATGGGCGCGATCCGATGGGCCGCTGTGACTGCTCCTCGCTGATGCAGCAGTCGTACAAGGCGACCGGGGTCAGCCTGCCTCGGACGACGTACACGCAGGTCAAGGTGGGCAAGCCGGTCTCGGTTGGTTCCCTTCGTGCGGGTGATCTCGTCTTCACCGAGGGCACGGCCACGGTCCCGGAGCATGTCGGCATGTTCATCGGCCAGGGGCTGATCATCAACGCCCCGCACACCGGTGACGTGGTCCGTATCGCGACCCTCGCCTCCTGGAGGTCGCAGATTCTCGCGGCCCGCCGCGTCGTCTGACCGGCCTCTCCCCCTCACCCTCTCCCCCCTTTTCTCTCCTCGCGCCACAGCGTCGTCCCCTCGGGCTTTGGCGCGCGCTAAATCGAACTGGTGTTGCAATGTTTCTTGTCCACGAGGCCATCCAGCTCGCCTACGACCCCGGAATCAAGCCGGCCGAAGGCGGCCTGCCCGGCCTGCCGGTCCTGAAGCAGGTAATGGGCTCCATCAACCTCTTCGGGCTCGTGGCCGTGGTCGGCGCGCTCGCCGTCAGCGCCGCCGTGTGGGCCTGGGGCCATCACTCGGGAGGCCATCAGACCGAGGCCAACGGCAAGAAGGGCGTCACGGTCAGCGCGGGCGCGGCCTTGCTGATGGGCGCCGCGAACGGTCTGGTGGCGTTCTTCAGCACGCTGGGCACGAAGGTCCACTGATGCCGGCCCACTCCTCCCGTCCCGGCGGCGCATCCCGTGCGCGCCGCCGGGCGCTGCTCGGCGGCGCCGTGCTCCTGGTGCTCGTCGCCCTCGCCGGATCGGTCGCCTTCCTCACCCGCGACCACCGGGTGCCCTCCAACCACCCTCGAAAAACGGCGAGTTCAGCGGCCTCGTCGTCGCCCAAGGCTTCGCCTTCCGTACGACCGCCCTCGGCCGCCCATCGCCATGCGCTTCCCATGCCGCCGCGTACGCACAACCCGATCGTGTTCGGGAAGGCGGCGGCGGTCGCGCTGTGGTCCTACGACACGCGGGCCTACTCGCAGGCCAGGCTGCTGGCCGCGCTGCGCGGGTGGCTGACCACGGAGGACCGGTACGCCGATGGCGCATCCGTGAAGGCGATGGTGCCGTCGCCGGTGCTGTGGAAGGAAATGGCCGCCAACGGCCAGTTCGCCACCGCCACCGCACGCGAGGGCCACTTCCCCGACTCCTTCACCCGGGCTCTCCAGGAGGACCCGGCCGCGATCACCCGGGCGTACGTGTACGCCGTGACGGTCTCCGGCAAGCAGTCGATCGCCTGGAAGGGCTCGCCCGCCGGAGGCGCGGAGAGCCGTGTGATCACCCTCGCGGTGCAGTGCCGCCCCCACCATCCCTGCGCCCTGGCCGGTGTCATGCCGGCGGTCGCTCCCTGACCCCCGACCCCAGAAAGGAGGCGACCCCATGGCAGTGTGCGACTTGCCGCTGATGGACAAGGTGTGCAGCGCCGTTGACTTCGCCGCCAATCCCGCCGGAACGGTGACGGACGGCATCGGCGCGTGGATCGCGAAGTCGACCGGTGAGCTCGCGGCCAGCGCCGCCGATCTCGCCACGAAGGCCGCCGACAAGACCACGGCCATCGACCTCAACGCCGGATGGTTCCGGGACAACTACGAGCTCCTGCTGCCCATCGGGCTCGCCCTGACCGTCGGCACGCTCTGCCTCCAGCTGATGCTCGCGGCCTGGCGCCGGGACGAACGCGCGCTCGCCCAGGCGGCGATCGGCACCATGACCGGCGTCCTGTTCGCCTTCTCCGCCGTCGCCTTCACTTCCGTCGCCGTCACTGTGGTCGACGCCCTGTCCGACGGTCTGTTCCACGCGGCCAACACCTCCCTCGACGAGGCGGTCCGCCGCATGATCAGGGTCAACGAGTTCGGAGCGATGTTCGGACTGGGCTGGGGTGTGCCCGCCCTGGTCGCATTCGGATGTGCGATCGGCGCGTTCCTCTACTGGGGCGTGATGGTCGCGCGCAAGATCGGCGTTCTGGTCATGGTCGTCCTTGCCGTCTTCGCGGGTGCCGGCGGCGGCTGGGAGGTCGCCAAGCGCTGGCGGCGCGGCTGGATCGAGGCCACCGCCACGCTGGTCGTCTCCAAACTCCTGATGACGGTCGTTTTCCTGATCGGCGTCTCGGCGATGGGCAAGTCCGATCCCCACGACGGCATCAGCGCGCTGTCCGACGCTCTGGCGGGCCTGGTCGTCATGCTCCTGGTCCTGCTGTGCCCGTACGCGACCTACAAGTTCATCCACTGGGCCACCGACGGCGGCGGGCACGACGACCTGCACCGCACCAGCGTGGCAGGCATGGCGGTCGCCGCCGGGGCCGCTAAGACCGCGGGCAGCCTGGCCATGCAGGCCGGCACCGGCACCCCCGCCCCGCAGGGGCCGAACCAGGTCCCCGGCGCGGGCGCCGACGGCGTCGCCTCCGGCATCAGCCCCTCCGGCGGCACCCTCAGCAAGGAGGGCATCGACGGCGGACAGCCCCGGCAGCAGACCCGCTTCCGGTACGGCGAGGACCCGAATGCCACGGGCGACAAGGGGCGGGCCCTGATCCAGCGGCCCGGGATCCCTCCGCTCATCACGCGTGCCGGGGACGGTGAAGCGGCTGAGTCCGAGGTCACCGTCCAGGGCGCCACTATCGGTTCCGATCATCCGGTCGGCACGTCGGTTCCCGGAGGCGCGACCCACGCGGGCGCCGTGCCGCCGCCTTCCACCGGACCGTCTGCCACCGGCTCCGCCACGCCGACGAACTGGGTCTTCCCCACCCAGCCGCCGTCAGGTTCCTGAGCCACCACACCCTTGGGGGCGGGCCGCACTCCACGGCCCGCCGCCGCCCCACCCGACCAGCAGGAAGGTTTCCGTCATGACTTCCAGAAGAGCGCCGCGCGCCCCGCCCCTTCGCCCGCTCTCACCCTCTGGAACCATCTTGTCCGGCAAGCACCAGGCCCCCGCGCCCACCGTGAAGTTCCCCCACCGCAGCAGGCGCGGTGTCCTTCTCGGCCTGACCGCCCCGCAGTTGACCGTCGCCGGTCTCACCGGCCTTCTCCTTCTCGCCGTCGTCGTCTCTCGCGGTGTGGTCGGCGCTCTGCAGCTCATCCCGCTGTGGGCCGTCATCGGCCTCCTCATCTTCGTCCGCCACCGGGGCCGCGCCCTGGCGGACTGGGCGCCGATCCTCGCCCGGTACGCCCTGCGCCGGATGCGAGGCCAGCTCGTCTGGCTCACCCGGCCCTCCCGCCGGCCGACCCGCGAAGGACTTCTTCACCTGCCCGGCACCGCCGCCAGCCTGCGCGTGGTCACCGCCCCTGACGGACGCTACGGCGCGGTCCACGACCCGCACAGCGGCACGCTGACCGCCGTGGTCAAGGTCTCCTCCCGCGCCTACGCACTGCTCGACCCCGGCACCCAGCAGGCCAACGTCGGCGGCTGGGGACGCGCGCTCGCCGCGCTCGCCCGCACCGGGCAGATCGCCCGCGTCCAGGTGATCGAGCGCACCGTCCCTGACTCCGGAGACGCGCTGCGCCGCTACTGGGAAGAACACGGCACCCCTAACGCACCGCTGGCCGGTGCGATCTACAGCGAGCTGATCCAGAGCGCGGGCCCGGCCGCCGCCCCGCACGAGGCGTACGTCGCGGTGGCCCTGGACACCAAGGCGGCCCGTCGCCTGATCACCCAGGCCGGCGGCGGGCTGACCGGCGCCTTCAGCGTCCTGACGCAGCTCACGTCCACCTTCGATCAGGCCGCGCGGACCGCCGGGCTCAACCCCACCGGCTGGCTCACCGCCCGCGAGATCGCAGCCGTCGTGCGCACCGCGTACGACCCCAAGGCCCATGCGGCACTGGACCGTTGGTCGACCGGCGGCCGTCCCGAGGCAGAGCCCGCCGCTGCCGGACCCGTGGTGGTCGTCGAGAAGGCGGACCACATCGCGACCGACTCGGCAGTCCACGCTACGTACTGGGTGGAGAACTGGCCGAGGACCGAAACGAGCGCGGGCTTCCTGCACCAGCTGCTGTTCACCGGCGGGGTCCGGCGCACGCTGTCGCTCTCCTACGAACCGAAGGGGCTGGACGCCGCCCTGCGCGACGTCCAGCGCAAGAAGGCCAGCGTGATCGCCGATGCCGCCGAGCGGGCCCGGCGCGGGCAGGTCGACTCCGAGGCGGACTCGATCGAGTACCAGGACATCAAGTCCCGTGAGCGCCAGCTCATCGCGGGCCATGCCGATGTCGCTTTGACCGGGCTGCTGACCGTCTCGGCCGACTCCGAGGACGAACTCCGCACCGCGTGCGCGGTCGTGGAGACCGCCGCCGTCGGCGCCCAGCTCGACATCCGGCCCCTGACCTGGCAGCAGGCCGAGGCGTTCACCGCCGCCGCCATGCCGCTCGCGCTCGCCGCCTGATCCCTCCTGTCGAAAGAGCACCCGCCGTGTCCCGCACCGCCAGTTCGACCGCGCAGGACTTCGTGCCCTTCGCCACCGCCGCGCTCGACTTCCACCGCGCGCTCAACCTCCCCGTCGGCCCGCTCGTCACCAGCCGCGCCGAGTTGGATGCCCTGCACGCCCATCTCGTCTCGGTGTACGAGCTGCTCGACGCCCACGCCCTGCGCACCGCCCAGCTCATCCCGGCCGAGGGCGACCATCTCCGCGCCGCCCGCACCCGGATCTGGCAGGCCGCCGACCACCTCCACGCCGCCTACCACGCGGCCCCCCGGCCGGACTCGGGCGAAGTCCCCGAACCCGAGGCGTGCCAGGCGGGCCTGCCCGAGGGGGCGCCGGAGCTGACCCTCTGCCAGCGCCACCAGCGCACCGCGCACCTGGTCCGCCGCCGCACCACCCCAGCCGACCTGCACGCGCCGTTCACCGGCCTCGTCCGCCGCTGACCCGCACCCCTGTCTGGAGAACCGTTCATGTCCCGCACCCGCGCCAGCGCCTCCCCCCTGTACGTGCCGCACAAGGCTTCGCGTGCCGAGCAGAGGGCCGCCCGAGCCGGTTTCACCGAGGCCCGCCGCAAGGCCCGACATGCCGGAACACCCCCCAAGCACCGTGCCGAGCAGACCCTCGACCCGGAACTGCGGCCGACCTACCCGGCGGCCGGTCGCCCCGGTCCGGGCTCGGCCCGGGGAGGGAAGCTCAAACTGCCTGCCCACCGGATGACCACCGCGACCGCTTCGGGGGCATTCCCCTTCGTCGCCGAGGGCGGCTTGGGGTCGGAGGGGGTTTTCATCGGCCGCGATGTGCACGCGGAGGCGGCCTTCTGCTTCGACCCGTTCTCGCTGTACAACAGCGGCAGGATCGACGGCTTCACGAACCCGAACGCGGTCCTCGCCGGGATCATCGGCATGGGCAAGTCGGCGCTCGCGAAATCGATCGCCACCAGGTCCATCGCCCACGGCTACCGCATCTACATCCCATGCGACCCCAAGGGCGAGTGGACCGCTGTCGCGCAGGCCCTCGGCGGCTACACCATCGCACTCGGCCCGGGGCTCCCGGGCAGGTTGAACCCGCTGGACGCCCCGGCCCGGCCCGCCTCCGTCAGCGCGGACGACTGGGCGACCGAGGTCCGAAAGCGCCGCCTGCTGCTCCTGGCCGGCCTGGCGCGCACCGTACTCAAGCGCGATCTGCTGCCGATGGAACACACCGCCCTGGACATCGCCCTCGACCTGGTCGTCGCCGAGGCCACCGCCCGTGGCACGGCGCCCCTGCTCGGCGACATCGCGCACGCCCTCGGCTCCCCCCAGCGCCTCGATCAGGCCCTCGGCCACCAGACCGGACACGTCGGGTCCGCCGCCCGGGATCTCGCGCACGCTCTGCGCCGCCTGGTGCACGGTGACCTCAGTGGCATGTTCGACGCCCCGTCGACGGTGGTTCTCGACCCGACCGCGCCGATGCTGTCCATCGACCTCTCCCGTCTCGGCGGCTCCGGCGACGACACCGCGCTGGTCCTCGCGATGACGTGCGCGAGTGCCTGGATAGAGTCCGCCTTGTCCGACCCCGACGGCGGTCGGCGCTGGGTGATCTACGACGAGGCATGGCGACTGATGCGGCACGTCGGCCTGCTGGAACGGATGCAGAGCCAGTGGAAGCTCTCCCGGGGCCTCGGCATCGCGAACCTCATGGTCATCCACCGCCTCAGCGATCTGCTCTCCGCAGGTGATGCCGGCTCGCGCGGCCGGGTGCTGGCCGAGGGACTTCTGGCCGACTGCTCGACCCGCATCATCTACCGCCAGGAGCCCGACCAGCTCGCCGCCGCCGCGTCCCTGCTCGGCCTGACCGGCGTCGAGACCCAGGCGGTGTCCGCCCTGACCAAGGGCCGTGGCCTGTGGAAGGTCGCCGGCCGCTCCTTCATCACGCAGCACATCCTGCACCCGGCCGAGCGCGAACTGTTCGACACCGACGCACGGATGGCGGCGTGAGCGCCTCTCCGCCCCGGAATCCACCTACTGAAAGGACACCAGAGACCCCGTGCCCCGCTTTCTTCACCTTGTCGTCGTCGGAGGCTGCCCGGACCGCCCGTACCTGGGCGTGTCCGCACGCTCCACGATGACCGGATACGACCCCCTCACCTTCACCCGGCAGACGGCAGAGCGGATCGCCACCGATCTCAACAAGGACGCCTGCGGGCTGACCGCCTCCTGGGACGGCGACTCGCTGATCTTCAACGCCACCGAGGAATACAACGGCGACGCATTCACAGAAGCGGTCGTGCCGGACGAGCACGGCCACTACACCATCGAGGCGTTCTGGCCCTGGAGCGTGTGGAGCGAGGACCTCGACCCGGACGAACATCGCCGCGCGTTCGCGCGCGGTGCCCGAACCTCTCATGAGCCGACGGATCCCCTGTACTCGGGTACCGTCCGCACCGCATGGCAGCAGGGGCGCAACGAGGCAGAACAGTGGCTCAAGCCCGCACTCCGCGGGCAGTGCCGACCGCACCAGCATCTCGTCACCCCTGAGCGGAAGCCACTCGAAGCTCCCAGCGCCCCGTCTCTCCCCAACCCGGCGCGGCGGCAGCGTTGACCCGCCGGACCAGCGCCGCTTCCGCGCCGAACGACCGGCCAGCTCCAACCGCCTCGGACTCGTCTGCCAGTGATCCAACGGCCTGGCGGCGGCACCTCCCGTCCCTGGCCGTTGCTGCCGCCGGGATCAGGCAGGCGTCTGACGAATGGGACGCCGTCTCGGACTCCTTCTGCGACAAGGACGGCTGGCCCGTCGATGAGAAGGGGTACGCGGACGGCAAGGTGAAGCGCGACGCCGAGGCGTGGAAGCACGCCGAGGTCTTCCTCGATCACGGGCCCGAGGTGCTGGCCGGGGTACGGGCCGCGGCCGACGGCCCGGACTACGTCGAGGGTCCGATCAGCGACGACCTCCGCCGGCTGCGCGGGATCGACGCCACGCTGGAACGAGCAAGGCAGGTCCGGAACGAGTGGGACCAGATCATGGCGCTCATGGAAGCCTCGCAGCCGGGCTCGCTCCAGCTCTACCAGGAGCAGGCGGAGGAGCACCGCAATGCCGAGGGCTGGCACTACGCGGACGAGCTGTCCTACCGGGGTCCGGCGCTCGTCCGGGTCGCCGAGCACCTGGCCGACCGGGCGGACGCCCGACCGGCTTCGCAGACCGAGCGGGCGCGCGTGGCCCTCACCCGGTCCGCCCCCGCACTCGTGGCGTCCCGCTCGTTTCACTTCCTGTTCCCTCAGAGCCGAACCCGCCGGCCCCCGGTCGTTCCCGCTGACGCTCCTAGCGCCAAATCGCGGCAGCGCCAAACCGGACGATCGCCGGATCCTCGTGGACCCCCGCACCCCTTCTAGCCCCGCGCGCCTGCGGCTCGTGCCGTCAGCCCGGGGCGTCCGGCAACGGAGAGCCCCCATGCACAACGCCCTCATCACCTTCGAACAGGACGGTTCGCGCGTCCACGCGTGGATCAGCGCGTCGTCCTACTCACCTGCGGCTTCCGAGCAGGAATACCGGTACGCGCCCCTTACTGCCACCCTGCGGCAGCGCGGCCTGGAGTGCACCGTCGAGTGGGGGCTCAGCGGTTACATCGTCAACGCCGAGCTGCCTGACGGCAGTTCACTGATCATTTCGCCGCCGCAGGAGCCGCCCTCCGAGCACCCCGAGTCCCCCGAGAGCTGGATCGTGACCCGTCACCGGACCGCCGCGCCCGCGGTGTATGAAGTGGTCTACGACTCCGAGCCCGACGGCCCCGACGCCCGGCACGGCGGCAGCGTCCCGCATCTGCTCACCGCCGTCGCCGCGCGCCTGGACCGGCTCGGCGTGCCGCTGTGCCTGGAGCAGGAACGATCCGTCGAGGAGCGCGTCGCCGGGAGGGTGCTCTACCGCGTCGGCTTCGTCCCTGCCGTGGAGTTCGGCGGGGCGGACTACTACCGGCTGCCCTCGGCCATGACGGATCCGGCCGAGCAGCGCCGGGTGGTGACCCGGGCCGTCGACCTGCTGCAGGCCGAAGGCTTCCGCATCGCCAGCGACCCGGCCCTCTTTGACCCCGCGCTTCCTCCTGCCCTGAGCCACGAGCCGAGCCTCGGTGACCGTCTCGGGCACCTGGCCCGGTCCGTCAAGACGGCGACGCACACGAGCAAGGCGGTCGCCCCGCTGAGCGAGCTGACTGCTCCCGGCGACGGCGTCCTCCAGCGGGTCGTGGAGATCGTCGACACGACGGCCGACTGGTGGGAGGGGTTCGGCAACATTGCTGATCACCGTGTCGCGGAGCGTCTGCGCCTGATCGCCACGGACTTGGACTCCTGCGCGGCCGAGCTGCGGGAGGTGCGCCACGTCATGGCCGATCGCCACACCGTCCACCCCAACAAGACGCAGGCGCAGGCGAACAGGGACTTCCCGTCGGCCTCTGCCTCGTCACGGGTAAGCGCCGCTCTCACCCCTTCGCCGTCGGCCGGGCAGCTCGCGGTTCCGGCCGCCCCGCCGACGGAGGCGTCCGCGCGCACGGTGCTGCCGTCCGCACGCCCCTCATCCGCCCCCGGCCGCTGACCCCCGCGCGCCACGGAGACGCCGTCTTCCGCGCCTGCAGTACCACCCCGACCCCGTTCGCCCCTCCAGCCCATCCCGGACGGATGCACCGTGCCCACCCCCCTCCCTGATCAGCTTCCCGACGTCGTAGTCGGCCGCCACCCCGACTACGGCATCGTCGCCACGAACCCCAAACAACTCCCCGCCAGCACATGGATGTTGAACCGTCTCGACTTTCACCCTGTACCGGGCCACGACTCGCTGTACGCGCTGAGCGACCAGCACCGTGACGGGCAGGGCCGCGCTGCGCAGGCCGTCGCCCTGCTGCGCCGGAGCGGCTACCAGGTGGATGTCGACGTCGCTCTCGATCCGTCGCTGGACTCTGAACCGGACCGGTTTCGCCGCCTGCGTGCGGAAGGAGACCCGGATGTCGCGTTCGCTGAACACCCGCACCTCGGTGTGGTCGCGGCCACCGACGACCAGGCTCCGGCCATCGGCTCGCGCATCCTGGAGGAACACTGCTGGCGGCTCAACCCGATCCTGGACGTGTACACGCTGCCCGTGACCACCGACCGCAGCGAGGCGCTCGCGAAGGTGGCGCTGGCCACGGCGGCAATGCAGCAGTCCGACGTCCTGGTGGGCCGTTCAACCTCGTCTCGCGCAGGACGTCCTCGCGCGTCACCGCGTACGTCACGAGCAGAACCAGATCTTCGAAGCCGCAAGGTCCCCGGTCCGCTCCGCCGCCTCCGGCACCAGCCCGGCACGCGCAGCTCTGCGTAGCTCGCCGCCGGTTTCCCCTACGGCGGCCGTCGCGCCGACGCCCAACCGGGCATCTCCTTTCATCTCTTCCGTCCGTCGCTGATGCAACTCCCTCTATCTCCGGCGACCACCTCGCCGATGTCGCCGACGCCACCGAAAAGGGCATCCGTAGGCGGGTAATCGCTCCAGGGTCAGCCAGTTGTGGGTTGTGGTTGATGCGGTGGTTCGGCGACCCAGGTTCGCATCGCCCGGCTCCAGTGGGCGGACAGGCCGTCCCAGACGAGGACCACCCGCTCGCCGCGGTAGAAGACCTTCATCTGTTCCAGGACCTCGATGAGGGCGGCGGTGTCATAGCTGCCGGGCTTGAGATGGAAGCATAGGCGGGCCCCGCGTTCGGGGTCGGTGGAGTGGTATCCCAGGGCCCCGGCCATCGAGGCCCGTTTCCAGTTCAGCCGGTGTCGCAGGAGCGGGGTTCGACCTCGGGGTGCGTAGGTGCGGCGGATCTGGGGCAGCAGGGAGACGCCTGATTCGTCGAGGAACACGATCCAGGCACGTGTGTTCACCGCCCCTTTTTGATGCGCGGCCACTCGTGGGCGATCCAACGGGCGATCTCGGATTCGTCCCTCTCGACGGCCCGCCGCTCAGGTCGCTGCAGACTCCATCCGAGCCGGCCGGTCAGCAGCCGCCACACCGACGCCCTCGACAACGACACGCCCGTCACCCGCTCCACGACGATGCCGACCCGCTCCAGGGTCCACAGGTCGGCTTCGAAACCATGAACCTGGGCTCCCCGTTCCAACGCGACCCGGACCGTCTCGGCCTGGGCGTCATCCAGCTTGGGCGGGCGACCGGTTGCCGCACGGCGTCGCAGTGCATCAGCACCGCCTTCTTCCCATACCCGCCGCCACCGTCGCACGCTCTCGGCACACACACCCACCGCCCGCGCGATCTCCGCATTCGAGACGCCGTCCCCGAACAACTCGACCGCCCGAACTCGCCGCGCTTCCGCCAACTGCGGCCGCGACAACGGAGGAAGAGAGGAACCGACCGCACAGGGAGAAGGTTCATAAGCCACCCCGACAGCCTTCCACCCACACGGCCACCACACCCACCGAACTTACGAAAAGATCAGTA
>NZ_WWIR01000486.1 GCF_009863025.1 Streptomyces sp. SID4985 | reverse complement strand
ATGAGCCCGCGCCCGCTGCCGCCCGCCGCCCTCTCCCGCGACGAGACCTCCGCCTGGGCCCGCGTCCGCCGCTACGCCGTACCCCGCTGGATGATCGAGCGCGCCACCGAGGCCCGGCTCGCCGGTGACTGGCGCGCCGCCTGCGACGCGGCCGCCGTGGACATCACCCCCGGCGTCCACCCGGAGCGCGTGGCCGCGGCCTACGACGCGGACGTGGCCGCACGCGTCGCGGACGACCTGCGCCACTTCGCCCCCGACCTGATGCGCTGGCACCTGCCCCGCGCCCTCGGCGGCCACACCACCATCGCCCCCGGCCGACGCGTCACCCTCGCCGCCTACGGCAGCACTGGAGCCGTCCTCTCCGTCACCACCTCCCCGATGCTGAAGGGCCCGCAGCGGCTCCGACTCCACCTCGGACCCGCCGCCGCACCCGGTCGCGACCGGCTCCACGGCCTGATGTACGCCACCGAGGACTGGACCGCCGCCCGCCGCTTCTGGGACGCCCGCCGCGCCGGGGAACTGCGGTACAGCGCGGGTGGCATCGGTTCCGACCGGCTGCCCTTCCTCCACCCGGACGGCACCCCGCTCACCCCGGACGAGCTGCCCACCGAGGACCCCGGCCCCACCGACCCGGCCGCGCGCGCCGAGTGGGTCGCGGTGCTCCAGTCCCGGGGTGAGTACGCCGAGGCGTACGCCCTGGCCGGCCTCGATCTCGACCTCACGGCCCCGCCGCTCGGCAAGCGTTCCTACCGGCCGCTCGACGTGGCCGCGATGGCTCACCGGGACGGGTTCGACCTCACCAGGATCGTCCCCGAGATCCGGCTGCTGGAGCGGGCCGGACACGGTACGAGCTTCCGCATCCCCGTGCACTGGCAGGGCCACCTCCGTATCGACCTTGCCCCGGCGGAGCCGGAGTTCGCCCCCGCCCGGGTCTCCGGCCGCGAGCGCGACGACGAGGACGGCGCCCGCCGCCTGCCCGGCTACGCGTGGCAACGGCTGCCCGACGTCGCCCTGTTGCGCGCGGGGCTGATACGTCCCGAGGCGCTGCACCCGCTGGTCGCCGCCGCCCTGCTGCCGCAGGCAGGCCCCGCCACGGGCCCGGCCGGGCCGCCCGAACCCGTCCCGGTCCGCGTCCGCTGCCGGGGCGAGTGGCACCAGGTCGTCTCCCGCGACGGCAGCCTCGCCGTACCGCACACCGAGCAGGAGCAGCGGCGCGAAATCGCCCTGCGTGCCTTCGGCGGCGCCGTCTCCGGCTGCTTCGCCACCCAGCACACCTGGACCAGCGGCGAGGGCCGCCTGCCGCGCGCCCTGCGGGCCCAGCAACGCGACCTGTTCGAGCGCGCCCAGCACGGGGACACCCCCGGCGTGCTCGCCCTGCTCGACGCCGGTGTGGACCCGCACGTCCGGGACGCGGGCGGCCTGACCCTGCTGCACGTCCTGCACCTGCTGGACCACCGCGAGCTGCTGCCGCGCCTGCTGGCGGCCGGTGTCGACCTGGAGGCACGGAGCAAGACGGGGCGCACCCCGCTCCAGAACGCCGTCGAGTACGGCGGCTCGGCCGACCTGGTCCGGGACCTCCTCGACGCGGGCTCCCGGATCGACGGGGTCAACGACATGGAGCTGTCCCTCGCCCAGGTCATCCGCTCCTACGAGCGGCACGACCTCATGTTCCTGCGCCGCCGCGTGCTGAAGGAACACCCGGGCATCGGCCACGAGTGGTACGAGGAGCACCTGAACGAGCGGGACGAGGAGCCGGACTGGGATGAGGACTCTCCCTTCGACTGGGACGACGACGCGGACGGTGACCCGGACGGCGGCGACCAGGAACCGGGCGAGGACCCCGACCCGCCCGCCGAGAACGACTGGACGGCCGAAGAGCCCGACGCCGACGAGGAGTTCGAGCCGGACCTCACCGAGGAACCCGACCACTCCGGCGACCCTTGGGCGCCCGGTGAAGGCCGCCCCGCCACCCAGCACGAGGACGAGGACGAGGACGACCGAGCATGAGCACCTCAGCCGCCACTTCCGCCGCCACCTCCCCGTCCGTACCCACCGCACCTCCCGGCCCCCTCGCCGCCGCCGACGCCCTCAACGCCCGGCTTGGCGTCACCCGGCGCGAGTCCTCCGCGAACCCCCAGCTGGAGGCGCTCGCCCTGGCCGTGACGGCCAACCAGCCGGTACTGCTGTGGGGCGAGCCGGGCATCGGCAAGTCCGCCGGGATGGAGCAGCTTGCCGCCGCGCTCGGGGTTCGTCTGGAGACGGTCATCGCCAGTGTCCACGAGCCCTCCGACTTCGCCGGACTCCCCATCGTCGGGGACGATCCCGCCACCACCGGCGTCCCCATGGCCCCGCCGGACTGGGCGGTCCGGCTCGCCCGCACCGGGCACGGGCTGCTCTTCTTCGACGAACTCTCCTCCGCCCCGCCCGCCGTGCAGGCCGCCCTGCTCCGCGTCGTCCTCGAACGCCGGGTCGGCAGCCTCGCTCTGCCTCCCTCGGTGCGCATCGTCGCCGCCGCCAACCCGCCCTCCAGCGCGGCCGACGGCTGGCACCTCAGCCCGCCGCTCGCCAACCGCTTCGTCCACCTCGACTGGACGCACGACCCGCGCACCGTGGCCCGTGGCATGGCCGGTACATGGCCCGAGACCGCGCTCCCGACCGTCGACCCCGCCCGCGCGTCCGGCGCAGCCGCCCGCGCCCGGGGCGCGATATCCGGCTTCCTGACCGCCCGCCCCGGACTGGTCCACCACATGCCCAAGGAGGCCGAGGGCCGGGGCCGCGCGTGGCCGTCGCCGCGCACCTGGGAGATGGCGCTGCGTCTGCTCGCCGCCGGATACGCCTCCGGTGCCCGGGCGGAGGCGCGGGCCGCCGCGCTGATGGGCGCCGTCGGCGAGGCCGCCGGTATCGAACTCCTCTCCTACCTGGAGAACCTCGACCTGCCCGACCCCGACCGCGTGCTGGCCGACCCGGCCGCCTTCGCCCTCCCCGAACGCGGCGACCGCCAGTTGGCGTTCCTCATCGCCGTGGTCGCCGCCGTGCAGAGCGAGCCGACCCGTCCCCGCTGGGAGGCGGGCTGGGAGGTGCTGGCCAAGGCCGTCGACGCGGGCGTACCCGACGTGGCCGCGCGGGCGGCGGGCGACCTCGCCACGATGCGCGAGCCCGACTGGCCCGTCCCGCCCGGCATCGACGCCTTCCTGGAACTGCTCCAGCTCGCGGGCGCGCTGCCCGGCGCGCGCTGACCGGCCGACCCGTGTCAGCCACTCGGGAACCGGCCGGCCGGCCGGAGCACGAGCCGTCGGACGAGCTGCCGCCCGAGCCGTCGGACGGCCGGTCGCTGGACCGCGCCAAACTGCTGGCCGCGCGCTACAAGGCCGCCGAGGCACGCCCCTATCTGGCCTCCGCGCTCTACGCGCTCACGGTGGTCGCCGCCGAGCGGGTCCCCACCATGGCCGTCGACCGCCACTGGCGCTGCTACGTCTCCCCGGCCTTCGTCGAGGACACCGCCGTCGACGAACTCGCCGGGGTGTGGGTGCACGAGGTCGCGCACCTGCTGCGCGACCACCACGGCCGGGCCGAACGGCTTCCGGCGGCCGACCAGGGCGACCCGCTGCGGGTCAACATCGCGCAGGACTGCGAGATCAACGACGACCTGCTCGCCGACGGACTGCGCCTGCCCGCGGGCCGCGTGGAGCCCGCCCTGTTCGGTCTGCCGTCCGGCGGGCTCTTCGAGGGCTATCTGCGCGGGATCCCAACGATCCCGCGACACCACCTGAACTGCGGTTCCGGCGCGCACGGCGTCCCCGCGCCCTGGGAGCTGGGGGAGCGGGACGGTCCGGCCCGGATCGGGCCGGTGGAGGCGGAGGCCCTGCGCCGCCAGACCGCGCAGGCCATCCGCGCGCACCGGCGCTCCCGGGGTACGGTCCCGGCGGGCTGGCGGCGGTGGGCCGAGGAGGTCCTGGAGCCGACCGTCGACTGGCGCAAGGCGTTGAGCGGAGCGGTCCGCGAGGCCGCCGCCTGGGCGGGCGGCGCGGTCGACTACACCTACCGCCGCCCGTCCCGCCGCACCCCGGCCCTCGGCGGCCGGATCGTGCTTCCCAGTCTGCGCAGACCGCTGCCGCGCGTGGCGATCGTCGTCGACACCTCCGGCTCCATGGGCGAGGACGACCTCGCCGCCGCCCTCGCCGAAGTGTCGGGCGTACTGCGTGAGGTGGGTATCGGCGGCAACCGGGTGACCGTCCTCGCCTGCGACGCCGACGTGCACGCCGTCTCCCGGGTGACCAGTGTCGACCAGGTCGAACTGGCCGGTGGGGGAGGCACCAACATGGTCGTCGGCATCAGCCGGGCACTCGCCGCCGCGGAGCGGCCGAACATCGTCGTCGTACTGACCGACGGCTTGACGCCGTGGCCGCGGGAGCCCGTGTCCTGTCGGCTGATCGCGGCACTGATCGGGCCCTCCGCGCCGGAGCCGCCGCCGTGGGTCGAGACGGTACGGGTCACGACGGCGGACTGACGCTCGGGCGGGTCGGTACGGCCTCTCCGAGGCATCGTCAACTCGCGTAGATTTGCCGAACTTTGCGGAACTTGGAGATGCCGCGCGGCCGAATTCTCGCCATTTATTTTTTGACATGGACTGTTCATGGAGGCACTCCTGGGCCAAGCTGAGCGCGCCTCGCGAACCCCGCGAGCACTCACGGGCCCCACACACCGGAGGTCTTCATGCGTCGTCGTCTTGCCGCTCCCCTCGTCGTCGCCGCTCTCGCACTCCCCGCGGTCCTCATCCCGGCCGCCACGGCCTCGGCCGCCCCCGCCGACAAGATGCAGGTGCTCAGCTCCTGGACGCAGACCAGCGCGGCCAGTTACAACGCCTGGAACTCCGCCCGCTCCAACCAGGGCCAGTGGGCGGCCTACGGGTTCGACTGGTCCACGGACTACTGCAGCTCCTCGCCGGACAACCCCTTCGGGTTCCCGTTCCAGACGTCCTGCGCCCGCCACGACTTCGGTTACCGCAACTACAAGGCGGCCGGTGCCTTCGACGCCAACAAGTCCCGCCTCGACTCCGCCTTCTACGAAGACCTCAAGCGCGTGTGCAACAACTACTCCGGCGCCACCAAGACCGCCTGCAACTCGACGGCCTGGACCTACTACCAGGCGGTCAGTATCTTCGGCTTGAAGGCAGCCGACAAGGCGACGGCGGCCAAGTAGCACCAGCCCCCCTGAAGTTGACGGCAGGATCGGTCTCCCCGGACCGGCCCTGCCGTTTCCATGTCCGGTGCGCCTACCGATTCCTCGCGTAATGCCGTGCCGCCCGCGCCCTGTTGGCGCAGGAGGTCTTGCAGTACGTCTGTCTGCCGTGGTCCTGGACGAAGTAGCGCACACAGCGCGGCGCGGGACACGCGCGCAGTCGCTCCCGCTGTGGACCGGCCAGGAACTCCACGGCGGAGCGGGCGAGTTGGGCGGGCAGGCCGGAGGGATCGACCGCCGTGAGTCCCAGGAGTGGAGCCGCGTCGGGGTCCGCCCACTCCAGACGGACCGTCACCCGCTCGCGCCCCGCGTATTGGTTGAGCAGCTCGAGTGCCTGCGCCCGGGAGAGGCTCGGATCGGTCCGGGAGTCCTCACGGCCGGTGGCGTACGCGAACAGCGTGCGGACCGCCCGCCGTACGTCGATCACCTCGTCCCGCAGTCCTCCGGGCGTGCCGGGTGGAGCCCAGGCCAGAAACCCGGTGACCGTGGCGAGTTCGTCGGCCACGCCGCCGTGGCCGTCGTGGTGGACGGTGCCCGTCAGGTCGAGCGGGGAGAGGGTCGCGCCGGTGCGCTGTGTGGTCTCGGATTCCGTGCCGGTGGTTTCCATGAGCGCTCCTAACGGTTATGGTCCACTTTAACGTTAGGGTGCGATGAGGGGTGGCAGCGGGTATGGCACAGGACACGACGAGCAAGTCGCTTACGCATCACAGGGGTTCGCGCGTAACCCTCGCTCATGTCAGTGACCTTCACCTCGACGGCGGTGCCCGCTCCGAGGAGCGTGCCGTCCGGGTGCTCGACCGACTGCGGTCCATGCCGGGGCCGTTCGACGCGCTACTGGTCACCGGGGACATCGCGGACCACGGCACCGAGGCCGAATACGAGGTCGCCGCACGGCTGTTGGCGGAATTCCCGGCCCCCGTGCTCTGCCTGCCCGGCAACCACGACGTGCGCGGCCCCTACCGCAAGGTCCTGCTCGGCGAGCCCGCCTCCGCCGCGCCGGTCAACCGGCTCCACCAGGTCGGCCCGCTCGCCGTCCTCATGCTCGACGTGACCGTCCCCGGCCGCGACGAGGGTCATCTGGCCGACGAGACGGCGGCCTGGACACGCGCCACGATCCGCGACGCGCTGCCCGCGGGGACACCGGTCGCCCTCGCCCTGCACCAGCCGCCCGTCGCGCTCGGGCGTGGCCTGGTCGACGACATCATGCTCGACAACGCCGACGACTTCGCCGCGCTCATCTCCGAACACCCGCAGATCGTCGCGGTGTTCGGCGGCCACACCCACTCCGCCACCGTGACGACCTTCGCGGACCGCCCCCTCGCCCTCGGCCCCGGAGTGACCTCCACCCTGCGGCTCGGCTGGGAGACCGAGGTCGAGGAGTGGGGCGACGTGATCGACCAGGCGGCTCCGCCCGGGTACGCGGTGCACGTACTGGAGTTGCCGTCCGAACTCGCCGAGGACTCGGCCGACTTCGGGGCGCCCGGCGCTGGAACGCGGCTGACCTCGCACTTCCGCACCGTGTGATCAGACCTGGTAGGGGTACAGGGTGACGTTCTCCGACGCGACGTCGATCCGCACCCAGGAACCGTCCAGGCTGCCGGGGACCGGAGTCGCCAGATCGAGCAGCACGGACCAGTGCCCCAACTGGAGGAAGGCGGCACCGTCGTCGGTCGTATGGAGGCGGCCACGCAGGTTCACCCGGTCACCGTCCTGCCGGAGTTCCGGCTCGGCGGCAGCGGCCGACCGGGTGTTCCGGCCCCATCGGATGTCCTCGTCGATGGTCCATTCGACGAGGTGCCGACCGTCGGCCTCTCGCGGATCACCGTGCCAGAGCACCACGGCGGACCCGATGGGGGTGTGCACCCGAACCCTCAGGTGGTGCGAGTCCCGCGGCAGGCTCTCCGTGCGGACGAACATCGCCTCGTCATCCATGACGTCACCTCAGCTATGAGCCTCGATGTCAGACCCCGAGGATACGGTCGGCCCATGAGAGCTGATGGAACGTTCACCGTGAAAGCGTTCGTCCCGACCGAGGTGACACCGGACCCGGCCGTCACCACCGGCCTCCCGGTCGGGGTCGCGCGGCTGGAGAAGCACTTCGAGGGTGAGGTCGTCGGGCGGGCGGCGACCCTGTTCACCGCCGCGTACGACCAGGCGACCGGGGTCGGCACGTATGTGGCGATGGAGTCCTTCGAGGGCTCGCTGAACGGGTACGAGGGCGCGTTCAACTTCGCGCACTCGGCGACCACCACGGGCAGCGACCGTGCCGCGCAGTTCTTCGTCATCGTCCCGTCGAGCGGTACCGGCGACCTCGCGGGCATCTCCGGTACCGGCGGCATCGAGATCGACGGCACGCACCGGATCTGGTTCGACTACGAACTCGACTGAGCCCTCCGGGCACCACGACGAGCGAGCCACGGACAGCGAGCCACCGACCCGATCGAGAGGAACGTACGTGGGCTTCATCCGGATCGTCCCGCCCGGCGGGCCCGCGCGCACGCTCGCGCTGGCCCAGCTGACGAACTCGGTCGGCGACGGCGCGTACTACGTCTGCTCGGTGCTCTACTTCAGCCGGGTCGTCGGCCTCGGCCCGACTCACATCGGCGCCGCGCTCACGCTCGGCTGGGCGCTCGGTGCCGTCGCCGGGGTGCCGCTCGGCCACCTCGCGGACCGGCGGGGTCCGCGCGGTATCGCCATCCTCATGTCCGTGGCGACGGGCCTGGCCGTGGGGTCGTTCCTCTTCGTCCGCTCCTACCCGGCGTTCCTGGTCGCCGTCTGCGCGTACACCTGCTGTCAGTGCGGACTCGGGGCGGCACGGCAGGCCCTGCTCGCCGGGCTGGTCGAACCGGCGCGACGGACCGAGACCCGGGCGTATCTCCAGTCGACCGTCAACGCCGGGCTGGCCCTCGGCGCCGCGCTGGGCGGCATCGCGCTGCGCCTCGACACGGAGGGGGCGTATCTGACGGCGCTGGCGGCGGACGGGGCGAGCTTCCTGGTGGCGGCGCTGGTGCTGTCGCGCCTGCGGCCCCCGACCGGGGCGGCGGCGACTGCGGGACAGGGCGGTCCGGGCATGGGACAGGGCGGCCCGAGCCTCACGGTCCTCCGCGACCGGCCGTACGCCCTGGTGTCCCTTCTCAACATGATCATGCTGCTCTACATGCCGCTGCTCAGCGTGGTGCTGCCGCTGTGGATCGTGGAGCGCACCGAGGCGCCGAGCTGGACGGTCTCGGCGCTGCTGGTCGTCAACACGGTCGGCGTGGTCCTCTTCCAGGTACGCATGGCCGCCCGCGTCAGGGATCTGCCCTCCGCGTCCCGCGCGCTACGGCACGCCGGACTCGTCCTCCTCGCCGCCTGCGCCTGCTTCGCCCTGTCGGCCACCGGCACCACCGCCTGGACCGCCGCCCTGCTGCTCCTCGCCGCCGCCTGCGTCCAGGTCCTCGGCGAAATGCTCCTGGGCTCCGGCTCCTGGGAAATCGGCTTCGCCCTCGCCCCACCCGACAAACAAGGCCAGTACCAAGGCTTCTACGGCGCGGGCACCGCCGTGGCCCGCCTCATCGGCCCCCTCCTCCTGACCACCCTGATCCTCTCCGGCGGCACCCTCGGCTGGCTCCTCCTCGGCGCCCTGTTCCTGACGGCGGGCCTGGCGATGGGCCCGGCGGTGCGGTGGGCCTCCGGCCGGGGCGCGGCGGGGGCGGCGCCCGGGGTGGTGATCGAGGAGCCCCGGAAACTCAGACGACCGACGCCCTGAAGAGATCGGTGGGGATGATCTCCGCCTCGTCGAAGAGGTCAGGCTGATCAACAGGTGATCGCAGGCCGACCCCCTCCCCTCCCCTCCCCGCGCGGCAGCGCCCCTCGCGGCATAGTGGTATCAGCTGACGCAAAAGGCGCGGACCGGGCGTACCCCGTGCCGGGTCGGGCGACGGGAGGCGGCGGGTATGGGTGGCAAGGACCTCTGGGGCCAGGGGGCCGGACCGGCCGGGGTCCGGGGCGCCGGGGTGCCCGGGGGGCTGCTGGATCTGCTGCACGCCTCGGCCGTGGTCGTCGACGGGAGCGGCCGTGTCGTCCTGTGGAGCCCCGAGGCGGAGGAGCTCTTCGGGTACGCCGCCGACGAGGCGCTCGGCGCGTCCGTGGACGAGCTGCTGGCCTCGCCGGAGGACCTGGAGCACGCGCACGAACGGTTCGGACGGATACAGGTCGGGGAGAGTCTCGCGGGCGTCTTCCCTGCCCGGTGCAAGGACGGTTCCACCCGGTTGGTGGAGTACCGCAAGGGCCGGCTGCACGACCCCGACGGCCGGGTGCTGGGCCTGGCGCTCGCCGCCGACGAAGGCACCGTACGACGCGTCGAGGGCGACCTCGCCCTGTCCGAGCTGCTGATCGACCAGTCCCCGGTCGGGCTCGCGGTGTTCGACACCGACCTGCGCTGGATGCGGATCAACCCCGCCCTGACGACCGCCAACGGCGTCACCGAGCACGAGGTGCGCGGGCGGCGCCTGGAGGACACGCTGCCCGATCTGGACACCGGCGCCATCGAGTCCGCGATGCGGCAGGTGCTGCGCACCGGTGAGCCGATCCTGGACCAGCGCACAGTGGGCCGTACCCCGCTCGACCCGGACCACGACCACGCCTGGTCGGAGTCGTACTACCGCATCGAGGACCAGCGCGGGCACCCCCTCGGCGTGGCGGTGTCCGTCGTGGACGTCACCGAGCGGCATCTGGCCGCCACCGAGATCGCGGCGGCCCACCGGCACCTCGCCACTCTCACCGAGGCCAGCTCGGGCATCGGCAGCACACTCGATCTCCAGCAGACCGTGCGGGAGCTGGCCGCCGCCGTCGTACCCCGGTTCGCCGACCTGGCCACCGTCGACGTACTGGACTCCGTCGTGATCGGGCAGCGGTCCCTGGCCCCGCATGCGGGCGGCGACCACGGCGGCTTCCGTACGCTGGCGGTCGCCGCCGCCCGCCCCGACGGCAGCGACGGCACGGCCGAGCTGCCGGACGGTCTCACCGGCTCCGGCTCGTCCCCGCTGTTGTGCCGCAGCGTCCGCGAGGCCGCCCCCGTACTGATCCCGCGCGTGGACGACACCGCGCTCCGCGAGCTCGCCCGGGACGAGCGGGCCGCCAAGGCGCTGCGCGATGCCGGGGTCCGCAGCGCCCTGGCCGCGCCTCTCCTTGCCCGGGGCTCCGTGCTCGGCGTGCTGACCCTCTACCGCACCACCGACACCCGCCCCTTCGACAGCCGCGACCTCCAGCTGGTCTGCGAACTCGTCGGCCGCGCCGCCGTCAGCGTGGACAACGCCCTGCTCTACGGCCGCGAGCGCGAGACCGCGCTCACCCTCCAGCACAGCCTGTTGCCCCAGCAGCCCCCCGACCAGCCCGACGGCCTGGAGATCGCCGTCGGCTACCGGCCCGCCGGGAGCGGCACCGAGGTCGGCGGCGACTGGTACGACGTACTGGCGCTCAACGACGGCCGGGTCGCACTGGTCGTCGGCGATGTGATGGGCAGCGGCATACGCGCCGCCGCGATCATGGGCCAGCTGCGCACCACCACCCGCGCCCTGGCCCGCCTCGACCTCCCGCCCGCCGAACTGCTCGGCCACCTCGACAAGACCGCCGCGGAGCTGAGCGAGTCCTTCGCCACCTGCGTCTACGCCGTATGCGACCCCAAGCGCGGCACCTGCGTCCTGTCCAACGCCGGACATCTGCCGCCCGTGCTCGTCCAGCCCGGCCAGGCCGCCCGGCTCCTCACCCTGCCGCCCGCGGCGCCGCTGGGCGTGGGCGGCGTACCGTTCGGCACGCTGGAGACCAAGCTGCCCGAGGGCTCCCTGCTGGCCCTCTACACCGATGGGCTCGTGGAGTCCCGGCACGAGCCCATCGACGTCGGCATCGAGGCGCTGTGCCGCGCGCTGGAAGGCGCCACCGGCGCCACCGCCTCCCTCCAGGACATCTGCGACACGCTGCTCGACACCCTCGACCAGTCCTCCGGCGACGACACGGCCCTGCTCCTCGCCCGCCTCGGCCCGGCCGGGGGAGCGGAGTAGGACGCACCGATGGCCTCGGCTCCCGGCTCCCGTTTGCCGGTGCTTCCGACCGGTTCGACAATGGACACAGCACTCGCGGCGATGAGGCTCGCCGTAACCGCGGACGCGAACGCGCCGCTGATGGCCTCTGCCGACAGACCCGCACGTCATTCGCGAGGAGGTCGGCATGACGATGCCGGACGACATGATGCTCCGCTGCTCCACCATCCTCTTCCGAGGCCAGTGCGTGCTGCTCGTCCACCGCACGGCGCAGGGCCTGGACGACTGGGTGCTGCCCGGCGGCACACCGCGGATGGGCGAGAGCATGGCCGCCTGCGCCCGCCGCGAGATGCGTGAGGAGACCGGCCTCGCGGTGGAACCGACCCGCGTCGCCTTCGTGCTGGAGGCCGTCGACCCCGACAGTCGGCAGCGCACCGTCGACCTGGTCTTCGCCGCCGACGGCTCGGCCCACGGCCAGAGCCCGGTGGCCCGCGAATCGGGGATGACACCCGAGTTCGTGCCCTTCGCGCGCCTGCGCGCCCTCGACCTCAAGCCGCCGCTGGCCGGACACCTGCCCGGCTTCTACCACCACGGCGCCCGCCGGTACGCCCCCTACCTCGGCAACCTCTGGCGCCCGAACGACACCACCTCCCGCATCAGACGCGCCACCACCTTCTTCCGTCGCACCCCGCGCCCCGCCCCCGAACTGGACTGACGGCACGCGCGGAGCCGCCCGCCGGAAAAGAGGGACCGCACGCCGGAGAAAGCGGAACCGCCCGCCGGAGAATCGAGACGCTCGCATGGCCGACCCGCACTGGCTCTTCGGTGACCAGCTCGGCCCCCACTTCCTCACCCCCGGCGACGACGGCCCCGCCCGCGACGTTCCCGCCCGCGACGCCCCCGTCGTCATGATCGAGGCCCGCTCGGTCTTCCGGCGCCGCCGCTTCCACCGCGCCAAGGCCCATCTGATCCTCTCCGCGATGCGCCACCGCGCCGCCGAACTCGGCGACCGCGTCCACTACGTCCGCGCCGAGACCTACCGCGAGGGCCTGCGCGAGGCTGCCGGGCACGCCCCCGTCACCGTCCACCACCCCACCTCACGCGCCGCCCTGCGCCTGGTCCGCTCCCTGGACCGGGTCCGCATGCTGCCCACCCCCGCCTTCCTGCTCCCGCACGACGCCTTCCGCGCCTGGGTGGAAGAGCGCGACGGACGACGGCTGCGCCAGGAGGACTTCTACCGCTGGGTCCGCCGCGAGCTCGGCCTCCTCATGGACGGCGACACCCCGGCCGGCGGCCGCTGGAACCACGACCATGCCAACCGCGAACCCCCGCCCAAGGGCGCGAGCACCCTCGGCGCCCCCGCCCCCTACCGGCCCCGCGAGGACGACATCGACGCCGAGGTCCGCGCCGACCTCGACCGCTGGGAACAGCACGACGGCATCCGCTTCGTGGGCAGCGACGGCCCCCGCCGCTTCCCCGCTTCCCGCCGCGAGGCCCTCGCCGCGCTGCGCCGATTCACCCGGCACCGGCTCGCCGGATTCGGCCCGCACGAGGACGCCATGCTCGCCGCCGACCCCGTCATGAGCCACAGCCTGCTGTCGTCCTCCCTCAACCTCGGCCTGCTCGACCCCGCCGAGGCCGTCGACGCCGCCGAGGACGCCTGGCGCTCCGGGCACGCGCCGGTGCACAGCGCCGAGGGGTTCGTACGGCAGATCGCGGGCTGGCGCGAGTACGTCTGGCACCTCTACTGGTACTTCGGCGAGGACTACCGCCACCGCAACGCCCTGCGCCACCACACCCCGCTGCCCGACTGGTTCGCGAGCCTCGACGCCGACGCCGTCACCGCCCGCTGCCTGGCCACCGCCCTCGCCCAGGTACGGGACACCGGCTGGACCCACCACATTCCGCGCCTCATGCTGCTCGGCAGCCACGCCCTCCAGCAGGGCTGGGACCCGGCCGCGGTGACCGACTGGTTCCACCGCAGCTTCGTCGACGGCTACGACTGGGTGATGCTGCCCAACGTCGTCGGCATGTCCCAGTACGCCGACGGCGGCCGCATGACGACCAAGCCGTACACCTCCGGGGGCGCCTACATCCACCGCATGAGCGACCTGTGCGACGGCTGCGCCTACCGTCCCGGGGACCGCACCGGCGACCGGGCCTGCCCCTTCACCACCGGCTACTGGTCCTTCGTCCACCGCCACCGCGCCGTCCTCGCGGGCAACCCGCGCACCGCGCGCGCCGTCCAGGGCCTGGACCGGCTCGGCGACCTGGACGAGGTACTGCGCACGGAGCGGGGGCGCGGCGCCGGACCCCCGTGACGCCGCGCCCCGTTCCCGC
This sequence comes from Streptomyces sp. SID4985, assembly GCF_009863025.1. GTDB lineage: Bacteria > Actinomycetota > Actinomycetes > Streptomycetales > Streptomycetaceae > Streptomyces. The sequence continues at coordinate 9,757 of NZ_WWIR01000486.1, read as the reverse complement.
CCGTACTCAGCCGAGCGCGGCCCCCTTGGCAGCCGCCTCCTTCTCGGTGTGCGCGCCACCGGTCGCGAGCGTGCCGCCCGCGCTCTCCAGATGGGCCCGCACGAACCACTGGAACTGCTCCAGGTCCCGCAGCTGCTCGATCAGCAGATCCTCCGTGGCGGGGTCGATCTCGCCCGCCTCCTTGACCGCGGCCCGTACGCCCTCGATCACTCCGGTGTAGACGAGGTCGAGGGCACCCAGATGGGCGATGGCGTCACCGCGGCCGATCGAGTAGTCGTCCCACGTACGCTCCTCCACCAGCCTGCCCGGCGTCCCCTGGGCCACGCCGCCCAGCGCCGCGATGCGCTCGGCCACGTCGTCGGCCATCTCGCGCACCCGGTCCACCTGCGGGTCGATCATCTCGTGCACGGCGACGAAGTGCGGCCCGACGACGTTCCAGTGCACGTGCTTCAGCGTCAGATGCAGATCGTTGAGCGCGTGCAGCCGCAGCCGCAACACCCCGATCAACTGCCCGGCCGCCTCGCGCTCGATACCGGGGACGGTGTACTCGGGGGTCAGGTCCTTGATCTCCTTCGTCATGGTTCACCTCGGGTCTCTCGCGGCGTGCGTTCCTTGCCCGATGACGGATGCCCCGGTCCGGCGCGGTCAGACCTGCGGGGTCACCGACGGGCCGGTTTCCGACGGGCCGGTCTCCGGCGGGCTGGTTCCCGATCGACCGGGTTCTCCGTTCCGGGCCAAGCCGTGCGGCGATCGGCTACGGATTCCCCACGGCGGCCGACGATCACGACTGCGGGGAGCACGGCGGATGACGACGGACAGGACGGCGACGGACAGCGGGGACGCGAGGAGCGCCCTGCTCGTACGGCACGCGCCGGAGACCGTACGGGCCGCCGTCCTCACCGCGCACGGCGGCCGCGCCGAGGACCACACCCTCTCCCGCCCCTGGCACCTCGCCGCGATCCGGATGCGCTCCCTGCTGCGCGCGGTCGGGACCGGTCTGCCCCCGGACCACGTCCTGCTGGGCGAGATCCGCTACCGCCACCGGGGCTGGAACGACGGCGCCGCCGCCGACGACGTCCGCCGCGCCCTCGCCGAACTGGCCGCCCGCCACGGCGCCGTACCCGTCGTCCTCGTCGGCCACTCGATGGGCGGCCGGGCCGCGCTGCGCGTCGCCGACCACCCCGCCGTACGCGGCGTACTCGCCCTCGCCCCCTGGCTGCCGCCCGGCGAACCCACCGCCCACCTCGACGGCGCCCGTCTCCTCGTCCTCCACGGCGACGCCGACCGCGTCACGGCCGCAGCGGACTCCGCCCGCTTCGTCGAGCGGGCGCGCGCGGAAGGAGCCCGCGCCGGGATGGTCGTCCTCGCCGACACCGGCCACGCCATGCTCCGCCGCCTGCCGACCTGGCACACCCTCGCCACCGAGGCCGTCACGGACCTGCTGCGCAGCCGCCCGCTGCCCGGGGGGCTGGTCGCCCGGACCACCCTGTCCGACGCCCCGACGGTGCACATCTAGACGCGTACGTAGACGTACACGCCTAGATCGATACATATCCGGACGCATCCGAACCCGGCGTACGACGTGAAACAGATCCATGGAAGGCGGCCGAAGTCCCACGGTGGCCGCAGTCCCTCCCGAGCACGAGGAGGAACCGTCCATGTTCACGGTCGACCCGGCCGGACTCACCGCGATCCTGGCCGCCGCGGACCCGGATCAGCTGCTGCCCGCGCGGGAACAGATGGCCTTCACCCTGGGCTTCCACATCATCCTGGTCCCCTTCGGCGTGGCGCTGACCTCTCTCATGCTGATCGCCAACTACCGGGGACTACGCAAGGGCGACGAAGCGGCCCTGCTCCTTGCCCGGCGCTGGTCGAAGGTCGCCGCCGTGCTCTTCGCGGTCGGCGCCATCACCGGCACCGTCCTCTCCTTCGAACTGGGCATCCTCTGGCCCGGCCTGATGAAGAACTACGGCGCCGCCTTCGGCTTCCCGTTCGCCATCGAGGGGCTCTTCTTCTTCCTGGAGGCCATCTTCGTCGCCATCTACATCTACGGCTGGGACCGGATGCGCCCCTGGGCCCACTTCTGGGCGGGCGTGCCCGTGGCCCTGGCCAGCGTCGGCGGAGCGGCCGCCGTCATCGCCGCCAACAGCTGGATGAACCAGCCCGGCGGCATCACGATGCGCGACGGGCGGGTGGTCGACGTCCGCCCGGCGGAGGTCTTCTTCAACGGCGCCTTCTGGTGGCAGTTCTGGCACATGCTGCTCGCCGCCTACATCGTCGCCGGATTCGTCGTGGCGGGCGTCTACACGGTCGGGATGCTCCGGGGACGGCGCGGTCACTACCAGCGGCTCGGCTTCCTGATCAGCTTCGTCACCGCGGCCGCCGCGCTGCCCGTGCAGATCTTCGTCGGCGACACCATCGCCCGCGAGGTCTTCGACGACGAGCCCGCCAAGTTCGCCGCCATCGAACTGCTCCCCACCACCGGCAACCACGTCCCGGAGACCCTGGGCGGCTTCCTGATCGACGGCGAGGTGCGCTACGGCATCTCGGTACCGAGCGTGGCCTCCATCCTCGCCGGGTTCAAACCGTCGACCACCATCAAGGGGCTCGACGCCGTACCCGTGGCCGTACGGCCCACCACCGAGCAGGTCAACATCGTGCACTGGGCGTTCGACATCATGGTCGGCACCTCCATGGTCATGCTGGCCGTCGCCGCCTGGTTCGTCTGGGTGTGGTGGAAGCGCCGCGGCACCCTGGAGACCGACCGCTGGTTCCTGCGCGCGGCCTCCGTCTGCGGGCTGCTGTCCATCCTCAGCCTGGAGAGCGGCTGGGTGGTCACCGAGGTCGGCCGTCAGCCCTGGATCGTCGTCGGCCTGCTGCGCACCCGCGACGCGGTGGCCACCCAGGGCAACCTGTGGATCACCTTCGGGGTCGTGGTCGCCCTCTACACCGCCGTGGGCACCGCGGCCATCTGGGTCCTGCTGTCCATGAAGAGACGGTGGCAGAAGCAGGGCGACGGGACGGTCCACGTGCCGTACGGGCCGGACGCACCACCCGGTGCCCCGAGCGAGCGCTCCGAGGGGAAGGTGTCGTAAATGGCCGACGTGGTAGCGGTGTTCCTCTTCATCGGCGTCATCGCCTACGCCGTGCTCGGCGGCGCCGACTTCGGCGCGGGCTTCTGGGACCTGATCGCGGGCGGCGCCCGGCGCGGCCGCGAGCCCCGCCACCTCATCGACTCCTCCCTCGCCCCCGTGTGGGAGGCCAACCACACCTGGCTGATCTACTGCCTGGTCGTCCTGTGGAGCGGCTTCCCCACCGCCTTCGCCGCCATCACCACCACGCTGTACATCCCCCTGGTCCTCGCCCTGCTCGGCATCGTCCTGCGCGGCGCTGGGTTCGCCTTCCGCAAGGCGACCATCAGCACACCCGAACAACGCCTGTACGGCGCCGCGTTCGCCCTGTCCTCCGTCCTCACGCCGTACTGCTTCGGCGCCATCGCGGGCGGCCTGGCCTCCGGCCGCGTACCCACGGCCGGCAACGGCGACGCCGTATCGAGCTGGGTCAACCCGACCAGCATCCTCGGCGGCGTCCTCGCGGTCCTGGCCTGCGCCTACCTCGCCGCCACCTACCTCACGGTCGAGGCGCTGCGCCGCGAAGACCACACCCTCTACCGGTACTTCCGCAATCGCGCCCTCGCCGCCGGAGCGGTGACCGGCGCGGTCAGCATCGCGGGCATCTTCGTCCTCCAGGCCGACGCCCCGCGCCTCTTCGCCCATCTGACCGGCCGCGCCCTGCCGTTGGTCGTCCTGGCCGCGGTCGGCGGTGTCCTCGGCCTCGCGATGCTGCGCGCCCGCAGGACCTTCGGCGTGCGCGCCATCGCCGCCGGGGCGGTCGCCCTGGTCGTCGCGGGCTGGGGCGTCGCCCAGTACCCGTATCTCCTCGGCACCCACCTCACCCTCACCGAAGCCGCCGCCCCCGACGCGACGCTCGCGGTGGTCGTGGGCGTGGCCTGCGTGGCGGCGGTGCTGATCGTCCCGTCGATCCTGCTGCTGTTCCGGCTGAGCGGGCGGGGGAGCGTGGGGGTGGGGGACCGGCCGTTGTGAGGGACGTGCGGGAGGTGATGAAGGCGACTCAGAGGGTGACATCCCGCTAAAGTGGGGCGACTTGGGCGCATCCGCGAAAAGGGACTCACCTGTGTGAACCGGAGCGCCCCGCATCCGGCGACCCAGAAAGCCCCACGTGAACCCGTACACCCCCGCACCCCCACGGACCCCTCCGGCGCGCCCCTGGTGGAAGACCACCCCCGCAGGTCTGGGCCTCCTGGCGGCAGTTGCCCTCATCGGCGCGTTCAGCCTCCCGCTGGGCTTCCTCGCGATGGTCGCCGCCGTCGTCCTGCTCTGGTTCCTCCCGCCCTGGCGCTGGTTCGCCAAACTCGGGGCGAGCGTCGGGGCGTTCTTCCTCCTGGGCATCGGCTCGGGCGTGGGCGGCCAACTCGACGACACCGCCCGGACGGACGCCAAACCGGCCTCGGCACGCACCCACGAACCGAGCACCGAGCCGCCGTCCCGGCAACGGCGCAACGAGCCCTCCCCGCCGCCGAGTTACCGCGGCAAGCCCCTCGACCAGGCCGAGACTGCCGCCCGCGCCGCGGGTTACACCACCGACCGCCACGACGCCTCCGCCGAACACCGCTCGATCCTCGTGCGGTCGGGCTGGGTGGTCTGCTTCCAGAACTCCCCTGCCGGGAACGGCTCCAGGACGGTCACCTTCGCCGCCGTCAAGTCCGGGGAGCCCTGCCCCGAGAAGGACGGCGCGAGGATTCCGTGGCCGGTGATGCCGGACCTGACGGGACGGACCTGGCGGGCCTCCGTGGCCGAGCTGACGGACCTCGACGTGTCCGAGTCCGCGATCCGGGCCGAGTCGCACTACATGAACGACGCGCTGCCCGCCGGTGACCACGACTCCTGGCTCGTGTGCGAGCAGGACCCCGCGCAGGGCGACGACATCACCGCCGAGGTCACCCTCGGGCTGGCCTCCCCGACGGCGGGGTGCGGGACGGAGGGGTCGTACCTGCGGGACAAGGACGACGACGGGGTTCCGGACTACCGGGACCGTACCGATGACCGGGTGCGGAGTACGACGGGTGGGGGTGGCGGCGGATCGGGCGCCGCTGACGCGGCGGGAGGTTCCGGCACGAGCGGCGGGGGCTCGTCTACAAGCGGGGGCTCGTCCTCGGCCGCCGCTTCCGGTGGCTCCTCGTCCACCGGAGGCGGCAGTGGCGGGGGTGGACCCGTCGTCCACCCCGGCGCCTTCTGCTCCCCCGCAGGAGCCCGGGGCGTCACCCGGGCAGGCACCTCCATGGTCTGCGGCCCCGGCTCCGACGGCCGCGACCGCTGGCACTCGGGCTGACGGAACCGGAGGACGCCACCTCCTCCGGACGCGCCGGACGCCACCCGCCGGACGGTGGGGCGTTCGGGGGCGGGGGGCGCCCGAAAACCCGTTGCGCCCTGGTCGGCCCGCTGGTGGGATGCAGAGGTTTCGACAGCGGGAGGGGACAGCTTGGCGGTGTTCGGATGTGCGGGCTGCGGTGCGGTCCTGACGGCGGCGGTGTCGCGGGTGGCGCTGCCGATCCACCTGATCGACACCCACTGGGAGACACTGCACCCGCCACTGCTGGAGGCCGGTTCCTACGCCCTCGACCCCGCACCGTACGGGCCGCCATGGCGGCAGTGGGACGAGGTCGAGCCGGACGAGGCGGCGGCACGGGGATACTTCGCGTCGGTCGGCGCGCTGTCCGACGGACCGTCGGACACGGTCCTCCTCGCACCCGGCGACACCCGCGGCACCCGGCTGATCCTGGAGCGGGCCGAGGGCTACTGCATGGGGATCGACGGGCGGGACGGCCCGAACCTCGCCTGCGTGGACTGCGATCTGCCGGTCGGAACGAGGATGGACGACTGCGGATGCTGGCAGGTCGTCCGGCTCGTCCCGCAGGCAGTCGTACGGCTGCCCGGCCCGCCGGAGCGGCCCGTCATGGACTGGCCGGAGCTGCTGGCCACCGGCGCGCTGTGGCACCGGCTGAGCAAGTTCCAGGACATCCCGGCCGGTGTGGCCCTCGCCCATGTGGTGGCGGCCGCCAAGGGCGCGCCGGTCGAGGTGGCCCCCGGCCCGCTCGCCAAACTCCTCGGCCCGGCACTCGGCACGCTGCTGCCCGCCGGGAAGGGTGCGCTGCGGCTCGACCTGGCCGGACCGGGGTTCGGCGAGCCGTCCGCCGACCTGGTGCTCGTGCCGGTCCACCCTCAGACCGGCGACATCTGGAAGCCGAGCTCCGGAGCGGTACCGGTACCCATGGACGCCGCGCTCTGGTCCGAACTCGCCTTCCCCCCACACCAGACCCGACTCCCGGTCGTCGGCGGCCTGCCACCGGGCACGGAGCGCGACGACCCGCTGCCGCCGCACCCGTGGTACCCGTTCGAGCCGTCCCGGTACGCGTTCCGGAACACGCTCGCCCGGATGCCCGCCGTCAGGGAACCGTGGCTGCGGGCGCTCTACGACCGGGGCTACTGACCACGAGGATTCCGCTGAAGCCGTTTTGAACAGGCCGTCTACAGTAGTGCCGCATCAGGCAACGTTCGCCCTGTCGACTACCTCGCGTAGGCGTTCGTCGGCGGCATGCTTGCTCCGCCAGGAGCTGTTGGTCGGTGTGTAGGCGAACTCAATGTTGTTGGCCACGGCCCAGTCGCCGACCCGGGAGTCCTTCTTCGTGGTCAGGTGTGGAGAGAAGTTGTCCAGGACGATCGCGATCCGGACCTCGGGCGGGTAGAGGCTGCGCAGGTAGCGGCAGAAACTCGAGGAACCTCGTGCGGTTCTTCTTCGGCTTGATGTGGCCGTAGAGCTTGTCCTTAGCCAGGTCGTAGGCGGCGAACAGGTGCCTGACCCCGTGCGGGCGGGTGTAGGTCGCCCGCCTGCGGGGGCGGGGTTCCCGGTCGGGGTCCTTGTGCTTCCCGCCGCGCTCGGCCCATTGCCGCCCGGGGTGGGGCTGGAGGTTGAGCGGGCCGAACTCGTCCAGGCATAAGACGACTTCGGGTTCGCCGTCCTCGGGTGCATTGAAAGGAGACGCCCTCCTCGCGGAGCAGGATGCGAAGGCCCTCGTGGCTGATGTCGTCGACCACCCCCTCGGCGACCAGGAAGTCGGCCAGTTTGGCCAGGCTCCAGGTCGAGAACGGCAGGCCGTGCTCGACCGGCTTGGACTTGGCGATCTTCTTGATCTCCCGGCGTTCGGGGAGAGTGAAGGTTCTGGGCCGGCCGCCCTTGTACGTGGGGCAGAGGGAGTCGAAGCCATCGGCGTTGAAGTTGTGGATCACATCCCGGACGCGGTCCGGGCTGGTGAACGTCACCTGGGCGATCTTCGCCACGGGCATGCACTGCGCGGACAGCAGCACCATCTGGGCCCGCCGCCAGGTCACCACCGAACCCGTGCCCCTGCGGATGATCCGCAGCAACCGCCTGCCCTCGTCGTCATCGATCTCCCGTACCCGCACCCGTTCGGCCACGCGCACATCCTGGCAGCAACCGGGACTTGGGAACGGCGCCGCGGCCGCTTCACATCGCTCGGCGTTTCCTCAGCTCGGCAAGCCACGCCCGTACCTGTTCGTCGTCGTGCAGGTAGCCGCCGCGCTCGCCCGCAGGGAGATCGATTCCGTGGAGGCGGTTCAGCGCCCACCAGGAGAGATCGTCCCAGACGATCCCGTCGTCCATCACCCACCTCGCCGCCCAGCGATCGGCCTCGTCCCTGGGCAGCCGACCCGCGACAAGCTCAACGAAGCGATCTTCGATCTCATCAAGAGTTGGCTGGCTGCTGGCATCCATGCCCTGACCGTACAAGCAGGGCGAACGTTGCCTGATGCGGCACTAGGATCCCAAGATGGGAACCACTGGTGATCTTCGGCAAGGGCCGCAGGTGTCGATACGCCACGTCAGCCGTGCGCTCAGGGCGCTTAACCAGCAAAGCGCGGGACAACACTCCCTCACTGAACCTCGTCAAACGCCTGGGATTCCAACGCGAGGGCTACTCGGCCGCCCTCCAGCTCATCAACGGCGAGTGGAGGGACCACTAGCGTTGGGCCATCTCCGCGGAGAAGGCACGCACCCACAGGATCGAGCGAAAACGCAACACCTGTTGCGTTGCCGGGACTCGCCCTCAGGATGCCGAGCTGGAAGAACACTGAGATCAATGAGGGTGATGTGCCAAAAGGGTTTGTCATGAGGTCGGGCGTCGACGATGATCACCTCATGACGACCAGAAAGGGCCATGCCGTCTAGGCGCCCCGCTCCGCTCTCCACCGCTCGCGCGCCCCCGACCGGCTGCCTACCGCCGCGCCGATCGCCGTGACCGCCCACCCAGGAGAGCCAGCCCGTGCAGAAGACCGCCCTCGTGCCCTACGCCCACCTCCCGCGGGCACACCACCACCGCCATGTCCTGACCAGCACCGTCGACGTCTTCGGCACCGCCCACTGGTTGCTCGCCGAACGCGCTCCGCAGCGCGGCGTCGAACTCCTGCCCTTCGACGCGCTGATCGTTTCCGTCGATCCGGACGGCAACGTCGAACTCACCGAGCTGAGCGCCGTGCGAGCCCGTTGGCCGCACTTTGACCGCCTGCCCGACGGCGGATTCGTCGTCGCCACGTCTCGCACCCGCAGACACGAGGACGCGAACCAGGTCCAGATCTTCGACGCGCTCGGCCGCGAGACCTCGTCCTTCTCCGTCGGGGACGCGATCGAGCACCTCCTCGTAGACGAGTCCGGCCAGATCTGGGTCGGACACTTCGACGAGAACCCAGCCGGAATCCGCCGTTGGAGCGCCACGGGCCAACTCACCTGGACGTCGGACGGCGCCCCCATACCGGGTCTCTTCGACTGCTACGCCCTGAACGTGTCGGGCACCACCGCCTGGGCTTGCCCCTACACGGACTTCCCGCTCGTCGAGATACGCCCCGACCGCACCGACCGGCCCGTGAGGGTGTGGGCGAACCGCGTACGGGGCGCCAAAGCGGTGGCCGTCCACGGCGAGCGGGTCGCCTTCTACGGCGGCTACGGCAAGGAGCGAGACCGACTCGCCCACGGAGACATCACCGAACGATCAGTCGAGCCAACAGACGTCGGTCTGCTCACCCTGCCCGATGGCCACGCCCTCGGCCGACGGCGTGTCGTCGGCCGAGGAAGCAGGATCTACGTCCAGACCGAGCCGTTCACCGCGTGGGGCGTGTTCGACCTCAGCAGCTGATACCCGGCACTGGTCGGAATCGCCGCGCTTGATGCGGCTGTGACGGGTGGGTGGTGCCCATGCGGCCCGGACCCCCGCAGACACCCTGTTTCCGGATGCGGATGCGGATCCGGATACCACGGTGCGGGAGAACCGGCGCGCACGCGGCCGCGTATGGACCGGGAGGAGTTCATGCTCGGCGACGTCGGCGACATCGGTGATCTCGCCAAGTTGGTGATGGCCGAGGTCACAGCCCACTGACCCCTTGGCGGCTCGACAATCCGGCTTCCGGCTCCTCAAGCAGCCGCCAGCCACCGCCCGCGCGCGATGAGTACGCGTACTCATGTCCCCCAACCCCCCAACTGGCAGCATTCGGCGGCATGACGAGCGACAGACGGGCCTTGACGGCCCTGCATCTCTTCCTGGTCTGGGTGTTGATGGCGGCCGCCGTGTCGATGCTCGGTGTGGTGTTGTTCGCGTCGGCGTGGGGTGGTG
>NZ_WWIR01000485.1 GCF_009863025.1 Streptomyces sp. SID4985 | reverse complement strand
CGCCGGAAAGGGAAACGCGAAAGCGAGAACCTGGAAAGCACCGAGGAAATCGGAACGGAAACGATCTGATAGAGTCGGAAACACCGAAGGGAAGCCCGGAGGAAAGCCCGAGAGGGTGAGTACAAAGGAAGCGACCGTTCCTTGAGAACTCAACAGCGTGCCAAAAATCAACGCCAGATTTAGTTGATACCCCGTCTCCAGCATCTGCTGGGACGAGGTTCCTTTGAAAAAAACACAGCGAGGACGCTGTGAACGGTCGAGCCTATTCCGCTCGACTGTTCCGCTCATCGTGGTGTTGCACCGGATTACCGGTAAACATTCACGGAGAGTTTGATCCTGGCTCAGGACGAACGCTGGCGGCGTGCTTAACACATGCAAGTCGAACGATGAACCACTTCGGTGGGGATTAGTGGCGAACGGGTGAGTAACACGTGGGCAATCTGCCCTTCACTCTGGGACAAGCCTTGGAAACGGGGTCTAATACCGGATAACACTGCGGATCTCATGGTCTGCGGTTAAAAGCTCCGGCGGTGAAGGATGAGCCCGCGGCCTATCAGCTTGTTGGTGAGGTAATGGCTCACCAAGGCGACGACGGGTAGCCGGCCTGAGAGGGCGACCGGCCACACTGGGACTGAGACACGGCCCAGACTCCTACGGGAGGCAGCAGTGGGGAATATTGCACAATGGGCGAAAGCCTGATGCAGCGACGCCGCGTGAGGGATGACGGCCTTCGGGTTGTAAACCTCTTTCAGCAGGGAAGAAGCGAAAGTGACGGTACCTGCAGAAGAAGCGCCGGCTAACTACGTGCCAGCAGCCGCGGTAATACGTAGGGCGCAAGCGTTGTCCGGAATTATTGGGCGTAAAGAGCTCGTAGGCGGCTTGTCACGTCGATTGTGAAAGCTCGGGGCTTAACCCCGAGTCTGCAGTCGATACGGGCTAGCTAGAGTGTGGTAGGGGAGATCGGAATTCCTGGTGTAGCGGTGAAATGCGCAGATATCAGGAGGAACACCGGTGGCGAAGGCGGATCTCTGGGCCATTACTGACGCTGAGGAGCGAAAGCGTGGGGAGCGAACAGGATTAGATACCCTGGTAGTCCACGCCGTAAACGGTGGGAACTAGGTGTTGGCGACATTCCACGTCGTCGGTGCCGCAGCTAACGCATTAAGTTCCCCGCCTGGGGAGTACGGCCGCAAGGCTAAAACTCAAAGGAATTGACGGGGGCCCGCACAAGCAGCGGAGCATGTGGCTTAATTCGACGCAACGCGAAGAACCTTACCAAGGCTTGACATACACCGGAAAGCATCAGAGATGGTGCCCCCCTTGTGGTCGGTGTACAGGTGGTGCATGGCTGTCGTCAGCTCGTGTCGTGAGATGTTGGGTTAAGTCCCGCAACGAGCGCAACCCTTGTTCTGTGTTGCCAGCATGCCCTTCGGGGTGATGGGGACTCACAGGAGACTGCCGGGGTCAACTCGGAGGAAGGTGGGGACGACGTCAAGTCATCATGCCCCTTATGTCTTGGGCTGCACACGTGCTACAATGGCAGGTACAATGAGCTGCGAAACCGTGAGGTGGAGCGAATCTCAAAAAGCCTGTCTCAGTTCGGATTGGGGTCTGCAACTCGACCCCATGAAGTCGGAGTTGCTAGTAATCGCAGATCAGCATTGCTGCGGTGAATACGTTCCCGGGCCTTGTACACACCGCCCGTCACGTCACGAAAGTCGGTAACACCCGAAGCCGGTGGCCCAACCCCTTGTGGGAGGGAGCTGTCGAAGGTGGGACTGGCGATTGGGACGAAGTCGTAACAAGGTAGCCGTACCGGAAGGTGCGGCTGGATCACCTCCTTTCTAAGGAGCACATAGCCGACTGCAAGCAAATGTCTTGCACGGTTGCTCATGGGTGGAACGTTGATTATTCGGCCAGACCTCGGGTCGGAGGCTTGCAAGTACTGCTCTCAGGAGCGTGGAACGCATGATCTCCGAACGGATACTGGCCGGGCACGCTGTTGGGTGTCTGAGGGAATGATTGATTCTTCTCCTCAGTCGCCGGCCCCAGTGCACTCGGACCGTAAGGGTTCGGGGTGATGGGTGGCTGGTCGTTGTTTGAGAACTGCACAGTGGACGCGAGCATCTGTGGCCAAGTTTTTAAGGGCGCACGGTGGATGCCTTGGCACCAGGAACCGATGAAGGACGTGGGAGGCCACGATAGTCCCCGGGGAGCCGTCAACCAGGCTTTGATCCGGGGGTTTCCGAATGGGGAAACCCGGCAGTCGTCATGGGCTGTCACCCGCTGCTGAACACATAGGCAGTGTGGAGGGAACGAGGGGAAGTGAAACATCTCAGTACCCTCAGGAAGAGAAAACAACCGTGATTCCGGGAGTAGTGGCGAGCGAAACCGGATGAGGCCAAACCGTATGCGTGTGAGACCCGGCAGGGGTTGCGCATACGGGGTTGTGGGATCTCTCTTCTACGGTCTGCCGGCCGTAGGACGAGTCAGAAACCGTTGATGTAGGCGAAGGACATGCGAAAGGTCCGGCGTAGAGGGTAAGACCCCCGTAGTCGAAACATCAGCGGCTCGTTTGAGAGACACCCAAGTAGCACGGGGCCCGAGAAATCCCGTGTGAATCTGGCGGGACCACCCGCTAAGCCTAAATATTCCCTGGTGACCGATAGCGGATAGTACCGTGAGGGAATGGTGAAAAGTACCGCGGGAGCGGAGTGAAATAGTACCTGAAACCGTGTGCCTACAAGCCGTGGGAGCGTCGGATGTATCTTCGGATGCATCTCGTGACTGCGTGCCTTTTGAAGAATGAGCCTGCGAGTTTGCGGTGTGTTGCGAGGTTAACCCGTGTGGGGAAGCCGTAGCGAAAGCGAGTCCGAACAGGGCGATTCAGTAGCACGCTCAAGACCCGAAGCGGAGTGATCTAGCCATGGGCAGGTTGAAGCGGAGGTAAGACTTCGTGGAGGACCGAACCCACCAGGGTTGAAAACCTGGGGGATGACCTGTGGTTAGGGGTGAAAGGCCAATCAAACTCCGTGATAGCTGGTTCTCCCCGAAATGCATTTAGGTGCAGCGTCGTGTGTTTCTTGCCGGAGGTAGAGCACTGGATAGGCGATGGGCCCTACCGGGTTACTGACCTTAGCCAAACTCCGAATGCCGGTAAGTGAGAGCACGGCAGTGAGACTGTGGGGGATAAGCTCCATGGTCGAGAGGGAAACAGCCCAGAGCATCGACTAAGGCCCCTAAGCGTACGCTAAGTGGGAAAGGATGTGGAGTCGCACAGACAACCAGGAGGTTGGCTTAGAAGCAGCCACCCTTGAAAGAGTGCGTAATAGCTCACTGGTCTAGTGATTCCGCGCCGACAATGTAGCGGGGCTCAAGCGTACCGCCGAAGTCGTGTCATTGCAGCAATAAGCCCCAACGGGTGCTGTGATGGGTAGGGGAGCGTCGTGTGCCGGGTGAAGCCGCGCCGGAAGGCAGTGGTGGACGGTTCACGAGTGAGAATGCAGGCATGAGTAGCGATACAAACGTGAGAAACGTTTGCGCCGATTGACTAAGGGTTCCTGGGTCAAGCTGATCTGCCCAGGGTAAGTCGGGACCTAAGGCGAGGCCGACAGGCGTAGTCGATGGATAACCGGTTGATATTCCGGTACCCGCTGTGAAGCGTCAAACATCGAACCAGACGATGCTAAGTCCGTGAAGCCGTTCCGGACCCTTCGGGGAAAGGAAAGTGGTGGAGCCGACGATCCAGATCTGCAGTAGGTGAGTGATGGGGTGACGCAGGAAGGTAGTCCAGCCCGGGCGATGGTAGTCCCGGGGTAAGGGTGTAGGACGCAAGGTAGGCAAATCCGCCTTGCACATAGTCTGAGACCTGATGCCGAGCCGATTGTGGTGAAGTGGATGATCCTATGCTGTCGAGAAAAGCCTCTAGCGAGTTTCATGGCGGCCCGTACCCTAAACCGACTCAGGTGGTCAGGTAGAGAATACCGAGGCGTTCGGGTGAACTATGGTTAAGGAACTCGGCAAAATGCCCCCGTAACTTCGGGAGAAGGGGGGCCATGTCCGGTGATCCGATTTACTCGGTGAGCTGGGTGTGGCCGCAGAGACCAGCGAGAAGCGACTGTTTACTAAAAACACAGGTCCGTGCGAAGCCGTAAGGCGATGTATACGGACTGACGCCTGCCCGGTGCTGGAACGTTAAGGGGACCGGTTAGCTCCATTTCGGTGGGGCGAAGCTGAGAACTTAAGCGCCAGTAAACGGCGGTGGTAACTATAACCATCCTAAGGTAGCGAAATTCCTTGTCGGGTAAGTTCCGACCTGCACGAATGGCGTAACGACTTCTCGACTGTCTCAACCATAGGCCCGGTGAAATTGCACTACGAGTAAAGATGCTCGTTTCGCGCAGCAGGACGGAAAGACCCCGGGACCTTTACTACAGTTTGATATTGGTGTTCGGTTCGGCTTGTGTAGGATAGCTGGGAGACTTTGAAAGCGGCACGCCAGTGTCGTGGGAGTCGTCGTTGAAATACCAGTCTGGTCGTGCTGGATGTCTAACCTCGGTCCGTGATCCGGATCAGGGACAGTGTCTGATGGGTAGTTTAACTGGGGCGGTTGCCTCCTAAAGAGTAACGGAGGCGCCCAAAGGTTCCCTCAGCCTGGTTGGCAATCAGGTGTTGAGTGTAAGTGCACAAGGGAGCTTGACTGTGAGACCGACGGGTCGAGCAGGGACGAAAGTCGGGACTAGTGATCCGGCGGTGGCTTGTGGAAGCGCCGTCGCTCAACGGATAAAAGGTACCCCGGGGATAACAGGCTGATCTTCCCCAAGAGTCCATATCGACGGGATGGTTTGGCACCTCGATGTCGGCTCGTCGCATCCTGGGGCTGGAGTCGGTCCCAAGGGTTGGGCTGTTCGCCCATTAAAGCGGTACGCGAGCTGGGTTTAGAACGTCGTGAGACAGTTCGGTCCCTATCCGCTGTGCGCGTAGGAATATTGAGAAGGGCTGTCCCTAGTACGAGAGGACCGGGACGGACGAACCTCTGGTGTGCCAGTTGTCCTGCCAAGGGCATGGCTGGTTGGCTACGTTCGGGAGGGATAACCGCTGAAAGCATCTAAGCGGGAAGCCTGCTTCGAGATGAGTATTCCCACCTCCTTGAGAGGGTAAGGCTCCCAGTAGACGACTGGGTTGATAGGCCAGATATGGAAGCCCGGTAACGGGTGGAGTTGACTGGTACTAATAGGCCGAGGGCTTGTCCTCAGTTGCTCGCGTCCACTGTGTTGGTTCTGAAACCACGAACACCGCCATGTGCCACACATGGTCTGGCTGAAACAGTTTCATAGTGTTTCGGTGGTCATAGCGTGAGGGAAACGCCCGGTTACATTCCGAACCCGGAAGCTAAGCCTCACAGCGCCGATGGTACTGCAGGGGGGACCCTGTGGGAGAGTAGGACGCCGCCGAAC
>NZ_WWIR01000049.1 GCF_009863025.1 Streptomyces sp. SID4985 | reverse complement strand
CCGGGCCATGACCGTCTCCGCGCCGTCCGCCTCGATGCGCTCCAGGCACGCCTCCAGGGCCAGCATCTCCAGCTGCGCCGGGGCGTGCGGCAGCACCGCGCGGCCCGCGTCGATCCAGCGCTCCTTCCAGTCCAGCAGGGAGAGGTAGGAGCGGCGCGGGGCGTGCGGGTTGGCGGCCATCCGGGCCCAGGCGCGCTCGCTCACCGAGATCGCGGACACCCCGGCCGGGCCGCCCATCGCCTTCTGCGCCCCGATCACACACAGGTCCACGCCCCACGCGTCCGGCAGCACCGGCTCCGCGCCGACCGAGGCGACCGCGTCCAGATAGAAGAGGGCGCCGTGCTCGCGTACGACCTCGCCGATCTCGGCGACCGGGTTGGTGTTGCCGGTCGCCGCCTCGGCGTGCACCAGGGACACGAAGTCGATCTCCGGGTGCTCGGCGAACGCCTCCCGGATCTGCTCGGCGGTGACGGCCGCGTCGAAGGGGACCGCGAGATCGTGCACGGTGGCACCGCTGTCGCGCAGCCAGTTGCCGAAGGTCTGCCCGTACGGACCCGTGATCACGTTCAGTGCGACCGTGCCGGGACCCGCGGCGGCGCGGATCGCGCCCTCCAGCGGCAGCAGCGCCTCGCCCTGGGTGATCAGCACGTCCTGCCGGGTCTCCAGCAGCCCGGCCACCTGGTCCTCGATGGCGGCGAACCGCGCGGCGGTCAGCGGGGGCAGGTCGAGGAGGGGGTGGGTCACGGGGGTGCTCTCTTCGCTCACGAGGTCCACGGGGCCGGCCGGAGGCCGACGGTGACGAGGGTAACTCGCGGCCTCCATGCCCCTTTGACCGGCGACTTCTCAGGCCGAACGGCTCAAAGGCCATCGGTTTGATTTGAGAGACCCAAACCTCTCCTTATAATCAGAACCTACAGTTCCCCCACAGGGAGATCCCCCCATGAAAACGCTCCTCGGGCGCCGGACCCGTCTTCTGGCCGCCGCCACCGCTGCGGCCGCGATCGCGCTCGTCGCGGGCTGCTCCTCGTCGAACGGCGGTGGGAGCGGCAAGACCACCGTCAAGGGGGTCCACCTCGTCAAGGCCGGTCAGCTGACCGTCTGCACCCATCTGCCGTACCCGCCGTTCCAGTCGGTGATCGACGGCAAGGTGCAGGGCTTCGACGTCTCCCTGATCGACCTGGCCGCCAAGGACCTGGGCGTCAAGCAGGAGATCCTCGACACGCCGTTCGAGAACTTCAAGACCGGCGCGTTCCTCAACTCCGGCCAGTGCGACCTGGCCGCGGCGGGCATGACGATCACCGACGAGCGCAAGAAGAACGTCGACTTCTCCGACCCGTACTTCGAGGCCACCCAGGCCGTCCTGGTCGGCAAGAACAGCGGCCTGAAGTCCTTCCAGGACGTCAAGGCGCAGCACAAGGCGCTCGGCGCCCAGGCGCAGACCACCGGTGAGGACTACGCGAAGAGCAAGGGCTTCGACCCGGTCTCCTTCCACTCCTCCGACGCGCTGCTCAACGGCCTGCGCACCAACCAGGTCCAGGCGATCATCGTCGACTACCCGGTGGTCCAGAGCTGGCTGAAGAACAAGGCCAACGCCGACGCCTTCAAGGTCGTCGGCAACCTCAAGACCGGCGAGCAGTACGGCTTCACGGTGAAGAAGGGCAACACCGCCCTGCTCACCGCGATCAACGAGCAGCTCGCCAAGGCCAAGTCCGACGGCACCTACAAGAAGATCTACGAGAAGTGGATCGGCCCGTACGACGCCTCGGCCGCCTCCCCGGCCGCGACGCCCTCCTCCTGAATCCCGCTGACTCCATGACCGACACGGACACCCGTATCCAACCGAAGAAGCAGGGCCTGACCCGCCGCCAGCGCCGGCGGGTCTCGCGCGGCGCGCAGTACGCCGTCTTCGTCGCCGCCGTACTCGCCTTCGCGTTCTCGGCGGACTGGGGGCGGCTGCAGAACCAGTTCCTGCAACTGCCCATCGCCGAGCAGATGTTCCCGGACGTCATCACCCTGGCGCTCAAGAACACCGTGCTCTACACCCTGTCCGGCTTCGTCGTCGGACTCGGTCTCGGCATCGTCATCGCCCTGATGCGGCTGTCCTCGGTGGCGCCCTACCGCTGGGTCGCCGGGATCTACATCGAGATCTTCCGCGGCCTGCCCGCCCTGCTGATCTTCATCTTCGTCGGCGTCGGCGTACCGCTGGCCTTCCCGAACATCCAGTACCCGGGCGGCACGTACGGCAAGGTGGCCGTCGCGCTCGGACTCGTCTCCGCCGCCTACATGGCCGAGACGATCCGCGCGGGCATCCAGGCCGTGCCCAAGGGGCAGATGGAGGCGGCCCGTTCGCTGGGCTTCTCGCCCGCGCGGGCCATGATCTCGATCATCATCCCGCAGGCGTTCCGCATCATCCTGCCGCCGCTGACCAACGAACTCGTCCTGCTCTTCAAGGACTCCTCGCTGGTGCTGTTCCTCGGCGTCACCCTGGAGGAGCGCGAACTGTCCAAGTTCGGCAACGACTTGGCCAGTACCACCGCCAACTCCACGCCGATCCTGGTGGCCGGCCTGTGCTATCTGCTGGTCACGGTCCCGCTCGGCTTCATCGTGCGGCGCATGGAGTCCAGGTCCCAGGAGGCGATCCGGTGAGCACCCCCGAGATCCGTATCGAGGGGCTGCACAAGTCCTTCGGTGACAACCACGTCCTGCGCGGCGTCGACCTGGAGATCGGCCAGGGCGAGGTGGTCTGTGTCATCGGGCCCTCCGGCTCCGGCAAGTCCACGTTGCTGCGCTGCGTCAACCTGCTCGAAGAGCCGAGCGAGGGCAAGGTCTTCGTCGGCGGCACCGAGCTGACCGACCCGGACGTCGACCTCGACGCCGTACGCCGCCGTATCGGCATGGTCTTCCAGCAGTTCAACCTCTTCCCGCACCTGAGCGTCACCGAGAACCTCACGCTGCCCCAGCGCCGGGTCCTCGGGCGGGACAAGGCGACGGCCGCGCGGATCGCCGCCGAGAACCTGGCCCGCGTCGGCCTCGCGGAGAAGGCCGACGCCCACCCGGGCGCCCTCTCCGGCGGCCAGCAGCAGCGCGTGGCCATCGCCCGCGCGCTCGCCATGGGCCCCGAGGTGATGCTCTTCGACGAGCCGACCTCCGCGCTCGACCCCGAGCTGGTCGGCGACGTGCTCGCGGTCATGCGCGGGCTCGCCGAGGAGGGCATGACCATGATGGTCGTCACCCACGAGATGACCTTCGCCCGCGAGGTCGCCGACCGCGTCGTCTTCATGGACGGCGGCGTCATCGTCGAGGAGGGCACCCCCGAGCAGGTCATCGGCAACCCCCGCAACGAACGCACCCGCCACTTCCTCTCCCGCGTCCTCGACCCGGCGATGGCCGAGGTGGAGGAGACGGACGGGCCGGTGGGGGCGGGTCCGGAGAAGACCGGCTCCTGACGGCCGCGACGGCTGCGACGGCCGCGATGTGACACCGGCCCGGCCGGGCACCCCTGTGCGGGTGCCCGGCCGTTCCATGTCCGCCCGCGACGGTACGGGGTTCGCGTCCGCCCGCGATGCGGCGTCCGCTTACAGATACGGGCGCGTGATCAGCTCGATCGCGTGCCCGGCGGGGTCCTTGAAATAGACGCCCCGGCCGCCGTGCTCGTGATTGATCTCGCCAGGGCGCCGCATCTGCGGATCGGCCCAGTGCGTGACCCCCTGCTCGCACAGCCACCGGTACGCCCGGTCGAACAGCTCGTCGTCGACCAGGAACGCGTAGTGCTGCATCTGGATCTCCACCGGCGGCTCCGCGAACTGGAGCAGCACCCCGTCGGTGAGCTGGATGTTGCGGAACGGCCCCCAGGACGGCGCTGCGGGAAGCTCCAGCAGCTCCCGGAAGAACCGCGCGGACTCGTCCCTGTCCTTGGCGGCGATGATGGTGTGGTTGAACGTGACTGTCATACGGCTGACCTCGCTGTGGTCCGGCACGGAGAAAAGGGATGCTCGGTGCTCGGGCGCGGGGAGGTCCGCGGGACGGGTGGCGGGGATGCCTGGCGAGGGCGGCGCATGTGCGGCGCACCCATGTGGCGATCAGCTACCCACCGGGTCGCCTGTCCGTGAGTGGCCCGTCGGGGCCGGTCCGGTGTTCACGGGGGAGGACGTTACCGGACCTGCCGCGCCGCCGGGAAGGCGGTTTAAGGTGCCGTACATGAGCGATCAGGCGGTGCTGCACGTCAAGGGACGGGTGCTCGTGGGGCCCGAGGACGTCCGGGACGAGCTGTGGGTGGTCGGGGGGCGGGTCACCTACGACCGTCCCGTGGGCGCCGGGGACGTGACGACCGTGTCGGGGTGGGCGCTGCCCGGCCTGGTCGACGCGCACTGCCATGTGGGGCTCGGCGCGGAGGGTCCCGTGGACGCGGAGACCGCCGAGAAGCAGGCGCTGACCGACCGGGAGACCGGAACGCTGCTGATCCGCGACGCCGGTTCGCCCTCGGACACCCGCTGGACCGACGAGCGCGACGACCTGCCGAAGATCATTCGCGCCGGGCGGCACATCGCCCGTACCCGCCGCTACATCCGGGGCTACGCCCACGAGATCGAGCCCGAGGACCTCGTCGCGTACGTCCGTCAGGAGGCCCGGCGCGGGGACGGCTGGGTCAAGCTGGTCGGCGACTGGATCGACCGCGACCTCGGCGACCTGGCCCCCTGCTGGCCGCGCGAGGCGGTCGCGGCGGGCATCGCCGAGGCGCACCGGCAGGGCGCCCGCGTCACCGCGCACTGTTTCGCGGAGAGTTCGCTGCGGGACCTGGTGGAGTCCGGCATCGACTGCGTCGAGCACGCCACGGGCCTGACCCCTGACCTGATCCCGCTCTTCGTCGAACACGGGGTGGCGATCGTCCCGACCCTGGTCAACATCGCCACCTTCCCGCGCCTGGCGGCGGGCGGCGACACCAAGTTCCCCCAGTGGTCCGCACATATGCGCCGCCTCCATGAACGCCGCTACGACACTGTGCGCGACGCCTATGACGCCGGGATCGCGGTGTACGTCGGCACCGACGCGGGCGGCTCGCTGCCCCACGGTCTGGTCGCGGCGGAGGTCGAGGAACTCGTCACCGCGGGCATCCCGCCCCTGGCCGCGCTCTCCGCGACCAGCTGGGCCGCCCGTGCCTGGCTCGGCCGTCCCGGCCTGGAGGAGGGCGCGCCCGCCGACCTCGTCGTCTACGAGTCCGATCCCCGCGCCGATGTGCGAGTCCTTGCCGCCCCGCGTCGCGTGGTGCTCAACGGGCGAGTCATGCAGTGACCTGCCGGGACAGGGGAGAACTCCTGTGCCCCGAGAATCGAAGAAAGGTGCGGAAACCCCACGATCGAGTGAAGTGACCCAGGATTGCTGCCCGTTCACCCACAGTGCGTAAAAGTTGACGCGTCCCAAGCAAGTTCCTTCTCGGGAGCCCACCGCCTTGAACAGCCTCAACTTCCGCATGCCCGCACGCCGTCTGGCCGCCGTCGCGACCGTCACCGCCCTCACCGCAGGTCCCGCGGTCCTGGGCGCGGGCACCGCGCACGCCACCGGCCGTCACGGCCACGCCTCCGCCGTCGTCCTGCGCACCGGGCTCGATGTGTCCCTGCTCCACAAGTCCCTCGACGTCCCGCTCGAGGTCACCCTCAACGAGGTCGAGGCACCCGGCGACGCCGACCGCACGGCGCTCACGGCCCGCCTTGACGGGGTGAACGACGGCCGGCCCTTCTCCGTGCTCCGCGCGGAGGTCGCCCAGGCCCGCGCGACCGCCACGGCGGAGCGGGCAGAGGGCTCCGTACGGCTGGTCCACGCCCGCGTGCACGTCCCCGGCCTGCCGCTGCTCTCCCTCATCGAGGTCGGCACGGTCACCGCCCGCGCCACCTGCGAGGCGGGGGAGCGGCCGGAGGCCAGGGCGAACGTCCTCGGCGGCGTCACCGTCCTCGGCAAACACGTGAACCTCACGGCGGGCGGCCCTTCCATCGTCAAGGTCCCCGGCGTCGGCGAGGTCCGCCTCGACCTCTCCCAGCGCCACACCACCTCGCGCACGGCCGCCGCCACCGCCCTCGAACTCAAGGTCTCCGTCAACCCGTTGAGGCTGAACGTCGCGGAGGTCGAGGGCACGGTGACGCTGGCCAAGGCCACCTGTGAGACGCCTCGCGGCGGTGGCTGGGGCGGCGGCGGTCACGGGGGCGGCCCCGGTGGCGGCCACGA
>NZ_WWIR01000484.1 GCF_009863025.1 Streptomyces sp. SID4985 | reverse complement strand
GGAAGGCGACGAGGCGGGAGCCCCGTACGACCGGATCACCGTCACAGCCGGAGTCCGGGAGATCCCAGGGGATTGGCTTCGCCACACCAGGGAGGGTGGGATCATCCTCGCGCCCTGGGGGACGCACTTCGGCAATGGGGACGCCCTCGTACGGCTTCGCCGAGACGAGGACGGCGGTCGCGCGTCCGGCCGTTTCCTGGGGCCCGTGGAGTTCATGAAGCTGCGCTCCCAGCGGTCCCCCTTCGCCGGGCACGCCGCCTACGTACCGGACGGGGTGGGCCAAGCCGACCGCAGCACCACCACCGTCACCGAGGA
>NZ_WWIR01000483.1 GCF_009863025.1 Streptomyces sp. SID4985 | reverse complement strand
GACACCCTGCGCCGCACCTTCTACTCCTCGCTGTACCGCTCGTTCCTCGCTCCGAACATCGGCAGCGACACCGACGGCCGCTACACCGGCTGGGACCAGAAGATCCACCGCGCCAGGGACTTCACCTACTACCAGAACTGGTCCCTGTGGGACACCTACCGCACCCAGTCCCAGCTGCTGTCGCTGCTCGCGCCGCGCGAGGCACGGGACATGGCGATCTCCGTCGTCCACATCGACGAGGAGAGCGGCTGGCTGCCCAAGTGGGGCTACGGCACGGTCGAGAC
>NZ_WWIR01000482.1 GCF_009863025.1 Streptomyces sp. SID4985 | reverse complement strand
CTCGTTGTCCTGGCAGTAGGCGTTGTTGTTGCCGCCCTGGGTGCGGCCGAGTTCGTCGCCGTGGGCGAGCATCGGTATGCCCTGGCTGAGCAACAGCGTGGCCAGCAGGTTGCGTTGCTGACGGCCGCGCAGTTCGAGCACGGCGTCGTCGTCGGTCTCGCCCTCGACCCCGCAGTTCCAGGACCGGTTGACGCTCTCGCCGTCCTGGTTGTCCTCCCCGTTGGCCTCGTTGTGCTTGTCGTTGTACGACACGAGGTCGCGCAGGGTGAAACCGTCGTGCGCGGTGACGAAGTTGACGCTGGCCCGGGGTCTTCGCCTGCTCGCCTGGTAGAGGTCGGAGGAGCCGGTGAGCCGGGAG
>NZ_WWIR01000481.1 GCF_009863025.1 Streptomyces sp. SID4985 | reverse complement strand
GTCGCGCCTCCGCGCCCGCCGGAGCCCCGGCCGCCGCCGGGGCCGCCGAGACGGTCGTCCCGGTGGAGACGACGGCCGCGCAGGCCGAGACCGCTGAACCGGCCGAGGTCACCGAGACCCCCGCGCCGCGCCGTACCCGCCGCCGGGCCTCCGCGCCCGCCGGTGCCCCCGCCGCCTCCGCTCCGGCCGAGGAGAAGGCCGACGACGAGGACAGCGTGGACATCGAGAACGCGGACATCGAGAACGCCGAGGACGAGAAGGCCGCCGAGCCGGTCGCCGAAGCCCCCGCTCCCCGTGCACGCCGCCGTGCCACGCGCCGCGCCTCCGCGCCCGCCGGTGCTCCGGCCGCCGCCGAAGAGGCTCCGGCCGCTGAGCAGGCCGTAGAGAAGAGCGCCGTGGAGGAGAGCCCCGCCGAGGCGGAGCCCCGTACGCGCCGTCGCGCCACGCGCCGCTCGTCCGCGCCCGCCACCGAGACCGCCGCCGAGGCCCCGGCCGCCGTGGAGGCGCCTGCCGCTGCCGCTGCCGCTGTCGAGGAGACGTCCGCCCCCGAGGCGGAGGCCGCTCCCCGTACCCGTCGCCGCGC
>NZ_WWIR01000480.1 GCF_009863025.1 Streptomyces sp. SID4985 | reverse complement strand
GGTCACGCCGAGCGGAAGGGCGAGGGGATGAGCGGGCGGGCGCGGCTCGCGGGGTGCGCGGCGGCGGCCACGCTGATGACGGCGTGTTCCCTGCTGCCGCTGGTCCACGGCCCCGCCTGGCTGGTGGTGGCGGCACTCCTCGTGGGGGTGCAGGCGGGCGTGGGGGCGGCGGCGCGGCGGGTGCCGCTGGCGCGGCCGCTGATCGTGCTGGCGCAGCTTCTGGTGTCGCTGCTGCTGCTCACCCTCGTCTTCGCGCGGGAGCAGGCCCTGGCCGGGCTGTTCCCGGGCCCGGAGGCGCTCACGCACTTCTCGGAGCTGCTGCGGGAGGGTTCGGACGACGTCAGCCGGTACGCGCCTCCGGCGCCGTTGACCGACGGCATCCGTCTGATGCTGATCGGCGGGGTGCTGATCGTGCATCTCCTGGTGGACACGCTGGCGGTGACCTTCCGCGCGGCGGCCCCGGCCGGGCTGCCGCTCCTCGCGCTGTACTCGGTGGCGGCCGGGCTGTCCGGGGGCGGGGCCGACTGGCTGTGGTTCCTCCTCGCGGCGGCCGGTTATCTGATGCTGCTGCTCGCCGAGGGCCGGGACCGGGTGACCCGGTGGGGCCGGGTGTTCGGGGCGACGGCCCGCGCGCCGGGCGCCGGTGACGGCATCCCCGCGGCCCCGGTGCGTACCGGGCGCCGGATCGGCGCGGTGGCGCTGGGCGTGG
>NZ_WWIR01000479.1 GCF_009863025.1 Streptomyces sp. SID4985 | reverse complement strand
GGCCGCGCTCCGGCTGCCCGCGCTCGCCGAGGACCTGCTCGCGGGCCGCCCGGTGCGGTCCCCGGCGGAGCTGAGCGCCGAGCTGGCGGCCGTCACCCTCCACCAGGTGCACGCGGTCGCCCTGGAGGCCGCCGCGACGGCCCTCATGCAGGTGCCGGGCGGCCTCTCGGCGGACTGGGCCGGGTACACGGCGGCGCCCACCACCTCGCCGTACACCGTGACCGGGCGGAAGTTCGCCGAGCTGGGCGCGGGTGGGTCGGCGCTGGTCGTCGGCTCCGACGGCGTCAGCGTGAAGGGCCCGCACGGGAGCGGCCCGGAGTGCGCGGCGACGGTCCGGTACGCGGAGTGCGCCGCGATGCTCGCCTGGCCCGACGGCGGACGGCGGCTCATCGGCACCGACGGCATGGTCGTCGAGGTCGAGCCCACGCTCCACGGCGTCGACCCGGCCACCATGGCGGGCATCGACGCGGCCGTGCCGCGCGCCGCCGTCGTCGTGCTGCCGCCGAGGCAGCAGGTCCCGAGGCCGGAGAGCCCCGCGACCCCGGCGGCCGCCGGTTCCGGTGGCTCCGGACGCCCCGCGCAGGTCCGGCGCACCGCTCTCCAGACCGTCGTACTGATCCTCTTCGGCCTGTTCGGCGGCCTCTCGGCGCTGGTCTCCCTCCTGTTCACGGCCTTCGGCTACGACGCGGAGTACGGGTTCACCGACTGGCTGATCACGGTCGTCGTGATGTGGGGCTTCACGGCGCTGGTGTCCTGGCCCGCCGTGCGGGTTCTGCGGCGGACGCGGCGGGTCTGAGGGGTCCGGCCGGGGTAGGTAGGTGGGGTCGTCCCCTGTGGGGCGTCTCTCGTGGCGCGCCCTCCGCAGCGCGTCCCCCGTGATGAAGGAGTGCGTGGCGTGTCCTCCCTGTTCCCGGCCCTGTCGTCCCCGGCGGCGGCGGAGCGCCCCGCCCTCCGCTTCGGCCCACGGGCGCTGACCTACGCCGGACTCGCCGCCGCCTCCGGCGCCCTCGCC
>NZ_WWIR01000478.1 GCF_009863025.1 Streptomyces sp. SID4985 | reverse complement strand
CCGCCCGCCCGGCCGCCCCGCCCTCAGCCTCGTCCCCGGCACCCCCGACCTCGCCGCCTTCCCCCGCACCGCCTGGCTCCAGGCCGCCCGCCGCGCCCTGGCCACCGCCCCCTTCGACGCCCTCGGCTACGGCGACCCGCGCGGCCGCCCCGAACTGCGCACCGCCGTCGCCGGATACCTCGCCCGCGTCCGGGGCGTACGGGCCGACCCCGACCACGTGCTGATCACCGCGGGCTTCTCCCACGCCCTGCGCCTCCTCGGCACGGTGCTGCGCGGCCGCGGCGCCCGCACGGTCGCCGTCGAGTCGTACGGCCTCGACGCGTACACCGCCCTGCTGCACGACGCCGGCCTCACCACGACCCCGCTGCCCTACGACGAACTCGGCACGGACACAAGTCCGTTGAGCGACGAGGGCGCCGTACTCCTCACCCCCGCCCACCAGTTCCCCATGGGCACCGCACTGCACCCCGACCGCCGCGCGGCCGTCGTCGACTGGGCCCGGCGCACCGGCGGGCTGATCCTGGAGGACGACTACGACGGCGAGTTCCGCTACGACCGCCGCCCCGTCGGCGCCCTCCAGGACCTCGCCCCCGACCAGGTCGTCTACTTCGGCACCGCCAGCAAGTCCCTCGCCCCCGGACTGCGCCTGGGCTGGATGGTGCTGCCCCCGGCCCTGTACGCGGAGACGGTCGCGGCCAAGGGCCGCATCGACACCTGCGGGGTCCTGGACCAGCTCACCCTCGCCGAGTTCCTCACCTCCGGCGCCTACGACCGCCACGTCCGCGCCGCCCGGCTGCGCTACCGGCGCCGCCGCGACGCCCTCGCCGCCGCCGTCGCCGACCGCGCCCCCGACGTCCACGTCACCGGCATCGCCGCCGGTCTGCACGCGGTACTGCGGCTGCCGCCCGGCACCGAGCGCTCGGTCGTCCAGGCCGCGGGCTGGCAGGGACTTGCCCTGCACGGCCTCTCCTTCTACCGCCACCCCGACGCCGTCACCGAACCGCTGGAGGCGCTGGTGGTGGGGTACGGGACACCGCCGGAGAGCTTGTGGAAGGACGCGCTGGAGGCGCTGTGCCGGGCGTTGCCCTAGGCGGGTGTCAGGTGCCGGGTGCCGGGTGCCGGGTGCCGGGTGCCGG
>NZ_WWIR01000477.1 GCF_009863025.1 Streptomyces sp. SID4985 | reverse complement strand
AGCGCCTGACGGGCGGCGGGCTGCGCGGTGACGGCGCCGGGTACGGCGGCGAGCGGGTAGCGGGGGTCGGTCAGCGCGAGGCGCAGCGCGTGCGGGTGGCCGACGAAACGGGCGTCGACCAGGGCGATCCGGTGGCCGGACGGCACTGCGGCGAGCAGGGTCTCGGTCTCGGCGGCGTCGGCGGCCACACGCACCTCGAAGCCGAGGGACCGCAGATCGCCCTCGAGAGACGATCCGGGTACCGGCTGACCGGTGACGATGGCGGTCGACAACCGAACTCACTCCCTGGGGGTCGGCGCGCGTCGGCGCCGGTCGCTCGTGTGATGCGTGGTGGGGGCGCCCTGCCTGCGGCACCCTGGGCGGCATGTCGGCAGAGGCTATCCGATCGGCCGGAGCCGTCGTTCACCGGGCGTTCACGGCCCGGCCCTCGCGGAGCCGTCGTGGCGGCGCCTTCGCCCATGCCGCGATCATCATCGGGGATGCGGGGGCCGCCCCACAAACCGCGGGGCGCAGACCCGGGCATCGCGGGGCAGAGGGGCGACGGCGCCGGCCCTGCCGGAGTGTGCCCCGGTCGGCATAGGGTGGACGACCATGACGTGGCTGATCACCGGCGGAGCCGGATACATCGGGGCACACGTGGCGCGGGCGCTGGCCGGGGCCGGGGAGGGCGTCGTGGTGCTCGACGACCTGTCGGCCGCCGTGCCGGAGCGGCTGCCCGAGGGGGTGCCGCTGGTCGAGGGCTCGACGCTGGACGGTGATCTGCTGAAGCGGGTGCTGGCCGAGCACGGGGTGACCGGTGTGGTGCATCTCGCGGCGCGCAAGCAGGTCGGGGAGTCGGTGGCGGAGCCCACCCGCTACTACCGGGAGAACCTCGGCGGCCTCGGCACGCTCCTGGACGCGATGGCGGAGAGCGGGGTGCGGCGCCTGCTGTTCTCGTCCTCTGCGGCGGTGTACGGCAACCCGGACGTGGACCTGATCACCGAGGACACCCCGTGCGCACCGGTCAACCCCTACGGCGAGACCAAGCTGGCCGGTGAGTGGCTGGTACGGGCGGCGGGCCGGGCGCACGGCATCGCGACGGTGTGCCTGCGCTACTTCAATGTGGCGGGGGCCGCCGCCCCGGAGCTGTCGGACACCGGCGTCTTCAACATCGTCCCCATGGTCTTCGACCGCCTCACCCGCGGCGAGGCGCCCCGGATCTTCGGCGACGACTATCCGACCCCGGACGGCACCTGCGTCCGCGACTACATCCACGTCGCCGACCTCGCCGACGCCCACCTCGCGGCGGCGCGACGGCTGTCCGACGGCGACTTCACCGGTGACCTCACCCTGAACATCGGCAGAGGCGAGGGCGTCTCGGTCCGCGAACTGATCACCGTGATCGCCGAGGTCACCGGCGACACCCGCCCACCCCTCGTCGAACCCCGCCGCCCCGGCGACGCCCCCCGCGCGGTCGCCTCCGCGTCCCGCGCCCACACGGAACTGGGCTGGCAGGCGCGGCGGGACGTACGGGAGATGGTGGCGTCGGCGTGGGAGGGGTGGCGGCGGCACCACGGGTGAAGCGCCCCGGCCACCCGCACCTCTCTGACCTGCGGATCGTTTCCGCAGGTCAGAGCATATGACAACGGTGTTCAGTGCCGCGTTGCCCAAGGGGTGTCGGGCGTTGTTCACTGTGAGCCGGTGGCCAGTACGGAAGGGCGGTCTTCAGCATGGGGGCAGGGCACGACCACGGCCATGGGCACAGTCACGCGCCCACGGGGACGGCCGCGGCCGCCTATCGGGGGCGGCTGCGGGCGGCGCTGGGGATCACGCTCACGATCATGGTGGTGGAGATCGTCGGCGGGCTGCTGGCGGACTCCCTCGCGCTGATCGCGGACGCGGCCCACATGGCGACCGACGCGGTCGGACTGATCATGGCGCTGCTCGCCATCCACTTCGCGGCCCGGCCGCCGAGCGCGAACCGCACCTTCGGTTACGCCCGCGCCGAGATCCTGGCGGCCCTCGCCAACTGTCTGCTGCTGCTCGGGGTCGGCGGTTACGTCCTCATCGAGGCGGTGGAGCGGTTCTTCAGGCCCGCGGAGACCCAGGGCGGACTGATGATCGTCTTCGGTGCGATCGGTCTGTTCGCGAACTCCGTCTCGCTCCTGCTGCTCATGGGCGGGCAGAAGGACAGTCTCAATGTGCGCGGCGCCTTCCTGGAGGTCGCCGCCGACGCGCTCGGCTCGGTCGCGGTGATCATCTCGGCGGCCGTCATCCTGGCCACCGGCTGGCAGGCGGCCGACCCGATCGCCTCGCTGGTGATCGGTCTGATGATCGTGCCGAGGACGGTCAAGCTGCTGCGCGAGACGCTGGACGTGCTCCTGGAAGCGGCACCGAAGAACGTGGACATGGCCGAGGTGCGCACGCACATCCTGGAGCTGGACGGCGTGGAGGACGTGCACGATCTGCACGCCTGGACCATCACCTCGGGCCTGCCGGTGCTCTCCGCGCACGTCGTGGTCAGCACGGAGGTGCTGAACGCCATCGGCCACGAGAAGATGCTGCACGAACTCCAGGGCTGCCTCGGCGACCACTTCGACGTGGAGCACTGCACCTTCCAGCTGGAGCCCGGCGGCCACGCCGAGCACGAGGCCCGGCTCTGTCACTGACGGCGGGCATGAGGTCCGCTCCGCCACTGACGGCGGGCACGAGATCCGCTCCGCCACTCACCGCGGGCACAAGGTCCGGCTCTGCCACTCACCGCGTGCCGGGCCCCAGGGGCCCTGCCCTGCCGCCGACCCCGGGTGGCGTACGTTGACGGTGCGCACCCGTGTGCGAGGGCTTCGCGAGGTTCCCCGCGACGGGCGCCGGGCACGATGTGCTTCCGGGCCCCGCTTCCGCCACACCTGGCACGGGACATGCGGACGTGCCGGGAAGTGCCGGGAGTGCCGGATTCGTACGGCAGACTTGGGGTGCCAAGACCGAGGCGAAGGATGGGTATGCCGATCACACCTGCCACCGAGACGCACAGCTCGTCGAGCGGTACCACACAGCCGATTCTGCTGGAACTCGTCGACGAGAAGGGCGTGACGATCGGCACCGCGGAGAAACTCGCCGCGCATCAGCCGCCGGGGCAGCTGCACCGGGCGTTCTCGGTGTTCCTCTTCGACGAGCGGGGCCGGTTGCTGCTCCAGCAGCGGGCGCTCGGCAAGTACCACTCCCCCGGTGTCTGGTCCAACACCTGCTGCGGCCACCCGTACCCGGGCGAGGCCCCCTTCGCGGCGGCGGCCCGGCGGACGTACGAGGAGCTGGGTGTCTCCCCGTCGCTGCTGGCCGAGGCGGGCACCGTCCGCTACAACCACCCGGACCCGGCTTCGGGCCTGGTGGAGCAGGAGTTCAACCACCTCTTCGTCGGCCTGGTCCAGGAGACCGTGGCGCCGGACGCCGAAGAGGTCGAGGAGACCGCCTTCGTCTCCGCCGCCGAGCTCGCGGAGCGGCACGCCCGCGAGCCGTTCTCGGCCTGGTTCCTGACCGTCCTGGACGCGGCCCGCCCCGCGATCAGGGAACTGACCGGCCCCTCGGCGGGCTGGTAACGCCCAGACGGGACCGAAGGTCCGGGGGCGGTCTCACCGCTGGAGCGCGGGCTTGAGCGGCAGGGCCGCCCAGATCACCTTGCCGCCGCTCGCCGTGTGCTCCACGTCGACCGCGCCCCCCGCCTCCCGCGCCACCTCGCGCACCAGCAGCAGACCGCGCCCGCCGGTCTGACCGTGGTCCGCCTCCAGGGCGGTCGGCCGGTAGGGGTGGTTGTCCTCCACCGACACCCGCACCCACTCCGCGCCGACGGCCACCTCCACGGCGAGCATCGGCGACAGCAGCGCCGCGTGCTTGACCGCGTTCGTGACCAGCTCGGAGACGATCAGCAGCAGTCCGTGCGCCACGTCGTCGGCGACGGGCACGCCCTGGCGCAGCAGCAGATCGCGTACCGCGTGCCGGGCCTGCGGGACCGAGGCGTCCACGGTGGCCGCGGTGAACCTCCAGACCCCTTCGTAAGGCAGTGTTCCGGGCGCCGGCCGGGCGCCCTCCTCCGCTGGGCGCGGCACGCTCCCGCGCCCGTGGTTGTCCATCGTCCGGTCGCCACCCTCGCGCTCGATTGTCACCACACGTCGAGTGTTGGTAATGATCGGCTCCGCACCGGATGACTGAACAGAAGTCAGCTGGTATCGAACGTTTCCGACCGTTCGCGTATGACCTGGTCGTCCGGGCGACTGTTCCTGTTCCCCGGACGCCGGTTCCCGAACTCTTCGGGTTGTACGGGTTTGGCCTCGGTGTCGATTCGGACCGCGCACCCGGGGCTTACCGGCGGGACGGACCGGGTCGGTACGATCCGCCGCATGGAGCCGCAGCTGTCGTACCGGGTCACCGGCCACGTCGCCACCGTCGTCATCCGCAACCCGGCCAAGCGCAACGCCATGACCGCCGCGATGTGGCGCGCGCTGCCCCCGCTCCTCGACCGGCTCGCCGCCGACCCGGACGTACGGGCACTCGTACTGACCGGTGAGGGCGGGACCTTCTGCGCGGGCGCCGACATCTCCTCGCTCCGGGAGGGCGCCCAGGAGGCGCAGGGGCTCGCGGTGGCGGCGGAGGAGGCCCTCGCCGCGTTCCCGAAGCCGACGCTGGCCGCCGTCCGGGGGCACTGCGTGGGCGGCGGGGCCCAGCTCGCGGCGGCCTGCGATCTGCGGCTCGCGGAGGAGGGAACGCTGTTCGGGGTGACCCCGGCGCGGCTCGGCATCGTCTACCCCGCCTCCTCCACCCGGCGCCTGGTGTCACTGGTGGGCCCGGCGACCGCCAAGTACCTGTTGTTCTCGGGCGAGTTGATCGATACGGAACGGGCCCTGCGCACCGGGCTGGTGGACGAGGTGCTGCCCGCCGGGGAGCTGGACAAGCGGGTGGACGGGCTGACCGGGATGCTGGTGTCCCGCTCCCGGCTCACCCAGGCGGCGGCGAAGGAGTTCGCGGACGGCCGCACCGACCGCGACGCCCACTGGGCGGAGCAGGCCCGCGCCGCGTCCGACACCGCCGAGGGCGTCACCGCGTTCCTGGAGCGGCGGACGGCCCGCTTCACCTGGAGCGTGCCCGCGCCGGAGTGACCGGGGGGTGAGGCGCCAGGCGCGAGGGCGCGGGGCATGGACGGCGACCCACGGGGTACCCGGAGCGGCCCGGACGCCTTGTCCGGAAGCCCGTGAGACCCCTGAGAAGGGAGAACCCATCGTGTTCCGTGCCATCGCCGACGTACTGGGTCAGATCGGCGGAGCCGTCGCGACCGTCGTCACCCTGCCGTTCCGGGCGCTCGCCCGGCTGTTCGGGGGCGCCTCGGGCGGCAGCCGCGCCTGACCGGCGGGCGCAGCGGCGCCGACGGGCCGCCGGAGCGCCCTGCCGTCCGGATGTCGGTGTCACCTGCCACAATTGCCGCGCAACCTCAGTGGAGAAGGCGGTACGGGATCGTGACGACACCCCTCACAGCGTCCATCGAAGGCAGGATCGCCGGGGAACTCGGCGTACGGGAGCGGCAGGTGAAGGCCGCGGTGGAGCTGCTGGACGGCGGTTCGACGGTGCCCTTCATCGCCCGCTACCGCAAGGAAGCGACCGAGACGCTCGACGACGCGCAGCTGCGCACGATCGAGGAACGGCTGCGCTATCTGCGGGAGCTGGAGGACCGGCGGGCCGCGATCCTGGACTCGGTGCGCGAGCAGGGCAAGCTCACCGAGGAGCTGGAGGCCCGCATCCGGGGCGCCGAGACCAAGGCGCGCCTGGAGGACATCTATCTGCCGTACAAGCCGAAGCGGCGCACCAAGGCGCAGATCGCGCGCGAGGCGGGTCTCGAACCGCTGGCCGAGGGGCTGCTGACCGATCCGTCGGTCGACCCGGCGGCCGCCGCGGCCGCGTTCGTGGACGCGGACAAGGGTGTCGCGGACGCGCAGGCCGCGCTGGACGGCGCCCGCGCGATCCTGACCGAGCGGTTCTCGGAGGACGCCGACCTGATCGGTGAGCTGCGCGAGCGGATGTGGACGCGCGGGCGCCTCGCGGCCAAGGTGCGCGAGGGCAAGGAGGAGGCGGGCGCCAAGTTCGCCGACTACTTCGACTTCACCGAGCCGTTCACCGCACTGCCCTCGCACCGCGTCCTCGCGATGCTGCGCGGCGAGAAGGAGGAGGTGCTCGACCTCGTCCTGGAGCCGGAGGAGCCGACCGAGGGGCCGTCGACGTACGAGGGCTTCATCGCGACGCGGTTCGGCATCGCGGACCGGGGGCGCCCGGGCGACAAGTGGCTGGGCGACACGGTCCGTTGGGCCTGGCGCACCCGGGTCCTGGTGCACCTCGGCATCGATCTGCGGCTGCGGCTGCGCACGGCCGCCGAGGACGAGGCGGTGAACGTGTTCGCCGCCAACCTGCGCGACCTGCTGCTCGCGGCCCCGGCCGGCACCCGCTCCACGCTGGGCCTGGACCCCGGTTTCCGTACGGGTGTGAAGGTGGCCGTGGTGGACGCGACCGGCAAGGCCGTCGCCACCGACGTGATCTACCCGCACGTCCCGGCCAACAAGTGGGACGAGGCGATCGCCAAGCTGGCGCGTCTGGCCAAGGAGCACTCGGTCGACCTGGTCGCGATCGGGAACGGCACCGCGTCCCGGGAGACCGACAAGCTGGCGGCCGAACTCATCGCCAAGCACCCGGAGTTGAACCTCACCAAGGTCATGGTGTCGGAGGCGGGCGCGTCGGTGTACTCGGCGTCGGAGTACGCCTCCCGCGAGCTGCCCGGCATGGACGTGTCGCTGCGCGGCGCGGTCTCCATCGCGCGCCGCCTCCAGGACCCGCTGGCCGAACTGGTGAAGATCGACCCGAAGTCGATCGGCGTCGGGCAGTACCAGCACGACCTGTCCGAGGTGAAGCTGTCGCGCTCGCTGGACGCGGTGGTCGAGGACTGTGTGAACGGCGTGGGTGTGGACGTCAACACCGCGTCCGTGCCGCTGCTTTCGCGGGTGTCCGGCGTCTCCGCCACCCTCGCGGAGAACATCGTGGCGCACCGGGACGAGAACGGCCCCTTCACCTCCCGCGCCCAGCTGAAGAAGGTCTCCCGGCTCGGCCCGAAGGCGTACGAGCAGTGCGCGGGCTTCCTGCGCATCCGGGGCGGCGACGACCCGCTGGACTCCTCCAGCGTGCACCCGGAGGCGTACCCGGTGGTGCGGCGGATGGTGAAGACCACGGGCCAGGAGGTCGCCTCGCTGGTCGGGAACACCGGTGCGCTGCGCTCGCTGCGCCCGGCCGACTTCGTGGACGACACCTTCGGTCTGCCGACGGTCACGGACATCCTCAAGGAGCTGGAGAAGCCGGGCCGCGACCCGCGTCCGGCCTTCAAGACGGCCACCTTCAAGGAGGGCGTGGAGAAGATCTCCGACCTGTCCGCCGGGATGGTCCTCGAGGGCGTGGTGACGAACGTGGCCGCGTTCGGCGCGTTCGTGGACATCGGCGTCCACCAGGACGGTCTGGTGCACGTGTCCGCGATGTCGAAGACCTTCGTCAAGGACCCGCGTGACGTGGCCAAGCCGGGTGACATCGTCAAGGTGAAGGTCCTGGACGTGGACATCCCGCGCAAGCGGATCGCGCTGACGCTGCGGCTGGACGACGAGGCGGCCCCGCAGGGGCAGGACGGCGACGACCGGCGGGGCGGCGGCTCCCGGCCGCCGCAGCAGCGGCGGGGTCAGGGTGGCCGCCAGGGCCAGAGCCAGGGTGGCCGTCAGGGTCAGGGCGGTCGGCAGGGGCAGGGGCGCGGTGGTGACCGGGGTGGCCGTCAGGCGCCCGCGCCCGCCAACAGCGCCATGGCGGACGCGCTGCGGCGCGCGGGGCTGCTGAACCCGGGCGACAAGCGCCGCTGAGGTGTCTTTGGTGCCGGGCGGTGTGTGCGCCGCCCGGCCCCGTGACCCGGTGAGGGCCGTACGGCCTGTCTAGCGCTCGGTGACCTTGCCGTCGGCGACCTCCAGGCGCCGGTTCACCTGGACCGCGTCGAGCATCCGGCGGTCATGGGTGACCAGGAGGAGCGTGCCGTCGTAGGCGTCGAGGGCCGACTCCAGCTGCTCGATGGCGGGCAGGTCGAGATGGTTGGTCGGCTCGTCGAGGACGAGCAGGTTGACACCCCGGCCCTGGAGGAGGGCGAGGGCGGCGCGGGTGCGTTCGCCCGGGGAGAGGGTCGCGGCGGGGCGCAGCACGTGGTCGGCCTTCAGCCCGAACTTGGCGAGCAGGGTGCGGACCTCGGCCGGTTCGGTGTCGGGCACGGCCGCCTGGAACGCGTCGAGCAGGGTCTCGGGGCCGTGGAAGAGGCCGCGTGCCTGGTCCACCTCGCCGACCAGGACGCCGGAGCCGAGCGCGGCGTGTCCGGCGTCCAGCGGGACCCGGCCGAGGAGGGCGCCGAGCAGGGTGGACTTGCCCGCGCCGTTGGCGCCGGTGACCGCGATGCGGTCGGCCCAGTCGATCTGGAGCGTGACCGGGCCGAAGGTGAAGCCCTCGCGCCGTACCTCGGCGTCCCGGAGCGTGGCGACGACCGCGCCCGAGCGGGGCGCGGAGGCGATCTCCATGCGCAGCTCCCACTCCTTGCGGGGCTCCTCGACGACCTCCAGGCGCTCGATCATCCGCTGCGTCTGGCGGGCCTTGGCGGCCTGCTTCTCGCTGGCCTCGCTGCGGAACTTGCGGCCGATCTTGTCGTTGTCGTTGCCCGCCTTGCGCCGGGCGTTCTTGACGCCCTTGTCCATCCAGGAGCGCTGCGTCTGGGCGCGGTCCTGGAGGGCGGAGCGCTTGTCGGCGTACTCCTCGTAGTCCTCGCGGGCGTGCCTGCGGGCGACCTCGCGCTCCTCCAGGTAGCCCGCGTAGCCGCCGCCGTAGAGGTTGATCTGCCGCTGGGCGAGGTCGAGTTCGAGGACCTTGGTGACCGTGCGGGTGAGGAACTCGCGGTCGTGGCTGACGACGACGGTGCCCGCGCGCAGACCGGTGACGAAGCGCTCCAGGCGCTCCAGGCCGTCGAGATCGAGGTCGTTGGTGGGCTCGTCCAGCAGGAAGATGTCGTAGCGGGAGAGCAGCAGCGAGGCGAGTCCGGCGCGGGCCGCCTGGCCGCCGGAGAGGGAGGTCATCGGCCGGTCGAGGTCGACGGCGAGACCGAGCGAGACCGCGACCTCCTCGGCCCGCTCGTCCAGGTCGGCGCCGCCGAGGTGCAGCCAGCGGTCCAGGCTGGTGGCGTAGGCGTCGTCGGCGCCGGGCGCGCCGTCCACGAGCGCCTGGGTCGCCTCGTCCATGATCCGCTGCGCCTCGGCGACGCCGGTACGGCGGCCCAGGAACTCCCGGATGCTCTCCCCCGGCCTGCGCTCGGGCTCCTGCGGCAGGTACCCGACGGCGGCGGTGGGCGGGGAGAGCCGTAGCTCACCGTCCTCGGGCCGGGTGAGCCCGGCGAGGAGCTTGAGCAGCGTGGACTTGCCCGCGCCATTGGCTCCGACCAGCCCGATCACGTCCCCGGGCGCGACGACGAGGTCGAGCCCGGAGAAGAGGGAGCGGTCGGCATGCCCGGCGGCGAGGTCTTTGGCGACGAGGGTGGCAGTCATCAGGGGGTCGATTTTAATGTCCGGCCGGGTGGGGCGCGGCCAGGCGTCAGGGAGCGACCGGCGCCGTCAGGACCGTCCCCGTCGTTCGGGCCACCACGTACGCGTTGCCGCGCACCGCTCTCGGGTCCAGGGGGAGGTGGTGGCTGCCCGGGGGGAGGACCTCGTCGAGGAGTTCGCGGACGTGGACGCGGTGGAGGCGGTCGCGGCGGTAGGCGAGGAGGCGGACCCGGCAGGGGGTGGCCACGTCGAGTACGGCGGTGTGGCGGTCGGCGGTCAGGGTGGTGATCCGGCGGGGGCGGAGCGGGTCGCGGTCGAGTGCCTGCTCGGTCTGGGCGACGAGGAGGGGGACGATCGGCGCGAGGGCGTCCACGTGGGCGGCGCAGACACCGGATCTCGTGAACGCCGCGTGGACGGCGGCCCGTTGGGCCTCGGGGACACCGGGGGCGTACAGCACGGCGTCGTAGCGGCGCAGTTCCGCCGCGGGTACGTCGTCCACCTCCGGGGTGACGTCGGCGCCGATGCCGGTGCCGCGCAGGGCGGCGGCCAGCCGGGCGGGGACCCCGGCGCGGGGGCCGATCACCAGGACGTGGGGGCGGGGTGCGGGTGCCGCGTCGGGGCGGTCGAGCAGGGAGGTGAGGGCGGCCCGGTAGGCGGGGCCCCGGAAGCGGAACGGTCCGGTGCCGTCGTATCCGTCGCGCTCCGGCTCGGCGCGCTCGCCGTCCTGCCAGGCGAAGTCGCGCCAGACGACATCGCGGCCGTCGCGCTCCACGACGGCGGTCAGCGCCCCGCACGCCAGATCCGCGCACTCGGGACACCCGTACACGACGAACCGCCCCCCGGGCAGCGGGGGTTCGCTCTCAAGGAGCAGCCCTCGCACCTGGGCGGCGAGCACCTCGGGCGGTACGTCGGAGGCGAGCGGGGTCACCGCGTCCAGATCGGGGAACCGGTACAGCAGCGGTTTCCCGTCCACGACGAAGTCCGTGAAGTCGCGGTGGATCTGATAGCCGCCGTCGGGCAGCACGCCGCCCGCGCGGAACGCCGGTACCAGGCCGAAGGTCGCGTAAGCGGCAGACATGCTGCGAGTATCCCGGCGCCACCGGGATGGAGAGCCCGCCGGGAGCGGAGTCGTGGGACGACCTTCGGACGGTGGCCGGAATTCCCTTGGTCCGCACGGGGCGACGGCCGTACGCGCGAGCGAGGGCGTACGTGTTCGTACGGTGCTGGACGACCTCGTCGGCCGGCTCTCCGCCTACAGCTCCGACTCGCCCCACCTGCCGACGACCACCTCGTCCCCCACGGACACCTTGCCCGGACGCAGCACGGCGAACTTCGTGCCGAACGCGACTCCGCCCTCCGCCGCACGGCGATATCCGGCGAGGGTGCGCAGCGGTTCGGGGCCCGACCTCGCGCCGGTCTCCTGGTCGACCATGGTGACGGCGCAGCGGACGGCGAGCTTGGCGTACCCGAGTTCGGCAGCGCCGAGGGTGAGGAGCCGGGCGCGGTCCTCGGCGTGGGGTCCGGCCCAGCCGTCGATGACGATGTTGGGGCGGAAGCGGCTCATCGGCAGCGGGGCGGCGCCGTGTTCCGCCAGTCTCCGGTTCAGTTCGTCCAGGGTGGCGCGGGAGACGATGTGCAGGGCGCAGCTGTCGGCGTAGCCGGAGGTGCCCGGCGTCCGGCCGTCGGTCACCCGGTCGTGGTCGGGCGGTACGCGGACCAGTCGGCTGGGCGCGCCGAGCACCTGGGACAGCCAGCCGGCCACCGTGTCGCCCTGGTCGATGCCCCGGTAGGCGGTGCCGAACAGGTCGACGGGGCGGGCGGGGCCGGACGCGTTCACGGGGGTGCGCACGGTGCCGTGGCCGGGTGCGTGGAGGGCGAGTTGATCACCGGTGGGGTCGATCTCGGGCTGGATCAGAGCCAGTTGGGGGTCGCGCCGCTGGGTGCGGAAGACGCCCTCCTCGCTGACGACCATGAAGCTGCGGTCGTGCGCGAGTCCTGCGGGCGTCAACTGGGCTTCCGCCACCGGGACTCCGGCGCAGCCCTTGACGGGGTAGTACGTCAGGTGGGTGACGGTGGCCATGTGCGCCTCGGGCTGCTCGGTACCGGACAAGTGGCTGTCCGTGGAGGGTCGGTAGGTCGGTAGGTCGATAGGTCGGCTGGTCGGCTGGTCGGTTACTCGGTGACGAGCGCGAGCGTGAACCCGTCGTACCCCTTGGCCCCGACGGTCTGGAGCGTGGTGGCGGTCAACCGCGGGTGCTCCGCTATGAGTTCGGTGAAGCTGCGGACCCCCTGGACGCGGGGATCGGTGCTCGCCGGGTCGGTCACCGCGCCCTCCCGTACGACATTGTCGCCGATGATGACGCTGCCGGGCCGGGTGAGCCGCAGCGCCCAGCGCAGATACTCGGGGTTGGACGGCTTGTCCGCGTCGATGAAGACCAGGTCGAAGGGGCCCACGCCCTCGTCCGCGAGCACCGGCAGGGTGTCGACGGCGTTGCCGACGCGCAGGTCGACCAGGTGGCCGACCTCGGCGCGGGCGATGTTGGCGGCGGCGACCTCGGCGTGGTGCGGGTCGGCCTCCAGGGTGATCAGCCGGCCGCCCTCGGGCAGGGCGCGGGCGAGCCAGATGGTGCTGTAGCCGCCGAGGGTGCCGATCTCCAGGATCGAGCGGGCGCCCTGGATGCGGGCCAGCAGATGCAGCAACTTTCCCTGGTTCGGGGCCACTTGGTGGGGAGGAAGGCCGGCCGCCTCGCTCTCCTCCGCCGCGCCCCGCAGCGGGGCGTCCTCCTCGACCAGCAGGCCGTTGAAGTAGTCGTCCACGGCGTTCCAGAGATGCTGCGACACGGTAGGTTCCCTTTCGATACCGACCAGGTTCCGAAAGGGAACCTACTATGGGCGCACGGCGGCCTGTCAACGGCTTCCGGCGGCGCGTTCCTGGGGAGTCTGGGGAGTTACGACGATGGGGCCACGACGATGAGGCCACGGCGCGAGGCGGACGACGCCTGCGGCATCGCACAGGCGGCCGCGGTGGTGGGCGACTGGTGGAGCCTGCTGGTGCTGCGGGAGATCGCGCGCGGCCATGTGCGCTTCGACCGGCTCGCGGAGGAGCTGGGCGTCTCCCGCAAGGTCCTCACGGAACGGCTGCGCGCGCTGACCGAGCACGGCGTGCTGGAGCGCCGCCGCTACCAGGACCGCCCGCCGCGCCACGAGTACGTGCTGACCGAGCAGGGCCGCGGACTGCTGCCCGTCCTGGTGTCGCTCCAGGACTGGGCGGACCGCTGGCTCCTCGGCGACGGCACGCTCACCGGGCAGGCGCCCGACGACGGCGCGGAGGCGCGGCGGGTCGCCGCCCTCGTCGGTGAGCACGTCCCCGCAGAGGTGCGCCTGCCGGGAACGGACGGCGCCTCCCACGATCCGGTCTCCCCCACCGCCCGCGCGACCGTCCTGTTCGCCTACCCAGCCACCGGCATACCCGGACTCCCCGCCGACCCGGCGTCCTCGACCGTCCCCGGCAGCGCGGGCTGCACACTGGAGAACCGCCAATTCCGCGCGGCCTGGCCGGAGTTCGAGAAGGCCGGTGTCGCCCTGCACGGGGTGAGCACGCAAACCCCTTCGGAACAGGCCGCGTTCGCCCGCGCCGAGGAACTGCCCTTCCCCCTCCTGTCCGACGACCGGCTCCAACTGACCGCCGCCCTGCGGCTGCCGACCTTCCGCGCCGGGCAGGACCTTCGCGTCAAGCGGCTCATCCTGGTCATCGACGCCGAACGGATCGTCCGCCACGCCCTGTTCCCGGTCACCGACATCCCCGCCGCCGTGTCCCGCAGTCTCGACCTCGCCACCGCTTGTCGGTGATGATCCCGGTCATGGCGACTGTGACGGCGTTGCGCCGCTACCCGGTGAAGTCCATGCTCGGCGAGTCCCTGACCAGGGTCGCGGTCACCGCACGCGGGCTGCACGGGGACCGGATCGCGGCTGTGCTCGACGAGACGGGGGCGGTCGGTTCCGCCAAACACCCGCGCAAGTGGGGACAGTTGCTGACCTGTCGGGCGACGCTGTCCGACACGGTGACGGTCGAGCTGCCGGACGGTACGGAACTCTCCCCCGGCGACCCGGAGTTGAACGCCCGGCTGTCCAAGCTGCTGGGCCGCGAGGTCTTCGTGTCGGACGACCCGGCCCAGGGCGGCGGTGCGCTGGAGCGCGCGGTGCCCGAATACGAGGGCGGGCTGCCGGACGCGCTGCGGGACACGGCCCGTACGGACGCCACCGGTGCGGCCATCACCTCCGGGCGGGTCTCGCCGGGGACGTTCTTCGACTACGGCCGGGTCCATCTGGTCACCACGGCGTCCCTGGAGCGGCTGCGGTCGGTGTACCCGGGCGGCGACTTCGACGCGCGCCGCTTCCGGCCGAACCTGGTCATCGACACCCCCGACGCCTCCGGCTTCCCCGAGGACACCTGGCTCGGCGGTCAACTCCGCGTAGGCGAGGCCCTGTTCCGGGTCGCCGTGGCCACGCCCCGCTGTGTGGTGCCCACGCTGGCCCAGGCCGGCCTTCCGGCCGACCCGGGCATCATGCGTGCCGTGGCCCGCGAACACCGCGTTCCGGTCTTCGACTTGGGCCGTCTGTCCTGTGTCGGTGTCTACCTGGACGTACTCGAACCGGGCACGGTCCGGCGGGGCGACAAGGTGCACCTGTCACCGTGACCGGTCACGCACTCCGGGGCTCCGACGACGGTGAGGGTGCGTGCGGCGGGCGCTCCGGCGGTGGCCCGCGCGAGGGCCTTGGGGCCACCTTCCAGGGGGAGTTGGGCCCGGGTGCGGGAGAGGTCGAGGGTGAGAGTGGGGCGGGTGGACGGCGGTTCGACGAGGTCCTTGTCGGTGCCCGCGACGACCAGGGCCAGCCGGTGGCCCGCCGGGACGACGTGGTCGGTGGCGGCCAGGTCGAGGGTCATGGTGTAGGCGCGGCCCGGGGTGAGCGGGACGCCCTTGGCGAGCGAGGCGTGATGACCGAGGTCGGCCCAGCCACGGCTGACGACAGTGGCGTCGACGTGTACGGTCTTGGCCGCCGTGGCCTTGAAGCAGGCGCTGTCCCCCGTCGTGCTCTCGCCCCAGCAGGTGCGGTCGGCGAGGGTGGTGATGCCCTCGGCGCTGTCGGCGTAGTCGCGGATGGTGTCCGGGCCGAGGTCGACCAGAACGGCGGACAGATGGGCGGAAGCGGTGCTCGGTGTGGCGGTCACGGTGACCTGTGAGGAGCCGGAGATCCGCAGCGGGCCGGTGAGCGCCGGGGTGACGAAGGCGGCCTTGTCGGGCGTGGACTTCGTGAGGTCGGCCGCCCAGTCGGTCTCGCTCCGGCTCGGGTCGTCGGTGAACGTCTCGGTGCCGGTGGCCCTGCCGAGGCCCAGGGTGCCGACGCCGGGGGTGGTGCCGCGCCCCGGGTACAGGGTGGTGCTCCGGGTGTCGCGCGGCGGCCAGACGGCCGAGGTGACCCACTGGTCGGGGTGGCGCTCGATGTCGGCCATGGGCTCGCGGTCGATGCCGTTGTCGTAGCCGAGGAGTTCGTGGTCGAACCAGCGGTGCAGGGTGTCGACCCAGGCGCCGCGCCGGTAGTCGAAGGGGTCGACGTGGCCGGTCTGGGAGAGCCAGATCTTGCGCTCGACACCGTGCTTCGCGAGCGCGTCCCACCACTGGCCGAAGTGCTTGGTGCGGACGTTGAGGTCCTGCATACCGTGCACCAGGAAGACGCTGGCGCGGACCTTGGCCGCGTCCTTGACGTAGTCCCGCTCGGTCCACAGCCCGGTCCAGTCGCCGTTCGTGGGGCTGCCGTCCGCGAGCTTCTTCTGCACGGCCGCGCAGTGGGCCTGGGCGGAGGCGCTGTCGACGTATCCGGCCAGCTCGTCGGGGCCGCCGTCGTAGAGCTGGGCGCCCTGGGCGAAGTAGTAGTCGTACCAGGAGGAGATACCGCTGATCGGCACGATCGTCTTGAGGTTCTTCACCCCGGTGGCGGCGACGCCGTTGGCGATGGTGGCGTCCCAGCTCTTGCCGATCATGCCGGTCGCGCCGGTCGTCCAGCTCGCCTTGACCGGTGTGCCGCCGGTGCGGCTGGTGTAGGCGCGGGCCCGGCCGCCGAGCCAGTCGACGACGGCCTTGGCGGAAAGGATGTCGGAGCGGCCGCCGACATCCACGCAGCCGTCGCTGCGGTTGGATCCGGCGAGGTCGACGCCGACGAAGGCGTAGCCGCGCGGTACGAAGTAGTTGTCGTAGAAGAGCGGCATCTGGACGACGTGACCCTGCGCGTCGTACGTCTTCAGCTGGCTCTCGTTGCCGCGGCCGCAGCAGGAGTAGTAGGGGCTGGCGTCCATGATGACGGGCACCTTGCGGCCCGCGCGGGCGGCTTCGGAGGGGCGGACGATGTCGGCGGCGACGCGGTCGGTGCGGCCGTCGCCGTCCCCGTCCAGGCCGGTGTCCACCCACACCGACTCGCGGACGGCGTGCGCGTACGAGTAGACGGGCCTGCTCTCCCGGGGTGCCGCCTGGGCGGCGGTCGGTACGAGGAAGACGGCCGTCAGGGCTGCGACGGCCAGGATCGCGAGCGTTCTCCACAGCGTGCGAATCGGCATGGGCGGACGGTACCCCCGTCAACTGTCGTGCAGAAGAGGGCGCTTCGGGGCGAGGACGTGTCCACTCGGGTGGGGGCGGTGCGACGGCTCGACGCGGGTGCGGCGTGTCGGCCGAATGGCGATCGTGTGACAGGAGCGGCCGTGGACACCCGCGGGGCCACGGGGACTCAATAGGCTCCGAACAGACTTTCCGTACCGACGACTTGGAGCTGACGTGCACCGCAGAATCATCGCGCCGGGCGCGCTGGCCGCGGCCTCCCTCCTGCTGGCGGTCCCGGCGTCGGCCGCGACCTTCACACCGGGCGCGCCGGGCATCGGTGACCCGTACTACCCGTCCTACGGCAACGGCGGCTACGACGTCTCGCACTACGACCTCCGCCTCCAGTACCAGCCGAAGACGGACGAGCTGGAGGGCACCGCGACCATTCTCGCGAAGACCACCCAGGACCTCTCCAGCTTCGACCTGGACTTCCTGCTCGACGTGAGCGAGGTGCGGGTCAACGGCGTGAAGGCCACGTTCGCCTCCTCCGGCGAGCACGAGCTGGTCGTCACGCCGAAGACCCCGCTGCCGAAGGGGACGCAGGTCACCGTCGTGGTCCGCTACAGCGGGGTGCCCTCGACGAAGAGCGCGTACGGCTTCACCACCTGGCACCGCACGCCCGACGGCGCGGTCGCGGCCGACGAGCCCGAGGCCGCCTGGTGGTGGTTCCCGAGCAACGACCACCCGAGCGACAAGGCCACCTACGACGTCTCGGTCGCCGTCCCGGACGGCACCCAGGCCATCTCCAACGGCGCGCTGACGTCGACCAGTTCGAAGCTGGGCTGGACCCGCTACAACTGGCGCCAGGACAAGCCCCAGGCGACGTATCTGGCCACTCTGGCCCTGGGCCGCTTCGACATCACCACCTCCACCTCCGAGGGCGGGGTGCCGGTGATCAACGCCTACAGCAAGGACCTCGGCGACAACGACGGCGCCGCCCGCGCCAGCGTGGAGCGCACCGGCGAGCTGGTGGACTGGCTGAGCGGCTATTTCGGCCCGTACCCCTTCTCGTCGGCGGGCGGCTACGTCCCCAACACCACCACCGGCTACGCGCTGGAGACCCAGACCCGCGTCTACTACAGCCCGAAGCAGTTCGCGGCCGGTTCCAACACCTCGGTCGTCGTCCACGAGCTGGCCCACCAGTGGTACGGCGACGACGTCTCCCTCAAGGGCTGGAAGGACATCTGGATCAACGAGGGCTTCGCCCGCTACGCCCAGTGGCTCTGGTCCGAGCACGAGGGCGAGGGCACCACCCGCGAACTCGCCGACTACGTCTACGCCTCCCACCCGGCCGACGACCCCTTCTGGACGGTCAAGCCCGGCGACCCCGGCGCGGACGGCCAGTTCGACCTCGCCGTCTACGACCGGGGCGCGCTCGCGATCGAAGCCCTGCGGCACGCCGTCGGCGACGACGCCTTCTTCACCCTCCTGAAGGGCTGGCCCACGTCCCACGCCTACGGCAACGCCTCGGTCTCCGACTTCCAGCGCTACGCGGAGGAGATCTCGGGCAAGCCGCTGTCCTCTCTCTTCGACACATGGCTCTTCGAACCGACGAAGCCTGCGGCGCCTGCGACGGGGGCGGTGTCGCTCGCGCGAGGCGTTGACGGGGTGGTCGTGCAGCCGAAGTCGTGGAAGAAGATCGAGGCGACGAACGGGGTGCACGGGCACTGACTTCCGTGCGGGACGGCGCGCCCGGACGCTGAGTTCTACGCCGGACGGCGCGCCCGGCGAGCAGCCCGCACCGTCCCGGACGACCGCGTGCACATGGTCGGCCGGGACGGTGCGGGCACGCGTCGGAACTGGTGCGGGGCCGGTTTCAAAGGCTCCAGGCGTTCTTCGGGTGGTCCAGCCAAGCGCACTGGTCGTACACGGTGACGGTGAGCCCGAACCGCTCGTACCCCGGTTCACCGGCGCCCCGCCACCAGTCGAGCGCGGCCGAGACCTCGTCCCAGAGCCTGCGGGACCCGGACTGCCACACCGTGGCCTCGCGATGGCCGTCGCGGAACATGACGCACGCCCAGGACCGGTCCGTCAGCCCGTAGAACCACACCGGCCGTGCGCCGTCACGTTTGTCCGACACCTGATGGTGGCAGTCACGCACCCGCAGCCC
Source organism: Streptomyces sp. SID4985 (assembly GCF_009863025.1). Classification (GTDB taxonomy): domain Bacteria; phylum Actinomycetota; class Actinomycetes; order Streptomycetales; family Streptomycetaceae; genus Streptomyces. Next base: position 182 of record NZ_WWIR01000477.1, on the reverse strand, counting down.
CACGGCGAATCGCGCGACACCGAACCGGCCGTCACCGAGCAGGTGTTCCTCGGTGACGGTGGTGGTGCTGCGGTCGGCATCACCCACCCCGTCCGGCACGTAGGCGGCGTGCCCGGCGAACGGGGACCGCTGGGAGCGCAGCTTCATGAACTCCACGGGCCCCAGGAAACGGCCGGACGCGC
>NZ_WWIR01000476.1 GCF_009863025.1 Streptomyces sp. SID4985 | reverse complement strand
CCGTGCCGACGCCCGCCCCCGCGACGGCACCGGCACCGGCACCGGCCGAAGCGCGAGCCGGTTCCGACCGTTGTCCGGAACGACCGCTGAGCATCTCTTAACAGGGTATTACTGGTATTCCTCCCGCTCCCGGCCCATGGACCCCATGCCTCCAGCACCGCAGGACCCGCATCCCGCGCCCCGGGTCGCCGTCGTCGTCATCGGGTACGACGACGCCGCCCATGTGGCCGACGCCGTGCGTTCGGCGCTCCGTCAGGGGCCCGCCGTCGGTGAGGTGATCGCCGTGGACGACTGCTCCACGGACGGCAGCGCCGAGCTGCTGGAGCGGCTGGCCGTCCACGACCCCCGGCTGCGCGTCGTGCGCCGGAGCGCCAACAGCGGCGGCTGCGGCACCCCGCGCAACACCGGGATCGACGCGGTGACGCTGCCGTACGTGATGTTCCTGGACAGCGACGACATACTCCCCGCAGGCGCGGTGGACGCGCTGCTGCGGGCCGCCGTCGACGCGGACGCCGAGGTGGCGGCCGGGCTGTGCGTGCGCCGGGAGCTGCCCTCGGGGCGCGAGCACCCGTGGCACCCCGCGCTCTACGCGGCGCCCGCCGTGCTCGCGGGCCCCGACGAGCGCCCCCGGCTGGTCGAGGACACGCTGTGCGTCAACAAGCTGTACCGGACCGCGTTCCTGCGCGAGCACGGCATCCGCTTCCCCGAGGGCCGCTTCCTCTACGAGGACTACGTCTTCACCGCGCGGGTGCTGGCCGCCGCGCCGCGCGTCGCGCTCGTCCCGGACCGGGTCTACACATGGAACGTGCGCCGGTCCGCCGACCGACTCTCGCTCTCCCTGGACCGGGACGGCATCGACAACTGGCGCTCCCGCACCCGGGCCTGCGCCCAGGCCGACGAGATCCTGCTGCGGGCGGGCCGGGAGACGCTGGCGCGGGCAGCGCGGGCCAAGTTCCTCGACTACGAACTGCGCATGTACGTCCGCGACTTGGGCCTGCGCAACGCGGAGTACCGGCGCGCCTGGTGGGAGCACGCCCGGGAGTTCCTCGGGCGCTACGACGACGCCGACTGGGAGTCGGACCCCGCGGCACCGGGCCCGCTGACCGGTCGGGTGATCATGGCGTGCCCGGAGCCCGCCGAGCTGCCCCGGCTGCGGGAGCTGGCCGCGCGTCCGGCCCGCCTCCTGCCGCCGTACGCCCGCGCCGCCGACGGCACGCCGGTCTGGTCGGACGGGCTGCCGCAGGTGAGTCTGGCCCCGCTGCTGACCCGCCCGGCGAGCGCGCTCCCCGTCATGGTGGACGCCGAACTCCTGGTCCGGATGCGCGGGTCCCGGCTGCGGCTGCGCCTGCACGAGCTGTACGGCAGGGTCGCCGACGCGGGGCCGCTCGCGGTGACCGCGGAGTGGCGCTTCCGCGCGACGGGCCGTACCGCGCGGCGCGCCACGGTCCCGTTCGCCCCCACGACTCCCGGCCTGTGGACCGCCGAGGCCCCGGTGGACCTCACCGGCCTGGGGTCGGGCGTCTGGGACCTCTGCCTGACCCTGCACTTCAAGGACGGCACCAGCCGGGAGGCCACGGCCCACGCCCGTGGCGGCTCCGCGCGCCTGCGCCGCCGCGTCCTGCCCGACCCGCACCACCTGCTGCTCCTGGCCCACCCCTACGCCACCCACTCCGGCGCCCTGGCGCTCCGCGTGGCCACGGGGCCGGGGGGCGCGGCAAGGGTGGCGAAGGGAAGACTGCGGCGCCTGCTGCGCTGACCGTCCGGCCCGTGGCGCGTCCTCAGAGCGCCTTGAGCGCCCCGGCCGTGGCGCGGGCCAGGCTCGCCAGGTAGTCCTTGGGCAGCTTCGGCGTACGGATGACCACCGCGCGCCAGTACAGCGGCCCGGAGATCAGGTCCAGGGCCAGGTCGGGGTCGATGCCCGGACCGGCCTCGCCGCGCGCCTCCGCCGCCGCGAGAATCCGGCTGGCGACGCTCTCCTGGCTGTCCCGCAGGGCCTTCTGGAAGGCCTCGGCCATCTCGGGATTGCGGGCCGCCTCGGCCTGGAGGTCGGGGATGATCTGCGAGACCACGGGGTGGCGCAGCGCGCGCGAGGTGACCTCGTACAGGAGCCGGAGGTCGCCCTCCAGGGAGCCGGTGTCCGGGGCCGGGAGGCCCAGGACGGCCATCGCGGAGACCACGTCGAGCACCAGGTGCAGCTTGGAGCGCCAGCGCCGGTACACCGCCGTCTTGCCGACTCCGGCCCGCCGGGCGATGCCCTCGATGGACATGCGCGCGTACCCGACGGCGGCCAGTTCCTCGAAGACGGCCGCCCGGATGGCCTCGGTCACGTCCTCCCGGAGCACCGCGGCCCCGGCCGGAGCCCGGCGGCGCGGCCGCGCCGGGGGTTCGTCGGCGTTGGTCGTCATGCGCCCAGCATAGGGCGTGACGACGAAACGGTTGCGTTGCGACGTCGATTGGCCCTACTCTCACGATGCGACGATACGGTCCCGTTCCGACGTAAGAGAATGTAAAGAAAAGCGTTCGGAAACGCCGGGCGACGACCACTCCCGGCGCGGCCGGGCGAGCGCACACCCCCCTCCCCCCGAGCGAAAGCAGCGGATGTGAGCCAGGTCCTCGACACACCGCCCCCGACCCGGTCCCCGGCCGACGACACCGACCTCGCGGCCCTGGCCGCCCGGTACGGCCTCACGGTCAGCGGCGCCCGCCCCTCCGTCCCGGCCTACGTCCGGCAGCTGTGGGCCCGGCGCCACTTCATCACCGCGTTCGCCACCGCCAAGCTCACCGCCCAGTACAGCCAGGCGAAGCTCGGCCAGGTCTGGCAGGTGATGACCCCCCTGCTGAACGCGGCGGTCTACTACTTCATCTTCGGCGTGCTGCTCGGCACCAAGCACGGTGTCTCGAACTACATCGCGTTCCTGGTCACGGGCGTGTTCGTGTGGACGTTCACGCAGAACTCGATCATGGCGGGCACCCGGGCCATCTCCGGCAACCTCGGCCTGGTCCGCGCCCTGCACTTCCCGCGCGCCACCCTGCCGATCTCGTTCTGCCTCCAGCAGCTCCAGCAGCTGCTGTTCTCCATGGCCGCGCTGCTCGTCATCCTCCTGTGCGCGGGTGTGCCGGTCTCGCTGTCCTGGCTGCTCGCGGTGCCCGCGCTGGTCCTGCAGTTCACGTTCAACACGGGCGTGGCGATGATCATGGCCCGGCTCGGCGCCAAGACCCCGGACATCGCCCAGCTGATGCCGTTCATCCTGCGGACCTGGATGTACGTCTCCGGCGTGATGTGGAGCATCGACCAGCTCACCAAGGGCGACCACCTGCCGCCCGTCGTGACGCTGCTGCTCGAGACCAACCCGTCCGCCGTCTACATCGACCTCATGCGGTTCGCGCTGATCGACAGCTTCCACGCGAACCAGCTCCCGCCGCACGTGTGGGCGGCGGCCACCGGCTGGGCCGTGCTGGCCGGGGTCGGCGGCTTCATCTACTTCTGGAAGGCTGAGGAGACCTACGGCCGTGGCTGAGCAGACCTCCGCGCAGAGCGAGAAGACCCCCACCGTCATCGCCGACCGGGTGGACATCGTCTACCGGATCAACGGCACCGGCGCGGGCCGCGGCTCCGCCACCGCCGCCCTCAACCGCATCGTGCGCCGCAAGCAGGCCGAGACGGCCGCCGGGGTGCGCCGCGTCCACGCGGTCAAGAAGGTGTCCTTCGTCGCCTACAAGGGCGAGGCCATCGGCCTGATCGGCACCAACGGCTCCGGCAAGTCCACCCTGCTCAAAGCGGTCGCGGGCCTGCTTCCCGTGGAGAGCGGCCGCATCTACACGGGCGGCCAGCCCTCTCTCCTCGGCGTCAACGCGGCCCTGATGAACGACCTGACCGGCGAGCGCAACGTCCACCTCGGCGGCCTCGCGATGGGCATGTCCCGCGAGCAGATCCGCGAGCGCTACCAGGACATCGTCGACTTCTCCGGCATCAACGAGAAGGGCGACTTCATCACCCTGCCGATGCGGACGTACTCCTCCGGCATGTCCGCCCGGCTGCGCTTCTCCATCGCCGCCGCCAAGGACCACGACGTGCTGCTGATCGACGAGGCCCTGGCCACCGGCGACCGCAAGTTCCAGAAGCGCTCCGAGGAACGCATCCGCGAGCTGCGCAAGGAGGCCGGCACCGTCTTCCTGGTCAGCCACAGCAACAACTCGATCCGCGACACCTGCGAGCGGGTGCTCTGGCTGGAGCGCGGCGAACTGCGCATGGACGGCCCCACCGAGGACGTGCTCGCGGAGTACGAGGCCTTCACCGGCGACAGGAAGGCGGCCACGCCCGCTCCGGCGAAACCATAGGCGCCGAAAAGCCGTCTTCCGGGGTAAGAAGGGGGTAGGTGTCACGTGTTACGCCTTCGTCAACCCCGCTCGCGATTATCCCTTTCATCGCTCTGATGACAGTATGTTATGAAAGGTTGACTCTCCGAGACGACGAGCCGAAGGAGCCTTTCCCGATGCCTCACCTCAGCCTGATCGTCTACGGGCCGAACACCCAGGGGCATCTGACCGAGCTGCTCGACTCACTGGCGACCCACCCGCTCCCGGACGCCGAGGTGATCGTCGCCGCCGTCGGCGACTGGGCGCGGGAGACCGCCGAGGGCCACGCCCCCGAGACCGTCACCGTGCCGCTGCCCGAGGGCACCTCCGACGCGGCGGCCCGGGCGGCGGGGGTCGCGCGGGCCCGCGGCCGCTGGCTGCACTTCGTGCACGCCAAGGACGGTGTGCCCGCCGGGACACCCCGGCTGGTCGCCGAGCGGACCGCCGAACTCGACCGGGGCGACGAGTCCGCGGACGTCCTGCTCCTCGACCACATCACCACCACGTGGCGCACCACCGGCGCCCCCTCCCGCGACGGCCGCGCCCTGGCCGTCGCGGGGCGCTCCGTCCTCACCCTGGACGAGAACCCGGGCCTGCTGCGTCTGGCCCCCCTGCTCGGCACCCGCGTGATCGGCACCGCGTTCTGGCGGGCCCACGAGGACGAACTGACCGCCGACGACGAGGCCCACGTCGCCCATACGGCCCTGCTCCGCGCGCGCCGCGTCGCCTGTCTCGACCAGGTGGCGTACGAGAACCGGGAGCTGCGCCCGGAGAGCCTGCCCCCGCCCTCCCCCGGGTCCCGGCTCGCGCTGGTCGACCGCTACGAGTCGCTGCTCCCGCTCACCGAGGGCCGCCGCGCCGCCCGCGCGGTGCTCTACGACCTGATGGTCCGCGACCTGCTGCGCACCTTCGCCCGCGAGGACATGCCCGACCCCGTCGCGCGCGCCTTCTTCGCCCGCGCCTCCCGCGCCGCCGTCCACCAGCGCCCCGAGGGCCACCAGCGCCCCGGCGGGCTTGAGGGCGTACGGCACGCGCTGCTCGAAGAGGGCGCCTACACGCGCTACCGCGCCTTCCAGGCCGCCAACCACGTCCGCCGCACCGCCAGGAAGACCGTGCGCGCCCGCAAGCGCCAGGCGGGCGCCAAGCTCCGCGACCACTCCTACCGCAGGGCGCTCGCCCGCCCGGTCGACCCCAACCTGGCGGTCTTCTCCGCCTACTGGGACCGGGGCGTCTCCTGCAACCCGGCCGCCATCGCCGCGAAGCTCGCCGAACTCGCCCCGCACATCCGCCCGGTGTGGGTGGTGAGCAAGGACAACGAGGCCCTGCTGCCCGCCGGCACCGACCATGTGATCCCCGGCACCCGCCGCTACTGGGAGACGCTGGCCACCGCCAAGTACCTGGTCAACAACGTCAACTTCCCCAACGCGGTGGTCAAGCGGCCCGGCTCGGTCCACCTCCAGACCCACCACGGCACCCCGCTCAAGCGCATGGGCCTGGACCAGCGCGACCACCCGGCCGCCGCCCAGGGCCTGGACTTCGCCGCCCTGCTCACCCGGATCGACCGCTGGGACTACAGCGTCAGCGCCAACAGCCACTCCACCCGCATGTGGGAGCGCGCCTACCCGGCCCGCTACACCTCGCTGGACCACGGCTATCCGCGCAACGACGTCTACTACACCGCGACCGCCGCCGACGTGCGCGCCGCCCGCGAACGCCTCGGCATCCCGCCCGGCCGCACCGCCGTCCTCTACGCCCCCACCCACCGCGACTACGAGGCCGGGTTCACCCCCCGCCTCGACCTCGCCACCCTGGCCGACCGGCTCGGCGAGGACACCGTCCTGCTGGTGCGCGCCCACTACTTCTACGGCGACGCCGCCTCCCCGCTGAGCGGCCTGCGCCGCTCGGGGCGGATCATCGACGTCTCCACCTACGACCCGGTCGAGGAGCTGTGCCTCGCGGCGGACGCGCTGGTCACCGACTACTCGTCGATCATGTTCGACTACGCCAACCTGGACCGCCCTATCGTCGTCTACGCCGACGACTGGGAGACCTACCGCACCACGCGCGGCGTCTACTTCGACCTGCTGGCCGAAGCCCCGGGGCACGTCGCCCGCACCCAGGAGGAGCTGACCGAGATCCTCGCCTCGGGCGCCTGGCGCGACGAGAACGCGGCCAAGGCACGGGCCGCCTTCCGGCGCCGGTTCTGCGAGTTCGACGACGGCCGCGCCGCCGAACGGGTCGTACGCCGGGTGTTCCTCGGGGAGCCCGAGGAGGCCCTGCCCGCCGTGCTCCCGCTGGAGGAACGCACCCCCGCCCCGACCCCCGAGGAGGCCCGGCGATGACGACCCCCGATGTCACGGTCACCGTCATCAGCTACAACGACGCGGCCCGGCTGCCCCGCGCGGTGGCCTCCCTGCGCGCCCAGACCCACGCGAACATCGAGATCGTCATCAGCGACGACCACTCCACCGACGACACCCCCGAGGTGGCCCGCCGACTCGCGGCCGAGGACCCCCGCATCCGCTACCTGCGGCTGCCCGAGAACAGCGGCGGATGCAGCGCCCCGCGCAACCGGGCCATCGACATCGCCCGCGCCCCGTATCTGATGTTCCTCGACAGCGACGACGAACTCCCGCCCCGCGCCGTCGAGTTGCTCCTTGCCGCGCACCGCGAGCGCGAGGTCGACTTCACCATGGGCGCGGTGACCCGGGTCCGCGTGGACACCGGCCGGCGCACCACCTGGATGCCCCACCTGGTCGCCGAGCGCCGCACCCTGGACGGCATCGCCGCCGACCCCCGGCTGTTCTTCGAGCACCTGTCGACCAGCAAGATGTACGCCCGCGCCTTCCTCGACCGGCACGACCTGCGCTTCCCCGAGGGCATCCACTACGAGGACCAGCTCTTCTCCGCGCAGGCGTACTGCCTGGCCGAGGCGTTCACGATCATCCCGGAGCCGGTCTACACCTGGTACATCGAGCCGTACGCGGCCGCCGCCTCCGCCTCCATCTCCAACCAGCGACACAAGATCTCCAACGTGGCCGACCGGGTGCACGTCCAGCGCCTGATCGACGACTTCCTGGTGGCGAGCGGGCAGGCGGGGCTGCGCGAGGACAAGGACTACAAGTTCCTCAAGCACGACTTCCGGATGTACGCGGGCGACCTGCCCTACCGCGACACCGCGTGGCTCTCGGCGTTCGCGGAGATCATGAACCCGTATCTGGACAGCCTCGCCGACGGCGCCTTCGTACGGCTCCCCCGGCCCGAGCGGGTCGTCCTGGAGCTGCTGCGCGAAGGGCGCCTGGACGACCTGCGGCTCGCCGCGCGCGGCCTCGGGCGGCCGGTGGCGCCGAGGGAGGTCGCCGTCGACGGCACGGGCACCTACTGGGGCGACGCGGTGCCGTCCTCCGTACGGGGGCGGCGCGAGCTGGACGTGTCCGACCTGGAACTGGAGACCCGGCCCTTCCCCAGCGCGTACTTCCGGCACGAGATCACCGAGCTGACCCCCGGCCCCGGCGCGACACTCACCCTCGCCGTGCGCACCTACGACCCCGGGCTGCGGCTCCCCGTCGGACCGCAGCGCGCGGGGCTGCTGCTGACGCCGGGCAAGCGGCGGATGACGGTGCCGTTCCGGCTCGATCCGGTGCGGCCGGGTGTCTTCGAGGGGCGGGTCCGGGTGGATCTCGGCGGGGCCCAGCTGCCGTTGCAGGGGTTCGCGGGGACGCGGCATCCGGTGATCCGGCTTCAGCAACAGGGGCTGAGCCATGAGGGGGTGCTGCTTGCTCCGCTGGAGTTCCCTGCGCTGACGGCCCGGGTGGAGTACCGGTCGGGTACGGCGCCGCACGAGGTGGTCGTGGAGCCGGAGGGGCGGGGGGCCGGGCGGTTGCAGGTGCGGTGGCGTCCGGTGGGGGCGGCGCGTCTTCTACGACGCGTTGCGCGGCGGGTTGATCATCCCCGGGTGCGGGGCGCTGCGCGGCTTGTGGGGAGTGTGCTGCGGTGAGTTTTCGGGTGCGGGTGCGTTGTGGCTTGTCGCGCCCACGCGGCGGAGCCGCA
>NZ_WWIR01000475.1 GCF_009863025.1 Streptomyces sp. SID4985 | reverse complement strand
CGTAGGGGTTGGCCTGCGGGGGCGACTGCGGGTTCGGGTAGGAGTAGGCCGTCGGCTGCGGCGGGACCGAGGGCTGCGGCGCGGGCGAACCGGGCTGCACCGGAGCCGGTCCGGGCTGCGGTCCGGGCTGAGCGGGCGGCTGGGGAGTCGGTCCAGGCTGCCCGGGCGGCTGAGGAGGCTGCGATGGCTGCGGTGGCGTGGACATGTCGTCACGGTAGTGCGGAGTGGGCGCGTCAAGTCCCCGTACGTCCGGGATCGTTACGGTCCGGGGACGTCCGGCGCGGGCCCCTGACGGCGTACGCCCGCCGGGAGGCCGGTCCGGGGTGCCGGCTGGGCCGGGCGGGTTCCCGCATGCGGCATCCGGGTTGCTCCACTAAGCCGTCCGGCGCGGGTGGCTCGCCGCACCCCCCTCTCGTTCCTACGTTGATCATATGAGCACCGGATTCTCTCGTCGGGCGACCGTGTCCCTCTGTTCCCTGTGTGCGGCGGGGGTGCTGGCCCTCGCGCCCGCCGCCTCCGCCATCGGACACGGCGCGGGGGAACCCGCACCCCCGGCGCCCCGAGCGGCCGTCCCCCAGCCGTCCCTGCTCTACGGCTCCGGCCCCCAGGTGCGGCCCCTGCGCGGCGCGCCCGCGCTGCCGGAGCTCTCGGCGCTGTCCTGGCTGATCGCCGACGCCGGTACCGGCGAGGTCCTGGCGGCGGACGGCGCCCACCGCAAGCTGCCCCCGGCGAGCACCCTGAAGACACTGTTCGCGCTCACCGTCCTGCCGACGCTGCCCGCGGCGGAGAAGCACACCGTCCGCTACGAGGAACTGGCCGACGTCGGCGAGGGCAGCAGCCTGGTCGGTGTGGAGGAGGGCCACACCTATCAGGTGTCCGACCTGTGGCGCGGGGTGTTCCTCAGCTCCGGCAACGACGCCGTCCATGTACTCGCCGCACTGGACGGGGGGGTACCGCGCACCGTGAACCGGATGCAGACCAAGGCACACGCGCTGGGCGCCCTGGACACCCATGTGGTCTCCCCCGACGGCTACGACGCGCCGGGCCAGGTGTCCTCGGCGTTCGACCTCGCGATCTTCGGCCGGGAGGGGCTGCGCAACCCCGAGTTCGCCCGCTACTGCTCCACCGCGCAGGCCGAGTTCCCCGGGGACGGCCTGCCGTTCGGCATCGAGAACACCAACCGGCTGCTGACCGGCGAGGACGGAGTGGCCCGCTATCCGGGGCTGATCGGCATCAAGAACGGCTACACCAGCAACGCGGGCAACACCCTGGTCGCCGCCGCGCGCCGGGGCGGCCACACCCTCGTGGTGACGGTGATGAACCCTCAGGAGGGCGACGGCCTCGCCGTCTACGAGGAGGCGCGGTCCCTGCTCGACTGGGGGTTCGCGGCGGCCGGCCACGTGGACCCGGTCGGCTCCCTGGACGGCCTGCGCACCGCGCCCGCTCCAAAACCGGTGCACTCCGCCGTGCCGGTCGCGGCAGCCACCGGCCCAACACCGCCCGACGACACGGACTGGACGGAAACCGCCACGGTCGCGGGCATCTCGGTGCTGGGCGCGGCGCTGGTGGCACTGATCCTGCGGTCGAAGGGGACGACCCGCTCCAAGGACGTCTGACCGGCCGACGCGTCCCCACCGGACACCCGTCCGCCGGACACTCCTCCGTCGGGCCGGTCCCGCGTCGGCCGCTCCACCGTGGGCCACTCCCCCGTGGGCCGCTCAGCCGTCAGCCGCTCACCCGTCAACCAGGCCCCACACCCCCGCTCGTCACGCGCAGGACGTCAGCGAGTCCGGGGACAGCGCGGGAACGGTACGGACGCTGCCCACCGGGCGGCCGCCGCCGAGGAGCGCCTGGCCCTCGAAGGCGGTGAGCAGGGCGGAGTCGACCCCGGCGCGGGCCAGGGCCGCCGCCGCGACGGGGACACGCGCGCGGTCGGCACCGTCCGCGATCTTCACGGCGATGGCGCGGCCGTCGGGCAGCGCGGCCACCTGGACGCCCTCGAAGCCGTCCTTGGCGAGCAGACCGGGCACCGCCCGCATGAGCGCGGCCACGTCGCGGCGGGTGCCGGAGGCCATCT
>NZ_WWIR01000048.1 GCF_009863025.1 Streptomyces sp. SID4985 | reverse complement strand
GTACCGCCGCCCACCCCACCGGGGACACCGGCCACGCCCTCGGCGTCGTCACCTGGGCCGCGAGCGCCGGGCGCCTCGGCCACGACGGCGCCGACCGCAGCTACCGCCTCGTCGTGCGCACCAGTGTCGGCGGCAGCGGACTGCGCGTCCGCCTGTCCAACGCCTTCGGGGACCGCCCGCTGCGTGTGACCGCCGTCCACGCGGGCCTGAGCGACCGGGGCGCCGCCGTGCGCGACAACCGGCGGCTCGCCTTCCACGGCCGTCCGTCCGTCACGATCCCCCGGGGCGCCGTCGTCTGGAGCGACCCGCTGCCCGGCCACGTCCCCGCCGGGGCCCTCCTCACCGTCAGCCTGCACACCCCGGACGCCGCGGGACCCGCCACCGGGCACGCGCTGGCCCTGCGCACCTCGTACACCGCCCGGGGCGACCACACCGCCGAGGAGAGCGCCGCCCCCTTCACGCGCACCACGGACTCCTGGTGGTACCTCGACGCCGTCTCCGTACGCCCCGACCACCCCGCCACCGGCGCCGTCGCCGCACTCGGCGACTCCATCACCGACGGCCGGGCCTCCACCCCCGACCGGGACCTGCGCTGGCCCGACGTGCTCGCGAGACGCCTGGCCCGTACGGCGCTCGCGGGCGTCGCCGACGAGGGGATCTCCGGCAACCGGGTCCTCTCCGAGGGCGGCGGCACCAGCGCCCTCGGCCGCCTGGACCGGGACGTGCTGCAGTTGCCCGGCGTGCGCACCGTGATCCTCTTCGAGGGCGTCAACGACCTCAAGGCGGGCACCGGCGTCACGGCCGCCGACCTGATCGCCGGGTACCGCGAGGTCGTACGGCGGGCGCACGCCGCCGGGATGTGCGTGACGGGCGCGACCGTCGCACCGTTTTGGGGCTGGCCGGAGTGGAGCCCGGCCGCCGAGGACGTACGCCAGGAGGTCAACCACCGCATCCGCACCGGCCACGTCTTCGACGCCGTCGCGGACTTCGACCGCGCCCTGCGCGACCCCCGCCACCCCGAGCGGCTGCGGCCCGATTACGACAGCGGCGACCATCTCCACCCGGACGACCGGGGGATGCGGGCCCTCGCCGACGCGGTCGACCTCGCACGGCTGCGCTGCGACCGCTGAACCGGCACCGAGTCGGGTGGACGGCCCGTCAGCGCAGCGTCTGCGCCCAGTCCGCCGGAACCCGCCCGGCCGGGCCCGGCACCGGCTGGTCGGCCGGATGGCTCTCCGGGGGCGCGAGTTCGGGTCCCGAGCTGTAGATCTCGTTCGTGTCGTAGTCCCAGAACCAGCCCTCGCCCGGCTCGTAACTGCGGATGACCGGATGCCCGGTGGCCCGGAAGTGGACGGTGGCGTGCTTGGAGGGCGAGTCGTCGCAGCAGCCGATGTGGCCGCACCGCGCGCAGCGGCGCAGATGGAACCACCAGCCGCCCGTCTTCTCGCACTCCACACAGCCCGTACCGCTCGGCGGCACACTCGGGTCGATCGCGTCCTCGGCGCTCATGCTGCCTCCTCGGGGGTCGGTCCGGGCGCCCGGTCGGGCGCCTCGGCGGTCAACGGTAGGAAGACCTGGAAGCGGGTGTCGCCGGGCACCGACTCGACCTCCAGGGTGCCGTGGTGTTTGTCGACGACGATCCGCCGCGAGATGTCGAGACCCAGTCCGGTGCCCTCACCGGGCGGCTTGGTGGAGAAGAACGGATCGAAGACGCGCTCGCGCAGCTCGGCCGGAATCCCGGGCCCGGTGTCGCGGATCTCCACCAGCGCCCGGTCCCCGTCCCGCGCGGTCCGCACCGTCAGCCGTCCCGAACCGCCCATGGCGGAGACCGCGTTGTCCACGAGGTTGGTCCACACCTGGTTCAGCTCCGCCGGATAACCGGGCACCGGCGGCAGCGCGGCGTCGTACTCCCGGACCACCTCGATGTGCGGGCCGACCTTCGCCGACAGCATCAGCAGGGTGCTGTCCAGGAGTTCGCGCACGTCCACCGGGCGGAACGGCGCCCGGTCGAGCTGCGTGTACTGCTTCGCCGCGTCCACCAGGTGCGAGACGCGGGCGGTGGAGTCCTCGATCTCGTTCATCAGCAGCTCGGTCTCGACGGTGGACTCCAGCCAGCCCATCGCCCGGGGCACCACGTCCTCGCCGACCGCCGCCGCGACCTGCTCCAGCCAGTCGGTGTCGAGGCCCGCCTGCGTGAACGTCGGCGCGTACCGCACGGCCTGCTCGACGCCGTGGTCCTCCATCCAGTCGGCGAGCGCGTCCTCCCGGTCCGCCGCCTCCAGCGGACCGAGCGACGGCGCCTTCGCCACCCGCTCCGCCGTGCGCTCCTGGACCTCCACCAGCCGGGCCAACGTCTCGCGGGAGAGCGGGCCTTCGGCGATCAGCGCGAGCTTGTGCCGCATCTTCGCCACCCGCTCGCGCAGCGTGGAGGTCGCCCGCACCGCCGCCGAGGCCGGGTTGTTCAGCTCATGGGTCAGCCCCGCCGAGAGCGAGCCGAGCGCGAGCAGCCGCTCCCGCCGGGCCACCAGCGCCTGGGCGCTCTTCGAGCCGAAGAACAGCCCCTCCAGCAGATGCGTCGCCATCGGGAACCACTCGTGCATCACGGCCGCGAAGGTCTCGGCGGGCAGCACGAAGAAACGGCTCGGCTCGGTCACCCGCATCGAGTTGTTGTAGACCTGCCGCACCCGGTCTCCGAGATATGCCTGCATGGCGCCCGCGTACACCCCGCGCTGCGCGGTCCGGGTCACCTCCCTGTCCTCGGCGCCGACCCGCCGGGACAGCACCACCGTGCCCTCGATCAGCACGTAGAAGCAGGTCGCGGGCTCGCCCTCGGCGTACACCGGGCCCGGCTCGAACAGCTCCACCCGGCCCTCGGCGCACAGCCGCCCGAGCTGCGCGGGCGTCAGCCGGTCGAACAGGAACAGGGTGCCGATCTCTTGGGGGCTGCACGGCAGCGGGTGCCCGCTCACGACTGCTCCAGATACCGGTGGACGAGCATCACGGCCATCGCTCCCTCTCCCACGGCGGACGCGACCCGCTTGGCCGACTCGGCGCGCACGTCGCCCGCCACGAACACGCCCGGCACATTGGTCTCCAGGTGGTACGGCGGTCGGTCCAGCTCCCAGCCGGCCGGCGGCGTCCCGTCGGGGGTCAGGTCCGGACCCGCGAGGACGAAACCGCGTGCGTCGCGCAGCACGGTCCCGTCCAGCCAGCCGGTCAGCGGGGCGGCGCCGATGAACACGAACAGCCACTGGGCGTCGGTCTGTTCGGTCTCACCGGTCTCGGCGTCGCGCAGCGTCAGCCGCTCCAGACGGCCGTCGCCGTGCGCGCCCACGACCTCCGTATGGCCGCGCACCGAGATGTTGGGGGCCTCCCCGATCTGCTGGACCAGATAGTGCGACATCGACGCCGACAGATCGGCGCCGCGCACCAGCAACGTCACCGACTTGGCGACCCGGGAGAGGAACATCGCCGCCTGGCCCGCCGAGTTGGCGCCGCCCACGATGTACACGTCCTGGTCCTGGCAGGAGGCCGCCTCGGTCAGCGCGGAGCCGTAGAACACCCCGCAGCCGGTCAGCTCCGCGCACCCCTCGGCCGCCAGCCGCCGGTACTGCACCCCGGTCGCCAGGATCACGCTGTGCGCGCCGACCGTCGAGCCGTCCGCGAACCGCACGATCCGCGCGGCCCCGCAGACCTCAAGTCCCGTCACCTCGCGCGTGGTCAGGATCTCGGCGCCGAACCGGGCCGCCTGCCGCCGCGCCCGGTCGGTGAGCTGGGCGCCGGAGACACCGTCCGGGAAGCCGAGGTAGTTCTCGATCCGGGAACTCTGCCCGGCCTGCCCGCCCGTCGCCGAGCGCTCCACCAGCACGGTCCGCAGCCCCTCCGAGGCGCCGTACACGGCCGCCCCGAGCCCGGCGGGGCCGCCGCCGATCACCACCAGGTCGTAGAAGTCGGCCGTCGGCGTCGTCGCCAGGCCCACCCGGGCCGCCAGCTCCGGGGCCTCCGGCTCGACCAGCGCCGAGCCGTCCGGGGTGATCACCAGCGGCAGCCGCCGGCCGTCCGCCCCGGCCGCCGCGAGCAGCCGCCGCCCCTCCGGCTCCTCGGCCGAGTACCAGCGGTACGGCACCTGGTTGCGGGCCAGGAACTCCCGCACGTCCGACGAGCGCGCCGACCAGCGGTGGCCCACCACCTTGGTGCTCGGCACCGGCCGGTGATCGCTCGCGTGCCACGCCTGGAGCAGGTCGTCCAGGACCGGGTAGAGCTTCTCCTCCGGCGGGTTCCACGGTTTGAGCAGGTAGTGGTCCAGGTCCACGACGTTGATCGCGTCGATCGCCGCGCCGGTGTCCGCGTACGCGGTCAGCAGCACCCGGCGCGCCCCGGGGTAGACGTCCATCGCCGCTTCGAGGAACTCGATGCCGTTCATCCGGGGCATCCGGTAGTCGGCGAGCAGCACCGCCACCTGGTCGCCGCGCAGCTTCAGCTCGCGCAGCGCGTCCAGCGCGGACGCGCCGGACTCCGCGCGCACGATCCGGTACGACTCGCCGTAGCGGCGCCTGAGGTCCCGGGCGACGGCGCGGGACACACCCGGGTCGTCGTCCACGGTCAGGATGACCGTACGGGCGGCGTCGGTGGCCTGTGCCATGGGTCTCCCACCCCGAGCGGTCGGATGCACGGGCTTCCCTGCGGCGGTGGCGCGGGTACGGAACACCGCCTTCCGCCCATCGTAGGTGCGGCCGCCCGGCTTCGCCCCGGCGCGGACGTCCTCGCCGCGGGTGGGGAGGCCGTGGTCCGTACGGCCCCGCTTCTGTGACAAGGTCATGACCGAGCGTCGCCCGTGAGGCGCGGCGACGCCCGGACGCGGTGACGACGCGGTGACGACGAGGAGGCCACGCATGACACGCCCGATCACGGCCGGGGTGGACGGTACGCCGGAGAGCCTGGCGGCGCTGGACTGGGCCGCCAGGGAGGCCGTACGCCGAGGGCTGCCGCTGCGCGTGCTGCACGTCTGGCGCCATGTGGAGGCCCCCTCGGCCCCCGATCCGATCGTCCAGCGGGGCTGGGCCGAGACCGCGGCCGCCGAGGCGGTGCGCCCCGTCACCGAACGGCACCCGGGCCTCCACATCAGCCTGGACGTGCCCGAGGGCGTCCCCGCCGAGACGCTGACGAAGGCCGCCGCCGACGCCGAACTGCTGGTGCTCGGCTCGCGCGGGCACGGCGGTGTGGTCGGCTTCCTGCTCGGCTCGGTGGGCGGCCGGGTCGTCGCCGAGGCGTCCCGTCCCGTGGTGCTGGTGCGCGCCGGGGACAAGGCGGCCTCCGAGGCCGCCGGGCGCGAGATCGTGGTGGGCCAGGACGGCAGCCCCGAGGACAGCGCCGCCGCGCTCGGCTTCGCCTTCGAGACGGCCGCCGCGCGCGGCGTCACCGTACGGGTCGTACGCGCCTGGACCCTGCCGCCCGTCTTCGCCTACAGCCCCGCCTCCCTCAAGCTGCTGGACGACGCGGGCGGCCTGGAACCCTACGAGCGCAAGGCCCTCGCCGAGGCCGTACACCCCTGGCGCGAGCGCTACCCCGACGTGCCCGTCTCCGAGCACGTGGAGATGGGCAGCGCGGGACAGGTCCTGCTCTCGGTCTCCGGCGGCGCCCAGCTGGTCGTCGTCGGCCGCCGTCCGCACCACACGGCGGTGACGGCGCGGATCGGGTCGGTGGCGCACGGGGTGCTGCATCACGCGCCGTGTCCGGTGGCGGTTGTGCCGGGGGCGGCGGCGGAGGGGTGAGCGGGGCGCGGGAGGCCGGTCACCGGGCGCCGCCGAGTGGCTGGTTCGCGTCAAGTTCCGCCGCAGACCGGCCTGTTGGCGCGGTGGGTCACAGCCGCCCCGTCGGCTGCCCCCGGTCCGCCCCGGGGCGCCGCGCCT
>NZ_WWIR01000474.1 GCF_009863025.1 Streptomyces sp. SID4985 | reverse complement strand
CCCGCCGCTGCCGCCCCGGCTCCGGTGGCCCCGGCCGCTCCGGTGGCCCCGGCCGCTCCGGCCCCGGCTCCGGTCACCCCGGCCACGGCGCCCACCTCCCCGACCGCCACCCAGGCGACCGACGAGGGCGCCTACGTGACCCCGCTGGTGCGCAAGCTCGCCGCCGAGAACGGCGTCGACCTGGCCGGCGTCAAGGGCACCGGTGTCGGCGGCCGTATCCGCAAGCAGGACGTCCTCGCCGCCGCCGAGGCCGCGAAGGCCGCCGCTCCGGCTCCGGCTGCTCCGGCCGCTGCCGCCGCTCCGGCCGCCGCGAAGAAGGCCCCGGCGCTCGAGGTCTCCCCGCTGCGTGGCCAGACCGTCAAGATGACCCGCATCCGCAAGGTCATCGGCGACAACATGGTCAAGGCGCTCCAGGAGCAGGCCCAGCTGTCGTCGGTCGTCGAGGTCGACGTCACGCGTCTGATGAAGCTGCGCGGCAAGGCGAAGGACTCCTTCGCCGCCCGTGAGGGCGTCAAGCTCTCCCCGATGCCGTTCTTCGTCAAGGCCGCCGCGCAGGCGCTGAAGGCCCACCCGGTCATCAACGCCCGCATCAACGAGGCCGAGGGCACCATCACCTACTTCGACACCGAGAACGTCGGTATCGCGGTGGACTCGGAGAAGGGCCTGATGACCCCGGTCATCAAGCACGCCGGCGACCTCAACATCGCGGGCATCTCCAAGGCGACGGCGGAGCTGGCCGGCAAGGTCCGCGCCAACAAGATCACCCCGGACGAGCTGTCCGGCGCGACCTTCACCATCTCCAACACCGGTTCGCGCGGCGCCCTGTTCGACACGATCATCGTGCCGCCGAACCAGGTCGCGATCCTCGGCATCGGCGCCACGGTCAAGCGCCCGGCCGTCCTGGAGACGGAGGAGGGCACGGTCATCGCCGTCCGCGACATGACCTACCTGACCCTCTCCTACGACCACCGCCTGGTCGACGGCGCCGACGCGGCCCGTTACCTGACGACGGTCAAGCAGATCCTGGAAGCGGGCGAGTTCGAGGTAGAGCTCGGCCTGTAACTCCCTGGCCTGTAAAGAGAAGCCCCCTGCCGAAGGCAGGGGGCTTCTCGCTGTTAGGGGCGCGGGGCTGTGTCGATATGCGGCTCCGCCGCGCGGGCGCGACCAGCCACACGAGACCCGCACCCACCCCCAAACCCGCACCCCCACGGCGAGACCCCTCGAAAACACCCTGTGCAACAGGTCTCACCTGGGCAAAAGCACCGCTGTCCGAGCCCCCGCACCCTCACACCCCCCTTATTGTCTAAAAGCCAGCCCCTCGCGAAGGAGCCCAGAATGACCGCGCCCGTCGTCCACTCGCTGCGCGAACAGATCCGCGAGCACATCGTGGAGGGCATCG
The DNA here is from genome assembly GCF_009863025.1 of Streptomyces sp. SID4985. GTDB lineage: Bacteria > Actinomycetota > Actinomycetes > Streptomycetales > Streptomycetaceae > Streptomyces. The sequence goes on along the minus strand of NZ_WWIR01000474.1, from coordinate 8,574 downwards.
TCAGCGGCCGCTGGCAGCCGGGCGAGCGGATCGTGGAACGCCGTATCGCCACGGAACTGGAGGTCAGCCAGACCCCGGTCCGCGAGGCGCTCCGCGAACTGGAGACCCTCCGCCTGATCGAGTCGGCCCCCAACAAGGGCGTCCGCGTACGCAACCTCACGGCGGCCGACCTGGAGGAGAGCTACCCCGTCAGGGCGGGCCTGGAGGCCATAGCGGCGGAACTCGCGGCCGAAGCCCTCGCGGAGGACTGCTCGGCCCTGGAGCCCCACGTGACCGCCCTGTACGAGGCCGACCAGGCCGCAGACGGCACCGGCCAGGTCCGCCACACCGTCGGCTTCCACCGCGAACTGGTGCGCGCCGCGGGCAATTCCGTGCTGCTGCACACCTGGGAGGGCCTCGGCATCGAGGTCTTCACCGCCCTGTCGATCCGCTGGCTGGGCACCGTCCAGCAGTCGTACGCGGAGGAGCACCAGGAGCTGGTGGAGGCGTTCAAGCGCCGTGACCCCCGGATCGCGGAGCTGGTGAAGGCGCACGTTCTGGGCTGCGCGCCCCGCGCCTGAGCCGTACCCCGCTCACCTGCGGAAACGGGGACGAAAACCGCCAAAAACACGGCACCCCGTGCCTGTCCAAAAGACACCGGGTGCCTACTTTCGCGCAAAGACGGGGTTTTCACCCCCAAACCTTTGATCGATCATCGATCAGGGAGTTACAGTCCTCGACGGCCCTGTCCTGCCAAAGACCAAGGGCACCCCCAAGCTCTCAACCATGAGAGCACCCCCTTCGACTGAGGAAGGCGGCGACATGACCGACCCCAACGCCATCCAGCAGAGCGCGCTCGACCAGCTCCCGGACCGCGACGCCGAGGAGACCGCCGAGTGGCGGGCCTCCCTGGACGCCGTCGCCAGGGAAGCGGGCCCGCATCGCGCCGCGTACCTGATGCGGCGCACTCTGGAGCGTGCCGAGGCGGACGGCATCGGCCTGCCGAAGCTCGTCGAGACGGACTACCTCAACACCATCCCCACCGCCGCCGAGCCGGGCATCCCCGGTGACGCCGCGCTGGAGGCCCGGATCACCGCCTGGAACCGCTGGAACGCGGCCGCGATGGTCACCCGGGGCAGCAAGTACGGCGTCGGCGGCCACATCGCCACCTTCGCCTCGGCCGCGTGGCTGTACGAGACCGGCTTCAACCACTTCTTCAAGGGCAAGGAGGGCGACGGCTCGGGCGACCAGCTCTACATCCAGGGCCACGCCTCCCCGGGCATCTACGCCCGCGCCTTCCTGGACGGGCGGCTGACCGAGACCCAGCTCGACAACTTCCGCCAGGAGGCGGGCGGCAACGGCCTCCCGTCGTACCCGCACCCGCGGCGCCTGCCCTGGCTGTGGGAGTTCCCGACGGTGTCGATGGGCCTCGGCCCGCTCTCCGCGATCTACCAGGCGCGGTTCAACCGCTACCTGACCAACCGCGCCATCAAGGACGTCTCCGCCTCGCACGTGTGGGCGTTCCTCGGCGACGGCGAGATGGACGAGCCGGAGTCGACGGCGGCCCTCGCGCTCGCCGCCCGTGAGGAGCTGGACAACCTCACCTTCGTCATCAACTGCAACCTGCAGCGCCTCGACGGCCCGGTCCGCGCGAACTTCAAGATCGTGCAGGAGCTGGAGGCCCAGTTCCGCGGCGCGGGCTGGAACGTCATCAAGACCCTGTGGGGCACCGCCTGGGACGAGCTGTTCCAGCTGGACACCACGGGCGCGCTGGTCCGCCGTCTGCGCCAGGTGCCGGACGCCCAGATCCAGACGTACCAGACGCGTGACGCGGCCTACATCCGCCAGGACTTCTTCGGCGCCGACCCGGCGCTGATGGAGATGGCGAAGCTGCTGAGCGACGACAAGATCCTCGAGTGCTTCCACCTGTCGCGCGGCGGCCACGAGGCCCGCAAGGTCTACGCGGCGTACAAGGCGGCCGTCGAGCACAAGGGCGCGCCGACCGTGATCCTGGCCCAGACGGTCAAGGGCCACACCCTCGGTCCGGGCTTCGCCTCCAAGAACGCCAACCACCAGATGAAGAAGCTCTCGGTGGACGAGTTCAAGGCGATGCGCGACCTGCTCGAACTGCCGATCCCGGACAGCGCCTTCGCCGACGGCCAGGTGCCCTACGGCCACCCGGGCGCCGACTCCCCCGAGGTCCGCTACCTCCAGGAGCGCCGCGCGGCCCTCGGCGGCCCGGCCCCGGCCCGCCGCACGCAGCCGCTGCCCGCGCTGCCCGCCCCCGCCGACAAGGCGTTCGCCTCCTTCGACAAGGGCTCCGGCTCGCAGAACGTGGCGACCACCATGGCGTTCGTCCGTCTGGTCAAGGACCTGGTCCGCGACAAGGAGACCGGCAAGCGCTGGGTGCCGATCGTCCCCGACGAGGCGCGCACCTTCGGCATGGAGTCGCTGTTCCCGTCGCTCGGCATCTACTCGCCCAAGGGCCAGACGTACGAGCCGGTCGACCGCGACCAGCTGATGTACTACAAGGAGGCCAAGAACGGCCAGATCCTCAACGAGGGGATCACCGAGGCCGGTTCGATGGCCGACTTCATCGCCGCTTCCAGCGCGTACTCGACGCACGGCGAGGCGATGATCCCGTTCTACATCTTCTACTCGATGTTCGGCTGGCAGCGCACGGCCGACCAGATGTGGCAGCTCGGCGACCAGCTCGGCCGCGGCTTCCTCGTCGGCGCGACCGCGGGCCGTACGACCCTGACGGGCGAGGGCCTCCAGCACGCCGACGGCCACTCCCCGGTCATCGCCGCGACCAACCCGGCCGCGCTGACGTACGACCCGGCGTTCGCCTACGAGGTCGCCGCCATCGTCAAGGAGGGTCTGCGCCGCATGTACGGCGAGGCCGCCGAGGGCGAGGACCAGGACGTCTTCTACTACCTGACGGTCTACAACGAGCCGCTGCCGCAGCCGGCCAAGCCCGCCGCCCCCGGCATCGACGAGGGCATCGTCAAGGGCCTGTACCGCTTCAACACGGCGGAGTCCGCGGGCGTGACCGTCCCGGCCAACGCCCCGCGCATGCAGCTGCTCGGCTCGGGTACGGCGATCCACTGGGCGCTGGACGCGCAGCGGATGCTCGCCGAGGAGTGGGGCGTGGCCGCCGACGTGTGGTCCGCGACCTCCTGGTCCGAGCTGCGCCGTGACGCCATGGACGCCGACGCGGCCCTGCTGCGCGGCGAGGAGCGGGTGCCGTTCGTGCGCCGGGCGCTCCAGGGCGCCGAGGGCCCGGTCCTCGCGGTCTCCGACTACATGCGCCAGGTCCCGGACCAGATCGCGCAGTGGGTCGACCAGGACTGGTCCTCGCTGGGTGCGGACGGCTTCGGCCTCTCCGACACCCGCGCGGCGGCCCGCCGTCACTTCGGTGTCGACGCCGAGTCGATCGTCGTCGCGGCCCTGGCGCAGCTCGCCCGGCGCGGCGAGGTCAAGGCGACGACCGTGAAGGAAGCCCGCGAGAAGTACGGTCTGTGACCTTCTGAGGTCCGCTGAAGGGGTACGGCACCACGCCGTGCCCCTTCTTCGTTTTCCGGCGTCCTTCCCTTCCGCCCCTTCCGCGTTTCCCGCCGTTCACCGTGCCGTTCCACGTGCGGGGTGCCGTGCGAGGCCCGATGCTGGTGCCGTGATGGACGAGACGGAGTTCTGGGAGCTGATCGACGCCACCCGCGAGGCCGCCGAGGGCGACCCCGAGGAGCAGGCCGACCTGCTGGTGGACCGGCTGCTCCAGCTGGACCCGGACATGGTCCTGGACTTCGCCCGTCACTTCGAGGCCCGCTACAACCGCGCGTACCGCTGGGATCTGTGGGGCGCGGCCTGGATTCTGCTGGGCGGCGCGAGCGACGACGCCTTCGACTACTTCCGGTGCTGGCTGATCGGTCAGGGCCGGGAGGTGTTCGAGGGCGCGCTGCACGATCCGGACGCGCTGGCGGAGCTGGTGGAGGACTTCGACGAGGAGATGGACGGGGACGGCGAGGAGCTGGGGTACGCGGCCGACGAGGCGTACGAGCGGCTGACCGGTGTGGTCGCCCCCGAGCTGGGCATCGCCCCGGCGCCCGCGGAGCCCGCGGGCACGGCCTTCGACTTCGAGAACGACGGCATGCTGGCGGAGCGCTATCCGGTCTTGTGGGAACGCTTCAGGGAGTGAGGCGTGCCCGCTCGCTCTCCGGCACCCCGCTCACCGGCCCTGGAGACGGGCCGCCGCGTTCCTGATCTCGGGGAGGCGGGCGCTCAGGGCGGCGCCGGGGCAGCTGGTCTGGTAGCCGTCGTTGTGGCCCGCGAGGGCCGGGAGGCTGGCGGTCGTACCCGCCTTGTACCGGCTCAGTCCGTTGCTGGAGACCAGCCGGACGTGGGAGCGCGGGTCGATGTCGGCGAGGCCCAGTTTCCAGGCGGCCACGGCGGCGATCGCGTCGGTCATGGCGCGCGGGACGGGGACGCCCGCGGTGAAGGTGCCGAGCGCGGCGATCCCGGCGGTGCGGTGGTTGAAGCCCTGGGTGTGGGCGCCGGTGACGGGCCGGTCCACTCCCCCGGCGCGACCCTCGTAGACGGTGCCGCAGCGGTCCACGAGGAAGCTGTAGCCGATGTCGTCCCAGTGCCTGCTGCCGGTCTGGCCCGCGTACAGGGCGCGGATGATGCGCGGGGCGTCGGCGCAGTCGTAGCCGTTGGGCGAGTCGGTGTGGTGGACGAAGACGGCGACCACCTTGTCGTCGTAGCGCGGTGCGGGCTGCTCGTGCCGGGCGGTGGCGTCGAGCCAGACGGAGCGGGGCACGATCACCGGGCGGGGCGCGTGGTGGGGCGGGGGCGGGACGGGGGCGGTGGTGGCGGGGTGCTCGGAGTGGTGGCTGACGATGCTCCCGCTGCCGCGCGCGAGGACCAGTACCGCGATCAGGGCGGTGATCCCGGGCAGGCAACCGACGGCCAGCAGTACCGCGCCCGGTACCCGGACGCGCCGCCTCTGTCCGCCCGGTCCTCGCGTGGCACGCATGATCCCATCGTCGGATCGCCCGGCCGGGTCCGCGATGTGTGCTGTGCCACCCGGTGGAACCATCGTCCCCGTCCGGGACGTTTCCGGGGGTACACGCCCACGTGGGCGGTTCCCCCGCCGGGGGCGCCCGCCCGCGGCTGATCAGCGGGCGCGTTGCGACCGTACTGGGGGGTCCGAGAGAAAGGCGGCTTCGTGGACCTGCTCGACGTGCTGCTCGTGCTGGTGGTCCTCGTCTACGCGGCGGCCGGTTACCGGCGCGGCCTGGTGGCCGGGTGTCTGTCGCTGGCCGGGTTCGTGGGCGGCGCGGCCGTCGGTGTCTGGGCGCTGCCCTTTGTGACGGGCCTGGTGACGCGCGGGTCGGCGGGGGCGATCGTGCTCGCGGTGCTGACGGTGCTGGTGCCGGGCGTGGTGGGGCACGAGCTGGCGGGGCAGCTGGGGCTGCGGCTGCGCAGCCGTATGGACCGCGCGGGCGGGGGCGCGCTGCGGGTCGCGGACGGGATGGGCGGCGCGGCGGCCAACTCGGTGGCGGTGCTGATCGTGGCGTGGGTGGCGGCGAGCGTGCTGGCGGCGACGTCCTCGCAGACCCTGACGACGGCGATCCGGAGTTCGGCGATCCTCGGCGCGGTGCAGGAGACGATGCCGGAGACGACCCCGGGGTGGTTCTCGCGGGCCACCTCCGCGCTGACGGAGGCGGGTTTCCCGCAGGTCTTCAACCCGTTCGAGAACGAGTCCACGGCCCGGGTGGCCAAACCCACCGGGGACAGTGTGACGGCGGAGGCGACGGAGGCGGCCCGGACGAGCACGGTGAAGATCGAGGGCGCGGTGGGCGCCGAGGGCCGCGAGGGCAGCGGGTTCGTGTACGCGCCCCACCGCGTGATGACGAACGCGCACGTGGTGGCCGGGATCGACGAGCCGAGCGTGCGGGTGGGCGGGGTCGGTCCTTCGTACGCGGCGCGGGTGGTGCTGTTCGACCCGGACAAGGACGTGGCGGTGCTCTACGTGCCCCGGCTGAGCGCCCCGGTGCTGCGCTTCGACGACGGCGCCCGGCGCGGCGACTCGGCGGTGGTCGCGGGCTATCCGGAGGACGGCGGCCTGAACCTCCAGGCGGCGACGGTGGCGAACCGGGTGCGGGCGACCGGCCAGAACATCTACAACGACCGCACGGTCACCCGCGAGGTCTACTCGGTCCGCTCGACGGTCCGCCCGGGCAACTCGGGCGGACCGCTGCTGACCACGTCCGGGCAGGTGTACGGCGTGGTGTTCGCCCGCTCCACCTCGGACTCCGAGACGGGCTACGTGCTCACGGCGGAGGAGGTCGCGGGCGACGCGGCGCGGGCGGCGAAGGCGACGGCGCCGGTGGACACCGGGCACCTGATCACGTCGTAGGGCGTCGCGTCTCGGCCGTACGGCGTCTCACAGGATGCGGCCCATGAGGACGTCGTCGACGTACTCCCCCGCGATGCGGAACTCCTCCGGGAGCACGCCCTCGACCTTGAAGCCCTCGGCCTCGTAGAGCCCGCGGGCCGGGGTGTTGTGGCCGAGGACGCGCAGGGTGAGGCGCCGGGCGCCCTGCCCGCGGGCCAGTTCGACGGCGCCCCGGACCAGGGCGCGGCCGACGCCCAGGCCGCGTGCCTCCTCGGCGACGGCGATGCCCTGGATCTGCCGTACGTGCGCGTTCACGGCGAGCGGGATGGGCTGGCAGACGCGGATGTAGCCGACGAGGCGGCCGTCGAGTTCGGCGGCCAGGTGGTTCTCCGGGGGATGCCGTTCGCCGAAGAAGGCCGGATACGGCGGGCTCGGCTCGGGCTGCACCGAGTGCAGCGTGGACCAGGTGAGACGGTCGAGCAGGGCGAGTTCCGCCTCGTCCTCGGGCCGGGCGGGGCGTATGAGGGGCTGTGTCATGGGAGGACTGTACGGCGGCGACTTGCGGCTCCGGTGGGCCGTTCTCCCCGGTTTCCGGGGGCGGGGCGGCCATGCTGGAATCATGGAGCATTCGCGAATCGCGGTGGCCGGTGCGTCCGGTCTGATCGGCAGCGCCCTGGTGCGGTCCCTGCGGGCCGACGGGCACGAGGTGGTCCGGCTGGTGCGGCACGAGCCCCGGGGCGAGGACGAGGTGCGCTGGGACCCGGAGCGGCAGACCGTGGACGCGGCCGGGCTGAGCGGCTGCGACGTGGTGGTGAACCTGGCCGGGGCCGGGGTCGGGGACAAGCGCTGGACGCCGGAGTACAAGCGGCTGATCCGTGACAGCCGGGTGCTGGGCACGGCGACGCTGGCGGAGGCCGCCGCCGCGCTGCCGGAGCCGCCCCGGGTCTTCGTGAACGGCAGCGCGATCGGCTACTACGGCGACACCGGCGACCGGATCACGGACGAGAGCGCCCCGCCCGGCGACGGTTTCCTGCCCTCGGTGTGCGAGGAGTGGGAGGAGGCGGCGGCGCCGGTGCGGGAGGCGGGGGTGCGGACGGTGTTCGTGCGCACCGGTCTGGTGGTGGCGTCCGGGGGCGGCGCGTGGGGGCGGCTGTTCCCGCTGTTCAAGGCGGGGCTCGGGGGGCGGCTCGGGGACGGGCGGCAGTACTGGTCGTACATCGCGCTGCACGACGAGGTGGCGGCGATCCGGCATCTGATCGACCGTGCGGATCTGTCGGGGCCGTTCAATCTGACCGCGCCCGACCCGCTGACCAATCAGGAGATCACCGAGGCGATGGGGCGCGTGCTGCACCGGCCGACGCCGTTCCCGGTCCCGGCGGCGGTGCTGCGGGCGGTGCTCGGCGAGATGGCCGGGGATGTGCTGGGCAGTCAACGGGTGGTGCCCCGGCGGCTGTTGGAGTCGGGGTTCGCCTTCGCGTTCCCCGGGATCGAGGACACGATCCGCGCGGCGGAGTGACCGTATGCGACCTCCATGCGACCGTGCCCTGTCGATGCGCGACTGCCCCTGACCGTTCGGGGCCCTAACCTCGACCCGAACTCGGGTATCCCCGGGGCCTGTTGGGGGCATCACGTCTCCACCGGCCGCGCAACCACAGGAGGGGCCTCGTGCTTGAGCCCGCGTACCAGGTGGACGTCGTCGTCGTGGGAGCCGGGACCGCCGGACTCGCGGCGGCCCGTCGGCTCGCCAGTGCTGGAGTGACGACCACGGTCCTGGAGGCAGAGCCGTGTGTCGGCGGCCGCATGTCGACCGAGAAGGTCGACGGCTTCCGGCTCGACCGTCTCGGACAGCCGCTTTTCACGTCCTGGCCCGAACCGCGCACCACCCCCGGCCTCGAAGCCCTGCCGCTGCGCCGCTTCGCGCCCGGGGTCCTGCTGCACCGCGACGGGCACCGGCACCGGGCGGGCGCTCCGGCGGTCACCGGGGGCGCAAGGGGCGCACTTCACATCGCGCGCGCCCTCGCGAGCGCCCCTCGGGGCGCGGGAAGCGCCCGCGAGAGCCGTACCAGCGGGGCGGCCGGGGGCGCCATGGACCGGGCCCGGCTCGGCAGCGCGCTCAACCGGCTCGCCGCCACCCCCGTCGAACGCCTGCTGGCCCGCCCCGAACTGCCCGCCGCCCAGGCCCTCCAGGCGCGCGGCCT
>NZ_WWIR01000473.1 GCF_009863025.1 Streptomyces sp. SID4985 | reverse complement strand
AGGGCACGGCGCGGGCCGCCACCGCGACCGCCGTCAGGGCGATCCCGGCCGCCGCGAACCGGTGCCCGCCGAGCCGGGCGAGCAGCGGTCCGGCGGCCACGCCGATCACCACCGAACCGACACCCTGGGAGGCGTACAGCACGCCCGCGTAGGCGGGGGCGCGGCCGAGGCGGTCCACGACGGCGTACACCGTGGCGCCGTTCAGGGCGGCGAGCACCATGGTGGTGCCGGCCGCCATGACCAGCGGCCGGAGGGCGGGGTGGCCCCACACGTGGCGCACACCCAGGGCGATCCCGGCCCCGGCCGCGGCCTCCGGGTGCGAGGCGCGGGCCGGGTGCGCCGGGTGCCCCTCCCGTACGCGCAGCAGGGCGCACAGCCCGGCGGCGAGCACGAAGGTGGCCGCGTCGAGCAGGGCGACGGCCGGGCCGCCGTAGACGGTGTAGAGACCGGCGCCCGCCAGGGGCGCGAGCAGCTTCATGCCCTCCCTGGCGGTCATGCGCAGCCCGTTGAAGGCACCGAGCAGCTCCGGGTCCACGGCGGCTCCGACCAGCGCCGACTCGGCGGCGTCCTGTAGGGCGTCGGCGGCGCCGTACAGGAACAGCACCGCGAACAGCAGCCACAGGCGGGCGGGGGAGTCGACGGTGGTCAGGGGGAGCAGGAGGGCGGCCAGGAACAGGTTCGTGGTGATCATCAGCGGCCGTCTGCGCAGCCGGTCGGCGAGTGCGCCCAGCGCGGGTCCGGCCAGGGTGGGCGCCCACAGGGCGAACACACACAGCGCCGCCAGCCCGTCGGACCCGGTGATGTCCTTCACCCACACACCCGACGCCAGCCACAGCGCGGACGAGCCGAACCCGGACACCACCGTGGTCGCCAGACACAGCCCCGCGGCCCGGTCCCGCAGCACGCGCCGCACGGTCGAGGTCGAGAAAGTCGTCATGCCGCTCGATCGTGGGTCTGAGGAGGGGGGTGGAGGATCGGGAGGATGCCCTATTCCTGGCCGGTCCGGGGCGCCGATGAGTTCGCGTCCCTGAGCAGGTCATACCTCCGTACACGGACGCCCGCCGTGCCACCCCCTGCCCGTGAGGAGCCCGCCATGACCGATCCGACCGCTCCGCTGCCCGACCTCGGCCCCCAGACCCGGATCGTGGCCCAACTCGCCGACCATGTGTCCGACGCCCATCTGACGGCCCCCACCCCGTGCCCGGACTACATGGTCGGCGACCTGCTGGCCCACCTGCACGCCCTGTCCGTCGCCTTCCGTTCGGCGGCCCTCAAGGACTTCGGCCCGAGCACCGACACCGCCCCCACCACCGCCAGGCCCGTCCTCTCCCCGGACTGGCGCACGGAGCTGCCCAAGGCCCTGGACGCCCTCGCCGACGCCTGGCGCGACCCGGCCGCCTGGACCGGCGACACCCGCGCGGGCGGCGTCGACCTCCCCGGCGCGGTCGCGGGCGCCGTGGCCGCCGACGAACTGGTCATCCACGCCTGGGACCTCTCCCGAGCCCTGGACCTCCCCTACACCCCCGACCCCGAAGCCCTGTCCTCCGCCCACACCTTCCTCCAGGCGGCCGCCGAACTCCCCGACCGCCCGTCCGGCCTCTTCGGCCCGATCGTGCGGGTTCCGGAGGACGCGCCACTCCTTGACCGGGCGCTGGGGCTGAGCGGGCGCGACCCGGGGTGGCGGAGGTAGTTCGTCCGGTTCGGTCCCGCGCCTCCCGGAGGGCCATGGCTTGATATCGATCGTGCAACGTCCACCCCGCCGCGACGATGACGCGCGTAGAAACCTGTCATGCATAAATCACTGCGGATCGCGGCGGCCACCGCCGCCTGTGCGCTCGCCGGGGGGCTGCTGTACGGCGCCGGTGCGGCCACCGCCGGGCAGTCGACGGCGAACTCCACCCACGAGCCCTACAACATCGGGCTTCTGGTGAAGGACATCGACACCTATTACGGCACGACCGCCGACAGCAAGGGGGTGTACCAGGCGTCGCCGAGCAGCCCGTACGCCAAGGATCTGGCGCGGATCGACGCCGACGCCAAGCGCTGGATCGACCAGGCGGCGCGCAAGACGCACCACCGGGGGAACAAGCCGGCCGTCGTCTTCGACATCGACGACACGCTGCTGCTGAGCCTCGACTACGAGAAGCGGTACAACTACACCTACGACCCGGTCACTTGGAACGATTACGTCAATCGTGCCGACCGGCCCGAGGTCTTCGGCAGCCCCGCCCTCGTGCGGTACGCCGAGTCCAAGGGTGTCGCCGTCTTCTACAACTCCGGGCTCAGCGAGGCGCAGCGCGCCGGTGCCGTGGAGAACCTGAAGAAGGTCGGGGCCGACGTGAACCTCGACCCGGCCCACATGTTCCTCAAGGACAAGGCCAACCCGCCCGCGTACCTGTCGGGTTGTGCCACGCCGGGTGCCTGGACCTGCACGACCGTGCAGTACAAGGCCGGTACCCGCCAGCACATCGAGAAGGACCTCGGGTACGACATCATCGCCAACTTCGGCGACCAGTACTCCGACCTGGACGGCGGCTACGCCGACCGCACCTACAAGCTGCCCAACCCGACGTACTTCGTCAGCTGAGATCCAACACGGCTGACAAGCAGGGCAGTTGTCGTCCGGCCCCGGCCTTCCGCCGGGGCCGGACCCATGTCCGATTCCGTTACACGGGGAAAACCTGAAACAGGCGGAACAGGGGAACAATCCAGCCAGCATCCGCACACCCGCACCCACACCCGCCACGGCGGCGCGACGAGGAGTACGCCCATGTCCGAGACGCAGAAGGTGGATTCACAGCCCGGCAGAGCCGCGCCCCCCGCCGGCAACGGAGTCGACCGGTACTTCCGGATATCCGAGCGGGGATCGAGCTTCGGCCGGGAGATACGCGGCGGTGTCGCCACGTTCTTCACCATGGCCTACATCCTCGTGCTCAACCCGATCATCCTCGGCAGCGCCAAGGACAAGTTCGGGCACACCCTCGACACCGGCCAACTCGCCACCGCCACCGCCCTGGTGGCCTGCGTGATGACCGTCATCATGGGCGTCGGCGGCAACCTCCCGCTCGCCATCGCCGCAGGGCTCGGCCTCAACGCCGTCGTCGCCTTCCAGCTCGCCCCGCTGATGAGCTGGTCCGACGCGATGGGCCTGGTCGTCATCGAGGGCGTCGTGATCTGCGTCCTGGTCCTCACCGGACTACGGGAGGCGATCATGAACGCCATCCCGCAGCAGCTCAAACAGGCCATCGGCGTCGGCATCGGCCTGTTCATCGCCTTCATCGGACTCGTGGACTCCGGCTTCGTCAGCCGTATCCCGGACATCGCCCACACCACCGTGCCCGTACAGCTCGGCGCCACCGGCAGGCTCACCGGCTGGCCCGTGCTCGTCTTCTGTATCGGCGTCCTGCTCACGATCGCCCTGCTCGCCCGCAAGGTGAAGGGCGCGATCCTCATCAGCATCGTCACGATGACCGTCGTCGCGATCGTCGTCAACGCGGTGGCCGACGTGAAGAGTTGGGGGCTGACCACCCCGAAGGTCCCCGACAGCGTCGTCGCCGCGCCGGACTTCGGGCTCGTCGGCCACTTCGACCTGTTCGGCGGCTTCGCCGAGGCGGGCGTACTGACCGCCGTCCTGCTGGTGTTCACCCTCGTCCTGTCCGACTTCTTCGACGCCATGGGCACCATCGTGGGCATCAGCGCCGAGGCCGGACTCCTTGACGAGCAGGGCAAGGTGCCCGGCATCGGACGGGTGCTGTTCATCGACGGCGCCGCGGCCGTCGCGGGCGGCGTCGGCTCCGCCTCCTCCAACACGGCCTACATCGAGTCCGCCGCCGGGGTCGGCGAGGGCGCCCGCACCGGCTTCGCCAACGTGATCACCGGCGGCCTCTTCGGCCTCGCGCTCTTCCTCACCCCGCTGCTCACCATCGTCCCGCTCCAGGCGGCGGCGCCCGCGCTGATCGCGGTGGGCTTCCTGATGATGACCCACGTCAAGCACATCGACTGGGACGACTACGAGATCGCCGTCCCGGCGTTCCTCACCATCGCCGCGATGCCCTTCACCTACTCCATCACCGACGGCATCGGCGCGGGCTTCCTCGCCTACGTCGTCATCAAGGCGGTCGTGGGCAAGGCCAGGGAGGTCAACTGGCTGCTGTGGGCGGTCTCGGCGCTGTTCCTGGTGTACTTCGCGATCGACCCGGTGGAGCAGCTCCTCGGCGTGAAGTGAGCCGAGCCGCACGCGCATGGGGGCGGCCGGTGTGTACGACACCGGCCGCCCCCACGGGTGCGCGAGCGCCTACTTCAGCGCCGCCTTCATCATCGCCCGCGCCACCGGAGCCGCGAGCCCGTTGCCGCTGACCTCGCCCCGCGCCGCGTTCGACTGCTCGACCATCACCGCGACGGCCACCTCCTTGCCGGTGGCGTCCGACTTCCCGTACGAGGTGAACCAGGCGTACGGCGTACCGCTGTTGTTCTCGCCGTGCTGCGCGGTACCGGTCTTGCCGCCGACCGTCACACCGTCGATCAGGGCGTTGCGGCCGGTGCCGTCGCGTACGACCGTCTCCATCGCGGAGCGCAGCTGCTCGGCCGTACGGGCGCTGACGATCCGCCGGGACCCGGCGTCCCGGCCGAAGTCCTTCAGCACATCGCCGTCGGCGTCGGTGAGCTGGGACACCACATGGGGCGCCACCAGCTCTCCGCCGTTGGCCATGGTGGCCGACACCATGGCCATCTGGAGCGGGGTGGCGGTCACGTCGAACTGGCCGATCCCGGAGAGCGCGGTCTGCGCCTTGTCCATCTTCGACGGGTACACGCTGGTGTACGCCCGCACCGGCACGTCCAGCTGCTCGTCGTTGAAGCCGAACTTCTCGGCCATCGCCCGCACCTTGTCCTGCCCGAGGTCCACGGCCAGCTTGCCGAAGACGTTGTTGCAGGAGTACTGGAGCGCGACCCGGATCGAGGCGTTCTCGCACGGCGCCGAGGCGCTCTCGTTCGGCAGCGGCCGACTCGTCCCCGGCATGATGTACGGCTCGGGGCTCGTGGTGCGCTGGTCCACGTCCGCGTACAGCCCGTCCTCCAGCGCGGCGGCCGCCACGACCAGCTTGAAGGTCGAGCCCGGCGGCAGCGGCTGGCGCATCGCGCGGTTGGTCAGCGGCTTGTCCGGGTCCTTGGTGAGCCGGATCCACGCCGAGCCGGCCGTGTTCGCGTCGGTCAGCTGCCCCGGGTCGTAGGACGGGGTGGAGACCATCGCGAGGATCTTCCCGGTCTTCGGGTCGATCGCGACGGCGCCGCCCTTCTTGCCGTCGAGTGCCGCGTACCCCGCCTTCTGCACCGCCGGGTCGATGGTGGTGACCACGTCACCGGGATCGGCGCGGCGCCCGGTGACCGTGTCCATCATCGTGGTCAGCCGGTTGTCGGTGCCCTTGAGCAGGTCGGCGTAGACGCCCTCCAGCTGGGTCGGGGCGTAGGCCTGCGAGGCGTAGCCGGTCACCGCGGCGTAGAGCTCGCCGTCCTTGTAGGCGCGCTTGTAGGCGAGGTCGCCCTTGGTGCGTGCCGAACCTGTGACCGCCTTACCGGCCACGACGATGTCGCCGAGCGGGCGCGAGTACGTCGCGATCGCGTTGCGGCGGTTGTCGTTGTCGTCCGCGAGCGCCTGGCCTTCGTAGAACTGCACCCAGGTCGCCCGGAGCAGCAGCCCCAGGACGAGCAGCAGTGCGAAGACGGACGCATGCCTGATCGTCTTGTTCATCCCGACCGGACAGACGTGCGATCGGATCGGAACGTTCCCGTCCGTTTGTGTTTCTCAGGGAACGTTCAGACGGGCACGATCACCGGGCGCGCGACCCGCTCACCGGGCGTGCGACCCGTTCACAGCCGTCGTGTCGCCAGCGTCAGCCGCTCCCGCGCGTCGAACAGCGCGTCCTTGATCGTCTGCTCGTGCGCGTCCGTCAGCCGGGCCACCGGCACCGAGCAGCTCACGGCGTCACGGGCCGGGGTGCGGTACGGGATCGCGACCCCGAAGCAGCGCAGGCCCAGCGTGTTCTCCTCGCGGTCCACGGCGAAGCCCTGCTCGCGGATGCGGTGCAGCTCCTCGATCAGCTTCTCGCGGTCGGTGACCGTGTGCTCGGTGAGCGCGGGCAGCTCCGCCGGCAGCAGCGCCCGCACCTGGTCGTCGGTGTGCGTGGCGAGCAGCGCCTTGCCGAGCGAGGTCGCGTGCGCGGGCAGCCGGCGCCCGACGCGGGTGAAGGGGCGCAGATAGTGATGGGACTGGCGGGTGGCGAGGTACACCACGTCGGTGCCGTCGAGCCGCGCCAGGTGGATGGTCTCCGTGGTGTCGTCGGCGAGGCGGTCCAGGGTGGGCCGGGCCGCCGCGACCACCTCGTCGCCGTCGATGTACGCGGTGCCGACCAGCAGCGCGCGCACCCCGATGCCGTACCGGGTGCCGGTCGCGTCCGTCTCCACCCAGCCCAGCTCCACCAGCGTGCGCAGCAGCATGTACAGGCTGGATTTGGGGTAGCCGACGGCCTCCTGCACGTCCGCGAGGGAGTGCATCCCGGGCCGCCCGGCGAAGTACTCGAGCAGTTCCACGGTCCGCACCGCGGACTTCACCTGCGCCCCGCCGCCCGCCTCCACTGCCGACATCGCCCCCGGCCCCTTCGCTCGGCCGCGCCCGGTCCCGCGCGGCTGCGCCGGGCCCGGTTCGGCGTCGTTCGATCTCGTTCGACTTCGTCCGACGGCGACCTGGAAGTACGAGGACCCGGAGCCCTAGACTCCGGACTGCCGGTTCACCATCGAAGACGGCGTTCAATATAGCGAACACGGCTGATGAGCGACCTCGACCGTACGGCGTTGTCTGGAGGTATCCGCGGTGACAGCAGCACCAGTGTGGAGCGTCGACCCGCGCACCGGGAAGCGGCGGGAGCAAGTGGCGGTGGAGGCCACGGCCGAGGAGGTCGACGCGGCCGTCCGGGCCGCGCACGCCGCGCGCGGAAGCCTCGCCGACCGCACGGTCCGCGCCGCCTTCCTGCGGACGGCGGCGGACGGCCTGGAGGCGGTACGGGACCTCCTGATCGAGGTCGCCGACGCCGAGAGCGCCCTCGGCCCGGTCCGGCTCACCGGTGAACTCGCGCGCACCGCCTACCAGTTGCGGGCCTTCGCGGGCGCCGTGGACGAGGGTGCCTTCCTGGACGTGGTGATCGACCACCCCGACCCCGCCGTCGTCCCGCCGGTCCCCGACCTGCGCCGCATGAAGATCCCGCTCGGCGTGGTGGCCGTCTACGCGGCCTCCAACTTCCCCTTCGCCTTCTCCGTCGCGGGCGGCGACACCGCGAGCGCGCTCGCGGCGGGCTGCCCGGTCGTCGTCAAGGCCCACCCCGACCACCCGGCGCTGTCCGAGCTGGTCGCCAAGGTGCTGCGCCGGGCCGCCGCCGCGCACGGCCTGCCCGAGGCCGTCGTCGGGCTGGTGCACGGCTTCGACGCGGGCGTGGAGCTGATCCGGCATCCGCTGCTCTCCGCCGCCGGGTTCACCGGCTCGGTGCGCGGCGGCCGCGCCCTGTTCGACGCGGCCGCAGCCCGGCCGGTGCCGATCCCCTTCCACGGTGAACTCGGCTCGCTGAACCCGGTCGTGGTGACCGAGGCGGCCGCCGCCGAGCGCGGCGGCGAGATCGGCCTGGGCCTGGCCGGGTCCATGACGCTCGGTGTCGGCCAGTTCTGCGTCAAGCCGGGCCTGGTGCTGGTGCCTTCCGGCGCGTCCGGCGACGGCCTGGTCAAGGCGCTCGTGGACGCGGTGAGCGACACCGACGCCGGGGTGATGCTCGACCCCCGGATGCGGGACGCCTTCGTCGCGGGCGTCGCCGAGCGCGCGGCACTGCCCGGCGTCGAGTCCCCGGTCACCCCGGGCGCGGGCGGCCCGCACACGGTCAGCGCGGGCTTCCTCACCGTCCCGGCCGCCGAACTGTCCGAAGAGGCACACGAGTTGCTCCTGGAGGAGTGCTTCGGCCCGGTCACCGTGGTCGCCCGCTACGAGAGCCCGGACCAACTGGCCACCGTCCTCGCCCGGTTGCCCGGCAGCCTCACCGCGACCGTGCAGCTGTCCTCGGCGGAAGCCGCGGGCGAGGGAGGCGCGGTGGACCTCCTCGCCCGACTCGCCCAGCTGGCGGGCCGGTTGGTGGTCGACGGCTGGCCGACCGGTGTCGCCGTCGCCCCGGCCCAGCATCACGGCGGCCCCTACCCGGCGACCACCTCCACCTCGACCTCGGTCGGCGGCACGGCGATCGAGCGGTGGCTGCGCCCGGTGGCGTACCAGAACACCCCGGAGCCGCTGCTGCCGTTGGAGCTGCGGGACGACAACCCGCTGGTGCTGCCCCGCCGTTGCGACGGTGTGAGGGAGGGCTGAGGGACCGGCCCGGTTCTTCACGAACGGAGTCCGGGAACCCCTCGGGCTCCGGCCGCGCCCCCTGCGAGAATCCCCGGATGGACATAGCCCTTCCCGAACTCCCTTTCCCCTTGCGGACCTACGGGCCGGACGGCCACTGGGCCCACGAGGACGGCGTGCTCTCCGGCTGGGCCGGGCCCCGCCAGGACCGGTTCGTCACCCCGACCGGGGAGGCCCTGGACCCCGCCTCCGACGCGCCCCGGCTGCTCGGTGCGCCCGAGGGCGACTTCCAGCTGATCGCCCGGGTCACCGTCGGCTTCAACGCCTCGTTCGACGCCGGGGCGCTCTATGTCCACGTAGGCGAACGGGCCTGGGCCAAGCTCTGCCTGGAGTACTCCCCGAACGCGGCCACCGTCTGCACGGTGGTCACCCGGGGCCATTCCGACGACGCCAACTCCTTTACTGTGAACGGCAGTTCGGTCTGGCTCCGGCTGAGCCGCACCGGCCGCGCGCTCGCCTTCCACGCCTCCCGCGACGGTGAACGCTGGACCTTCGTCCGCCTGTTCACCCTGGGCGACGAGAAGGAGACCTCCGACGCCCTGGTCGGCTTCATGACCCAGTCGCCGCTCGGCGGGGGCTGCGTGGTCACCTACGACCACCTGGAGTTCAGACCCCAGTGGCCGGACGACCTGCGAGACGGAAGCTGAGCGCGAGGGCCACCAGCAGCGCGGCCACGCAGACGGCCAGGCCCGTCCGCAGCCCGGTCACGAAACCGCCCGCCATCAGCGCCCCGAACACCGCGATCCCGAGCCCGCCAGACACCTGCCGAGCCGCGTTGAGCACCCCCGCCGCGAGCCCGGCCCGTCCGGCGGGCACCGCGTCCAGCATCACCGCCGTCAGCGCCGGGATGGCCAGCGCGCAGCCAAGCGCCAGCGGCACCAGCAGCAGCGCGGCCCCGAAGGCAGGCGTCGCCGCGCCGACCCCGAGCAGCCCCAGCAGGCCCACCACGGAGAGCGCGAGGCCGGTGATCATCGGCGCGCGGGGACCGTAGCGCCCGGTCAGCTTGCCCGAGACCAGGTTCGTCACCGCGATCACCCCGGTCATCGGCAGGAACATCAGCCCGGCGTACAGCGCCGAACGGCCCTGCACCCGCTGGAAGAAGAGCGAGAAGACGAACAGGACGCCGTAGAACGCCACGCTGCACGCCGCCCCCGCCGCGACCGCCGCGCGCACCGCCCGGTCGCGGAACATCCCCAGCGGGACCACCGGATGCGCCCGCCGCGTCTCCACCCGGACGAACGCCACCGCCGCGACCACCGCCACCGCGAGCGCCACCACCCCGGTCGTACCGCCCTCGATCACCGCGAAGGTCACCCCCGTCAGGGCGAGCGCCGCCGCGGCCTGTCCGGGCAGGTCCAGCGGCGCGGGACGGCGCGTGGAGCGCGGGGCGCGCAGCAGCAGGACCAGCGCCACCGCGCCCACCGGCAGGTTGACGAAGAAGATGCCCCGCCACCCCCAGGCCGTGGTCAGCGCGCCGCCCGCCACCGGGCCCAGGGCCAGCGCGGTCGAACCCCCG
>NZ_WWIR01000472.1 GCF_009863025.1 Streptomyces sp. SID4985 | reverse complement strand
GCGGCGGCTTCCCGGGCGGCGCGGGGATGCCGGGGGCCGGTGGGAACCAGCAGGGCGGCCAGGGCGGCCAGACCCCGCCGAACGGCAACGGCAACAACGGCAACGGCTTCCCGGGCGGCGGCGGAATGCCCGGCCAGAACGGCAACGGCTCCTCGAACGGCCAGCGGAACGGCACCGGCTTCCCCGGCGGCTTCTCCCTGGGCGATCGCGGCCGTATGGGCGGCGGCATGGGCGGTCTGCTCGACGGCGCCAAGGTCTCCGCCGCGGCCAGGAAGCTCCTGGAGACGGACGCCGACTCCTACACCTGGGTCGCCGCCTCCATCGGCTCGCAGAACGCCGCGAGCTACCAACTCGCCACCGGCGACCCGGTGATGGCCATCGGCGGCTTCAACGGCACCGACCCGTCCCCGACGCTGGCCCAGTTCAAGAAGTACGTGGCCGACGGCAGGATCCACTACTTCATCGCGGGCGGCGGCATGGGCGGTGGCATGGGCATGGGCGGCCGTGGCGGTGAGGGCGGCGGCAGCGGCTCGTCGTCCGGCATCAGCACCTGGGTGGAGGCCAACTTCACCAAGGTGACGGCCGGTTCGGCCACCTTCTACGACCTGACCCGGCCGAAGAAGAGCTGACCCCGACCCCACGGAGATAATTCCGCTGTACACCGTATAGTGCCCGCTATACGGTGTACAGCATGTCCGCTTCCCCCGAGCTGCCCGCACCCCGGACGCCCCAGACATCCCCCGCTCCCCAGGCACCCGAGGGACACTCCCGCCGCTGGCTGATCCTCGGCGTCATCTGCCTCGCCCAGCTCACCGTGCTGCTGGACAACACGGTGCTGAACGTGGCGATCCCCTCGCTCACCCGTCTCCTGCACGCGGGCACCGCCGACATCCAGTGGATGATCAACGCGTACTCGCTGGTCCAGTCGGGCCTGCTGCTCACGGCGGGCAGCGCGGCAGACCGCTTCGGCCGCAAGAAGATGCTGCTGGCCGGGCTCGCGGTGTTCGGCACCGGATCATTGGTGGCCGGACTCGCCGACAGCACCGGCCAGTTGATCGCCGCGCGGGCCGGGATGGGCGTAGGCGGCGCGCTGCTGATCACCACCACGCTCGCGGTCGTCATGCAGATCTTCGCGCCCGCCGAACAGCCCAAGGCGATCGGCATCTGGGCAGCGGTCAACTCGCTCGGCTTCGCGGTCGGCCCGCTGATCGGCGGCTTCGTCCTGGACCACTTCTGGTGGGGCGCGATCTTCCTGATCAACATCCCGGTCGCCGTACTCGGCCTGATCGCGGTCGCGGCGCTCGTGCCCGAGTCGAAGGCGGCGCCCGCCGAGGCGCGCGGCGGCCGTCCCGATCTGCTCGGCGCGCTGCTGTCCACCGTCGGCATGACCGCCCTGGTGTTCGCGGTCATCTCCGGCCCGCACCACGGCTGGACCTCCCCCCGTGTCCTCGCCACGGCGGCCGGGGCCGTGCTCGTGCTGGCCCTCTTCGGGTACTGGGAGAGCCGGGTCCCCGAGCCGATGCTCGACCCGCACTTCTTCCGCGACCGCAGGTTCACCGGCGCGGTCGCCGGGGTCGTGCTCATCACCTTCGGGATGGGCGGGGCACTGTTCCTGCTCACCCAGCACCTCCAACTCGTGCTCGGCTACGGCCCGCTGGAGGCCGGGGTGCGCACCGCGCCGCTCGCCCTGACCGTCGTGGCGCTCAACTTCTCGGGCCTGTCCGCGAAGTGGGCCGGAAAGCTGGGCACGCCGGTGGCCATAGCCCTGGGCATGGTGCTGATGGCGGCCGGTCTCGTCTCCATCGCCGAGCTGGCCTTCGCCGGGTACGGCGGCACGCTGCTCGGGCTCGTGCTGATCGGCGCCGGGTGCGCGATCGCCAACCCGGCCATGGCGCACGCCATCATGAGCGCGATCCCGCCGGACAAGGCGGGCGTCGGCGCCGGGATCAACGGCACGCTCGCCGAGTTCGGCAACGGACTCGGGGTGGCCGTCCTCGGCGCGGTCCTCAGCTCCGCCGTGGTCTCGGGGCGTTCGCTGTCGGCCGGGCTCGGCGAAGGACAACTGGTGGGCGCGGCCGCGGTGCTCGCGGGCGGGTTCCTGGCGGCGGGACTGCTGCGGCGCGCGGAGCGCACGGCGGCCTGAGGGGCGGAGGATGTGGGTATGCGGCCGGAGGGCCGGGCGACGGTTCTGGCATCGTGACCGGTGACCGGGAGAGCGACGAGGAGGATGCGCCGATGGTGAAGGCGGAGCGGTCGGCGCGGGACAGCGTGTGGCTCGGCGGCAAGGAACGGCGCGGCACCCGCGCGGGCCAGCCCTCGGGGCTCGACCGGGAGCGGATCACCACCGCGTCACTGCGGCTGCTGGACGCCGAGGGACTGGAGAAGTTCTCCATGCGGCGCCTCGCGGCCGAGCTGAACGTCACCGCCATGTCCCTGTACTGGTACGTCGACACCAAGGACGACCTGCTCGAACTCGCCCTGGACGCGGCCTTCGGCGAGCTGCCGCTGCCCGACTTCGAGGACACCGGCGCCGACTGGCGCGACCAGCTGCGCGAACTGGCCACCGCCTACCGCTCCCTGCTGGTGCGCCACCCCTGGCTGTCCCCGCTCGCGGGCCGCTACCTCAACATCGGCCCGAACTCGCTCGCCTTCTCCCAGGGCATCCGCCTCGCGGTGCGCCGGGCCGGGCTGCCCGCGCACGGGGTGACGGGGGCGATCTCGGCCGTCTTCCAGTTCGTCTACGGCTTCGGCACCATCGAGGGCCACTTCTTCGCCCGCATCGCCGCCACCGGCCTGAGCCCCGACGAGTACTTCGCGCAGGCCATGGACTCCGTCTCGGAGATCCCCGGCACGGCCGAGATGCTGCGGGAGTCCAGCGAGCTGATGGCGGCACGCGGCGGTGACACGGTCGCGGAGATGATGAACCGCGACTTCACCTTCGCCCTGGACCTGCTGATCGCGGGCATCGAGGCGATGGTCGCGCGCGGCTGAGCCGTCGGGCCCCGGCCTCGCGCTTAGTCGCCCTCCACCAGCCGCGCCGGGAAGCCGCCCGTCGCCACCGGTCCCCACCGCTCCGGCGTCACCCGGATCACGGATTTGCCCTGGCGGATCATCGCCTGCCGGTACTCGTCCCAGTCGGGGTGCTCGCCCGCGATGTTGCGGTAGTACTCCACCAGCGGTTCGAGGGAGTCCGGCGCGTCGATGACCTCGGCGGTGCCGTCGACCTGGACCCAGGGGCCGTTCCAGTCGTCGCTCAGCACGATCACACTGACCCGGGGGTCCTTCCGGATGTTCCGGGTCTTGGCCCGCTCGGGATAGGTGGCGGCCACGATCCGCCCCGAGTCGTCCACCCCGCAGGTCAGCGGAGACCCCTGAGGCCCGCCGTCGGCACGCCGGGTGAGCAGGATCCCGCGGTGGCGGGGGCGTACGAAGTCCAGCAGCTCGTCGAGCGTCACGCGGGTGTTCGTCGCGATATTCGGCATGCGGGCAGCCTAGGACGACGAGGGCCCGGCCGGTTGGTGCCCGGCCGGGCCGTGTCGGATTCCTGCTCGCGTCGGAGCACGCGTGTCAGAGCGCGGGCAGCGTGTCCCCCTGGACCGCCTGGATGTCCAGTTCGACGCGGAGGGTGGTGCCGATGGCGGCGATGCCCGCCTGGAGGATCTGGTTGTAGTTCATCGCGAAGTCGTCGCGGTGCAGCTCGGCCGTCGCGCGGAACGCGGCGCGGGTGCCGCCCCACGGGTCGGCGCCGGTGCCGAGGTAGGCGAGGTCCAGGTCGACCGGCCGTACCACGCCGCGCATCGACAGCTCGCCGTGCACGGTCCAGCGGTCGGGGCCCGCCTGGGTGATGCCCGAGGAGCGGTAGGTCAGCTCCGGGTGGTGCTCCACGTCCAGGAAGTCGGCGGAGCGCAGATGGGTGTCGCGCATCGTGTTGCCGGTGTCGATGGACTCGGCCCGGATCACCGCCTCCACCCGGGACTTGGCCAGGTCGTCCGGGGCGATCTCGATGCTCCCGCCGAACTCCGTGAACCGGCCCCGCACGCTGGAGATCCCCAGATGCTGGGCGACGGCGCCGACGGTGGAGTGCACCGGGTCGATCGTCCAGGGTCCTGGCGGCGGCAGCTCGGTGCCGCCCTGCCGGGCCAGCGTCACCGTGCCGGCCTCGGCCCGCCCGCTCGCGGTGACGAAGGCACTGGAGGCGGCGGGCGCGTACCCCACGGCGGTCACGATCACGGTGTACGGACCCGGGGCCAGCACGGTCGTGTCGTGCACGGCGCCGTCGGCGTCGGCCTCGGCGCGCAGCACCTGCGTGCCGGTCATGTCGGTCACCGTGACGACCGCGTGCGACACGGCCCAGCCGTCGCGGGTGCGGATTCTCGCGGTCAGTGCCATCCCGTTCTTCTTCTCCCTGCGCAGCCCCTGCGCGTGTCGGTCCCAGCGTGTCGATCCAGGGAACCGGCCCGGGGCGCGTCCCCACGCACCCCGGGCCGGCCGGTGAACTACTCGCCCGGGTGGGCGAGTTCGATGTCGTGCCCGTCGGCCCCGGTGCCGGAGACGGTGAGCGCGGTGGCCACCGGCGGGTACCCGGTCGCGATGACCGTGTAGTCGCCCGCGTCCAGGTCGGTGAAGGCGTACGCGCCGTCCGTCCCGGTGGTGGCGGTGCCGACCACGTTGCCCGCCTGGTCGACGAGCGTGACGCGGGCGTCGGCCAGCGGCCCGTGCGGGGCCCGTACGACACCGCGCAGCAGCGCGCCGGTGTCCAGCTCGGCCTCGACCCGGGTGACGCCGGTGGCCGCGACCTCGACGGGCAGCGCGCGCGGCCGGTAGCCGAGCGCGTTGACCGCGACGGTGACCGGGCCCGGCACCAGATCGGTGAAGCCGAACTCGCCCTGCTCACCGGTGACGGCGGAGGCCAGCAGGTCCCCGCGCACATCGGTGACGACGACCATCGCGTCCCTGACCGGCAGCGCGCTCCCGGCCGCCCGGACCACACCGGTCAGGCCGCTGGTGCCGCTGAGCAGGATGTCGTAGGTCAGCGGCTCCTCGCCCACCACGACGGTGGAGGCCTGCGGCTGGTAGCCGTCGGCGGAGGCGATGAGGACGTACGAGCCGGTACCCGGCGCGCTGAGCGCGTAGGAGCCGTCGGCCTGGGCGACCGCGCGGCCGAGCTGGCGCCCGGTCAGCGAGATCAGCGTGACGGCGGCCTGCGGGACCGGCGCGCTCTCCGCGCCCCGGACGTGCCCGCCGACCGGCGTGCCCGT
>NZ_WWIR01000471.1 GCF_009863025.1 Streptomyces sp. SID4985 | reverse complement strand
GGACGGCGGCGCGGCCGGGGTACCGGGTGTCCACGACGGCGGTGCCGATGGCGGGGCCGAGGGTCCCGGCGACGGCGGCGCGGCGGGCGAGCCCGGCCACCACGACGGCGGAGCCGACGGCAGCGCGGACAGCGGCGCCGGCTCTTGACCGACTTCCGGCCCGGCTTCCGGAATCCCGGCACCCCCACGGGTGCCGGGATTCTGGAGCGCCGTCTGACCGGCCTCCGCTTCGAGGACTTCGCGCGGAACGTCTGGTCGCGGACCGCGCTGCTCACCCGGGGCGCGAGCGACTTCTCGGACGTGTTCGACGCCGGTGCCGTGGACGAACTGGTCTCGCGCCGGGGGCTGCGTACCCCGTTCCTGCGCGTCGCCAAGGACGGCGCCGTGGTGCCGTCGTCGTCCTTCACCTCGTCCGGCGGGGTCGGTGCCACCATCGCCGACCAGCTCGACGACACGGCGCTGTGGCGGCTCTTCGCCGACGGCGCCACGCTCGTCCTCCAGGCGCTGCACCGCACCTGGGCGCCCGTCGGCGACCTGTGCGCCGCGCTGAGCGCGGAGCTGGGACATCCGGTGCAGGCCAACGCGTACGTCACGCCCTCGCAGAACCAGGGCTTCGACGAGCACTACGACGTCCATGACGTCTTCGTCGTCCAGATCCAGGGCAGCAAGCGCTGGCTCGTCCACGAGCCCGTCCACCCGGACCCGTTGCGCGAGCAGCCGTGGACCGATCACCGGGCCGCCGTGGCCGAGGCCGCGAAGGGGCCCGCGTACATCGACACCGTGCTCGAACCCGGAGACGTGCTCTACCTCCCGCGCGGCTGGCTGCACGCCGCGCGGGCGAAGGGCGAGGTCTCCGTCCACCTGACGCTGGGCGTCCACGTGTGGACGCGCCACGCGCTGGCCGAGCAGCTCGCCGAGGCCGCGCTGGCGGCGTTGCGCGAGGACCCGGCGATGCGCGCCTCGCTGCCGCTGGGCTCGGACGGGGCGGCGGAGGCGATCGACGCGGTCCGCGAACGCCTCACCGCCGCCGTCGCCGGAGCCGACTCCGCGCCGCTGCTGCACCGGAGCAGGCGAAGCCAGGGGCGTCCGGCGCCCCTCGGCCCGCTGTCCCAGCTCGCCGCCGTGGACAGCCTCGGCCCCGACTCCCCGCTGCGGCTGCGCGAGGCGCTGGAAACCCGGCTGGAGGGAGCACGCCTGATGACACGGGTCGGCTGGCTCGACTTCCCGGAGACCGACCTGCCCGCCGTGACCGGCCTGCTCGACGGTGGGGTCCGTACGGCCGGTGAACTCGGCCTCGCGCTCGCCGAGCGGCTGCTGCGCGCGGGCGTACTGGTGCCCGCCGGACAGTAGCCACTCCGGTGACCGGCACAGACCGCTTCTTCTGCGCGGACGCCGCCCGGATACGCGGCGACTCGCTCGCGGGCACGGCGCCGCGCGGTGCCGTCTGGGTGCTCGTCGAGTACCGGGGCGGCTGGCCGTCCAACGGCTTCGACGGCCTCGACCTCGCCCCCGAGGTCAAGGCCCACGTCTGGTCCGCCGCCCACGCCGTCCGCGCCCGGATCCTGCTGGTCAGACGCCTCGCCCGGCCCCGACCCGACGGCCCCGGCCGGTGGGCCGTACTGCACTACGAGCGTTCCGGGGCGTACCGCCAGCGCTGGGGCACCTGGACCCGCGACGAGGACCTGGTCGAGATCGCCGACGCCCTCCAGTCCCCCGGTCTCCTCGACCACCCGCCGGTCGTCCTCGTCTGCGTCCACGGCCAGCACGACATCTGCTGCGCCGTACGCGGCCGCCCCGTGGCCCGCGCGCTCAGCGAGCGCTGGCCGAACCTGGTGTGGGAATCCACGCACGTCGGCGGCGACCGGTTCGCCGCCAACGTCGTCCTCCTGCCCGACGGCGTGTACTACGGCCGTCTCGACGCCGCGTCGGCCGTCGAGGTGGTCGGGGAGCACCTGGCGGGCCGCGTCCAGGCGGACCACCTGCGGGGCTACACGGACCTCACTCCCCCACAACAGGTCGCCGTCGCGGCCCTGCTCGCCCGCTTCGGCCCGGCCGCCCGGCACGCCTACACCGTCACCGACACCACCCGCGACGGCGACGACTGGCGCATCCGCGTCGAACTCCACGCGCCCCGCCCCACGGCCTTCGACCTCACGCTGCGCGCCCGCCACACGGCGCCGTCCCGGCTGACGTGCCGGGGCCTGGCGCCGCACCCGACGGTCGGCTACGAGGTGACGTCGATCGAATCCGTCTGACGAACAAGGGCTGTTACGGCCGGGACGGTGGCGGCGATGGCGATGGCGATGGCGATGGCGATGGCGATGTGGAGCGTACGACGCGGAATCCCACGTCGTCGATCCGGAACGTCGGATGACTGCGCCGCCGCACCGATGCCCGGCAGCTCCAGTGCTCGTCGGCCCATCCACCACCACGGAGCACCCGATAGGTGCCGTACACCTCGGCGTCGTAGACGTCCCAGCACCAGTCCCAGACGTTGCCCAACATGTCGTACAGGCCCCAGGCGTTGGGCCGCTTGCCGCCGACGGGGCGGAGTTGGCCGCCCGAGTTGCCCTGGTACCAGGCGACTTCGTCGAGCGGACCGTATCGCGGGCCGGTGGTGTCCGCGCGGCAGGCGTGCTCCCACTCGGCCTCGGTCGGCAGCCGGTAACCGTTGGCGGAGGTGTCCCATTCGGGGGCCTCGACATGGGCATCGGCATCGGTGTCTGCGGGGAGGCGATAGGCGGGTGTCAGCCCTTCACTCCGGGACAGCGCGTTGCAGAACCGGACCGCGTCCCACCACGAGACGCCCTCGACGGGCAGCCGGTCACCCCGGGCGCTGCTCGGCCGCCGACCGGTGACCTGCGCGTACCACGCCTGCGTGACCGGGAACGCCGACACACGCAACGACGCGACCTCCACCGCCCAGCTGCGCCGCGTCCGCCGGTCCGACAGGACCACTCGCCCCGCCGGGACGGCGACCATCGCGTTCGTTTCCCCCATGTCCACGACGGACCACCCTACCGACGCCGTCGGAGGGGATCACGCCCCGTGTTCACCGGGTGAGCTTGAGCCCGATCACGCTTCCGACGATCAGAGCCAGGAAGACCACCTTCGGCGCACTGACCGACTCGCCACCGGTGAGCATCGCGTAGAGCACGGTGAGTACGGCGCCGATCCCCACCCACACCGCGTACGACGTACCGACGGGCAGGTCCCGGGTCGCGTACGCCAGTCCTCCCATGCTCGCCGCCAGCGCCACGACGAAGACCAGCGACGGCACGAGCCTGCTGAACCCCTCGGACTTCCCCAGAGCCGTGGCCCACACGGCCTCCAGCACACCCGATACGGCAAGAACGACCCACGCCATGACAGCCTCCCGTGGGCCGTCTTGTCGCACACCGGGTACGGCACCCCTCGTCCGGAAGCTCCCTGTTCGGGGCTCCGGCTCAAAGTTTCACACCGGGGGCGGGTTGGCAATCCGACGCCAGGACGCTCGAAGCCCGGCACTCAGCCGCCCGACTAGGTTGAGCGCATGACGAGCCTCGATCATCCCCGATTGTCCGGGCTGGCGCGTAACCCGGCAGCCCCTCAGGACGTCCTGATACGCCTGGCCGGGCACAAGGCCGGCCGACACGGGATGTCTCTGCGTCGCGGCCGACTGGAGGACGCCGTTGTCGAGGCTCTGCTGACGTACGGCGACGACCACACGGCGGTGGGTCTTCACGGGGACCGGATCTCTCCGGAGATGCGCCGAAGGATCGCCGGGCATCCCGACCCGGCGATCCGTGACGCGTAGGCCGACTTCGTCCGCGACATGGTGGACCGCAAGGTGCCGATCGGCATCGGCGACCTGGAGGAGGCCTACGGCCTGCCCCGGACGACACTCGTCCGCGCACCGAGCCCGAGCCTGCGCGCCGCGGTCGCCCGAGCCTGGCACGACCGGCCTCTCGCCATACAGCTGGACCTGCTCGCCGACCCGGAACCACAGGTCCGCGCAGCCGCCACCGAGCACGCGCGACCGGGTGTCCCGCCAGAGTGGAGCGAGCGCTGCCTCGCCGACCCCGCCGTACGCGTCAACGTGGCGCGCTACGTCCCCCTCACGCCGAAGCAGTTCGCGCGGCTCATGCGACTCATACGACTCATGCGGAGCGAGGACGAGGAGATCCGTCAGGCAGTCGCCGTGAACCCTCATCTGTCGGCAGAGATGGTCTCCCAACTGCTGGACACCGAGGACCCGTTCGTACGGGTCGCGGCCGCGCGGAGTCGCCACGTGGACCCCGAAACCCGGGACCGCCTGTACGCCCTCGTGGAAGCCGAACGCACGGACGGAAACATCGAGGCCGAGATCGCCCTGAGCTGGAACATCGCCGAACCGTCCTGGCTCCGCGAAGCCCCCCTCGACGAACGGCTGACCTGCCTGGACTGCCCGCACACCCCATTCCGGCGCGTCCTGGCCTCCTGCCGCGACCTCCCCGAAGAGGCATGGCACCGACTGGACAACGACCCGGACCTCACCGTCCGCCGCACCGCCGCCCGTCGCCCGGACACCCCGGCGGACGTCCTGGAAGCGCTGGTACGCACCCACGGCGAGGTCTTCCACATCCGACCACTGCTCGTCGACCACCCCAACTTCCCCCGCCATACGCTGCGAACGTTCGTGGACGAAACAGAACCGAACGTTCGCTACGTCGCCCTGCAAGACCCGGAGCTCCCTGCGCCGGACCTGTGGCAACTCGCCGCTGCCGCCGAGTCCTTCCTGCGGGCTGGGGTCGCCCGTCATCCCAACGTCACGGATGCGTTGCTGGAGCGGCTGCTTTCCGATGCGGATGCTCGTGTGGCGGACGATGCGGCTGCCAACTCGGCGCTGCGGGCGGACCGGATGTATCGAATCCTTGATGCTGCCGGCTTGTGACGGCGACCAGGCACCCGTCCGTCATGCCACCGCAGACTGGCCAACTGCAACAGTGTCCTAGCGCTGCTCTCGCGTCCTGAGGGTGTGTGCGAACCGGCCGATGAACACGGCGTTGAACAGCCCGGCCACGATCGCTCCGGCGGAGAACTGACGGGGGGTTTCGGACGGCTCCTGAGCACCTGCAGTGAAGCCCCCACGGCGGAAATGGGTCGGTCGAACGCGAGCCGCACTTGGCTGGAACAACTCCCACAGGTCTTCCGGCCCCATCCGCTCGACAAGCGCAGCAGTCATCACCCGGGCTGCCGCAAGATCACGCCAACTGAAATGGCGTCCAAGGCGGTGACCTCCTGGGGCGATCACGCCCGCTCGTCGTCCAGTGGCTCTCCGCCGACGGCGGCCGGGTCTGGTTCAGCGGGGGCGGTGCTGATCCGCAGGCACCCGTCCGTGCCGAACATCTCGATCAACTGCGACAGGTGGGCTCGGGCCGCGCTACGTACGGGTGCCTCATCGTCGCTCACCCGCACTCCTCCAAATCCGCCCACACGACCTTCCCCCAACGCCTCTCATCCGCGCCCCAGTTGGACGCCAACGCCGCCACAAGGGTCAGGCCACGCCCGCCCTCATCGTCGTCCTTCGGCGTGCACGGCTCCGGCAGCGCGCGGGAGAAGTCCGCCACGGCGACGCGAACCGTGCCCGGCGCGACGCGCTCCACCACCACACGGATGGAGTCCCGCCGGGCATGCCGCACCGCGTTGGCCACCAACTCGGAGACGACCAGGGCTCCGTTCTCGGCCGCCCCGTGCAGGCCCCACGCGGCGCAGGCCGCGCGCACCAGGCGCCGCGCCGTAGCGGCGCTCTCCGGTTCGCGTGGCAGGGTCTCGCTGTAGCCGGGGTGCCCGGTCGGGCGGGATGTGGTGGTCACGGTCATCAGGACCCCTCGTCGGTGAACGGGAGGCGCGGCCTGTCCCGGTGGAGACAGGAACAGGCCGCTCCAGCGGGCCACCGCTCCGTCCCTTCCGGTGGCAGCCCGCACTCAGTGAACGACGGATTGTGACGGACCGTGAGGAAAAATCGGGCCGCCGCGCATCGCGGGCAACCGGAAATTTCGCGCCCACTCCGGCGCGGCGATCCCGTCGTCTCGCTACCTTGATGCCGTGGGCGAGAACAGTGACTTGGCGGACGCGCTCAGCGAAGCGGGGCTGACTCAGGTCGAGTTGGCGGAGGCGGTGAACGATCACCTGCGGGCGCACGGCCACGAGGGGACGGTGAGCGACCGCACGGTACGCAACTGGCTGACCGGGAAGACTCGCTGGCCCCATCCTCGGCAACGCGAAGCCCTGGAGGCAGTATTCGGCCGTAGTGCCGGGGAACTCGGTTTCCGACCCCCAGCAGGCCGACGAAGCCCCACCAGGACGGAGGACCCTGTGCACCGCAGGAATTTCCTCACCGCAGCCACTGGTACGACCGCCGCCGTCGTGCCCCTGCTCGCAACCCGGCCGTACGCGGTCGGCACCACCGACGTGATCCGGCTACGCCGCGGCCTGGACGCACTGACGGCGCTGGACGCGTCCAAGGGCGGGCACGAGGCCCTGGAGCGGGCCGCGCTCGCAGGCGCCGCCGACGCCCTGGAGTTGCAGAAGCGGGCTGCCTCCCAGCGCGTCCGGCAGCGCCTTTTCAGCGTGGCCGCGAACTACACCGCTTCGGCCGCCTGGTCGGCCGTGGACGCCCGACAGAGCGAACGCGCCCATGGGCACCTGAACCGCGCGCTGTACCTGGCGGGCATGGCGAAGGACCCCGTAGCCGAACTGCGCGTATGGAATTCCCACGCCATGCTCGCGCGGCAGCAGCACCGGCACGTGGAAGCCGTGGACGCCGGCCAGGCAGCGCTGGCGACCGCTGCCACGCGCCGAGACCCACTGTGCGCCTCCCTCGCCCACGCCCGTACGGCCATCGGGCACTCCAACGCCGGAGACCGGCAGGGCGCCCTGCGCTCACTGGGCCACGCAGAAGATGCCTTGGCGAAGGCGTGCCTGGAGGATCCCCGGCCGTCCTGGATGGCCTTCTACGGCCCGGCTGAACTACTGGCCATCACCGCCATCGTCCGCGACCGCATCGGGGACGCCTCCGAGGCTGAAGCGGCCTCACATCGCGCCCTGTCGACCATCCCGAAGCAGTACCGCCGGAACCGTGCGCTGGCCACCCTGCAGCTCGCGCTGGCGCAGCTTCACCAGGGCGACGTGGACCAGGCGTGCGCGACGGCGGAGGGGGTGTTCGTGCTGATGCAGGGTGACGCCCTGCCCGGCCGGATGCGGTCGCGCCTCGGGGACTTCTACCGTGACTTGATTACCCTCGCGTCCACCACCGGCATTGCACGGGAGTGGAAAGACCGTTTCCGATCAGAATGGAGCCAGGTCCGATGACCTCCGCTTTGGAGCTGCGCCACTACAGCCACGACGACCTGTCGGAGATCCGGCAGACATTGATCGACGTACACGCGGACGTACACGCCGACCAGATGGCGGACGACGAGTTCCGGCAGAAGTTCCCCTGGTTCGTGGACCACTGGGGCGGCCACCCGGAGTTCTCCTGTGTGATCGCCTTCGACGGCGACGAGGTAGTGGGCTTCGCGTACGGCGCCCCCGCGAAGGACGATCGGGAGTGGTGGCGGGAACACCTGGACCCGGCGCCGGAGAAGTCGCGCACCTTCCACTTCTCAGAGCTGATGGTGCGCGAGCGGTGGCGGAAAACCGGCACAGCCGAGCGACTGCACCGGGCGCTGATGGACGCCCAGGACGACGAGCTGGCGGCACTGCTCGTGGACGTGACACACCCGAAGGTGGAGGCCCTGTACGAGTCCTGGGGGTACCGGAAGGTGGGAGAGCGCCAGCCGTTCCCCGACTCCCCGGTGTACGCCGTGATGCTCGTGGATCTGCCCCTGTCCTGAGCGGAGCGGAGCGGCTGCACGACGGAAGCGCCGGCCCTCTCGGTAACGTGATCACCTGCCGCATGGAGCGTCCATGTGCCGGAGATTGACGAGGCCGCGATGAGTGAACCGACGAAACCCAAGGTCGACATCCCGGAAGGCGCCGCTCCCACCGAGCTGACCGTCCGGGACCTGATCGTCGGTGACGGGCCCGAGGTGAAGCCGGGCATGGTGGTCAGGGTCCACTACGTCGGAGTGACCTTCGAGTCCGGGAAGGAGTTCGACGCCTCCTGGGACCGGGGCGAGCCGTACAAGTTCGCCCTGGGCAGCGGCAAGGTCATCAAGGGCTGGGACCGTGGGGTACGGGGGATGAGGGTCGGCGGCCGCCGCGAGATCATCGTTCCCCCGCGCCTCGGCTACGGCAATCAGTCACCCTCATCGTTGATCCCACCGGGCTCGACCCTGGTCTTCGTGGTGGACCTGCTGGACTCGTACTCCAGCACAACGGGGTGGAGCAAGGGCCAGTAACCCTGGCCGCTCCTCCACTATGACGTGCTGCGCCGTCCTCCCAGAGGGTTGGCACCGCCCACTTCTCTCGCGGGAAGATCATGCATGAAATTCGTGAAGGCGGACTGGGATACCGAGGTAGTTGGACTCCTTTTGGACCCGCGCGCCTATCTGGCCGAGCTGCCACGCCTGAGCGCAGACCTTCCTGCGGGTGCCCGGTCATTCGCCGCAGACCCCGGGCACTACGACATGGCGGGCGCCATCCGCTGCGTAAAGGATCTGGAACTGTCAGGAATCCACCTCGCCACGGACAAGAGCGGCGGACTGGTCCTGGAGTTCGCACCCAACAAGTTCAAGCACGACTCCGGTCTGCGCATCAGCTACTCGGGCGTCACAGACTTCTCCGTCGACTACGTGCACTCCATCAACTGGATGCTGGTCGACACCGTACTCCTGGATGAAATCGTCCCGGACAGGGACGGCGGCTGCGTACACGAGATCGCGCTCACGGACGCGTCGATCACCGTCCGCTGCGAGGATCTGCACGCCGTCGGGGAAGACGCCGCCGACAGGGCCACGTCCTGATGTATCTCGCCGCGACTTCGCGGTGAAGCGGCCGAGGGCCGGATTCAGATCTCTCTGAAACCGGCCCTCACCTGCGACTCTCTCGAGTCGGGACGACAGGATTTGAACCTGCGACCCCTTGACCCCCAGTCAAGTGCGCTACCAAGCTGCGCCACGTCCCG
>NZ_WWIR01000470.1 GCF_009863025.1 Streptomyces sp. SID4985 | reverse complement strand
AGCGCGGGACGGCCGGAGCGTGCGGCGAGGGCGAGGCCCGTGGCGGTCAGGGCGCAGGCCGCGGTGAGGGCGGCGGCGGGGCGGATGCGGCCCGAGGGCAGGGGGCGGTGCGGGCATTCGACGGCGTCCTCGGCGCGGTCGGCCCAGTCGTTGAGGGCCATGCCCGCCTCGTACAGGCAGAGGGAGGAACCGATGGCCCACAGGACGCGGGTGCCGGGGCGGTCGGGGGCGGTGGCACTGCCGGCCAGGAGATCGCCGGGGACGGTGAACAAGGCGGGCAGACGGAGGAGTTCGGCCCAGGCGGCGAAGCGGCTCCCCGTGCCCCGGCGGGGGTGTGCGGACTCCGGAACGGCAGGACGGTCCTCATCGGCAGGGGCGGCGCCGGGAACCCCCGTCCCGCGCGGAGCCCCGGGCACGGCCGCCGGAACTCCCCCGGGCATTCCCGCGCCGCCCCCGATTCCGGCTCTCGTCCCCACGAGCCCCCCGCGCGCCCCTTCTGCCTCAGCCTTCCCAGACGTACTCCCGCCTCCGCCCGCCGCAGCCCCGCCAAGCGCCCCCGATCCACCCGCAAGCCGCGCAGGCCCCCCGGGCCTCACCGGTCCGCCCACGCCCCCGTCGCCGATCACCGCCCCTCCCCCGCGTACCCGGCGTCGGCGCGCAGCCGGTCGGCGAAGCGGCCGAGCGCCGCGTACTGCTCGCCCAGAGCCGAAGGCCCCTCCCCCACCGGGTCCTTGAAATAGAAGCCCAGGTCGCCCAATGGGCCCGTCAGTCCCGCCTGTCGGGCTCGCAGCACCAGCCGGGCCAGGTCGAGCACCAGCGGAGCGGCCAGTGCCGAGTCGCAGCCCTGCCAGATGGTCTGGAGGACCATGCGGGTGCCGAGGAAGCCGTCGAAGGCGATGTGGTCCCAGGCGGTCTTCCAGTCGCCGAGGGCGGGCACGTCGTCGATGTGCACCTGGCCCTGGACCGGTGTGCCGAGGGTGTCGGTGAGGACGCGTTCCTTGCCCGCGTTCTTGGCGGCGGCCGCGGCGGGGTCGGCCAGGGCGGCGCCGTCGCCGCCGCCGAGCAGGTTGGTGCCGGACCAGGCCCGCACCGCGAGGGCGCGCTGCGCGAACATCGGCCCGAGCACCGAGCGCAGGAGGGTCTGGCCAGTCTTGCCGTCCCGGCCCGCGTACGGCAGGCAGCTCTCCGCCGCGGCCGCCGCCAGGGCCCGGTGGTGGAGGCCGGTGGAGGGGGTGAAGTTGACGTAGGGGCAGCCCGCGCGGAGGGCGGCGGCCGCGTAGAGGGAGCTGGGCGGGAGGGTGTCGCCGTCGGCGGCGGGCTCGGTGGAGGCCACGTTGACGACGACGGTCCCGGCTGGCGCGCGGCGGGCGGTGAAGTCGCGGATGTCGGCGGCGAAGGCGTCGATCAGCCGCTGCTCGTCGCGGTCGTCGTCCGGGAGCGGGCCGCCGGGGACGATCTCGCGGTCGGCGGCGGCGAGTTCGGCGGCGACGGCCGCGGGGAGACCAGGTGGCAGGACGCCGCCGGCCGCGAGTTCCTCGGCCCGTTTGGGCAGCGGGCAGTCCAATGTGTCGTGGCCGCCGAAGACGAGGGAGGGCAGTTCGGGCAGGTCGCAGCCGGTGAAGAGGGTGGTCTCGGTGACCATGCCGGTGGGCGGGTGCAGCCCTGCGGTGATCGCGGCGCAGCCCGCGACGACGGTGGTCGCGACGGAGCCTCGGGCGCCGATGAGCCACACTCCGGCGGGGCCTCGGGAACGGGACGCGGACATGGTCGGCCTCCTTGGCGGGCGCGGACGCGCTCGGGCAACGGTGAACTCGGGCAGCGGTGAAGTGGGGGACGGCGGGCGGGAGTACGGCGCCTCCCGCCCGCCGCCGGTCAGCGGCCCTTCGCGGGCAGTTCCTTGATCCGGACGTCACGGAACGACACCTGGTCGTCGGCCCCGTGGTTCTGGAGGCCGATGTGTCCGTCCACCAGGCTGCGGGCCGGGTCGGTGTTGGTGAAGTCGTTGATCCGCACGCCGTTGAGCCAGACGCGGAGGCGTTCGCCCTCCACGCGGATCTCGTACGTGTTCCACTCCCCCGGCGGGTTCAGCGCGCGGTCCCGTGCCGCCAGGTCGGCGGACTGGAAGCCGTACACGGCCCCGGTGGTCTTCTCCGGGACGTCGGTGGCGTCGATCTGGACCTCGTAGCCGTTGTCGACGGCGGACCAGGGGTCGTCCGAGGGCGGGAAGCCCACGAACACACCGGAGTTGCCGTCGCCGGTGACCTTCCAGTCGAGTTTCAGGGAGTACGAGGAGAGGCCCGAGGTGGCGTACCAGAGCAGGCCCATGCCGCCGGTCGAGGTGAGCGTGCCGTCGTCGGCCAGGGTGAAGGAGCCGGGCCCGGCCTGACGCCAGTTCTCCAGGGAGGCGGCGGTGCCGTCGAAGAGGGGGCGGTAGCCGTTCTCCGGGCGGCAGTCGGCCTGTTCGGCGCCGGTCGCCCAGCGCAGGCCGCCGAGCAGGTGGGCGCGGAAGGCGGGGTCGGCGTA
This sequence comes from Streptomyces sp. SID4985, assembly GCF_009863025.1. Lineage (GTDB taxonomy): Bacteria > Actinomycetota > Actinomycetes > Streptomycetales > Streptomycetaceae > Streptomyces. The sequence goes on along the minus strand of NZ_WWIR01000470.1, from coordinate 3,069 downwards.
GGACTCCTTGGTGTGGCCGCCGCCGGTGTAGAAGGCGCGGCCGCCCTGGTACTCCTGGCACCAGGCGATGGGGTGGTCGCCGTTCATGGTGCCGCCGGAGTACGTGGACTCGTCGAGCGAGGCCAGGACGTGGGCGCGGTCACGCGGGTCGGAGCGGTAGTTGTACCACTCGTCGGTGCGCTCCCACCGGGTGGGCAGCTGGGCGGTCGAGGGGTGGGCGTGGTCCTCGACCACGACCGTGGCGGGCTGGATCGCCGGGTGCGACTGGAAGTACGCCCCGGCGAGGCCGCCGTAGAACGGCCAGTCGTACTCGGTGTCGGCGGCCGCGTGGACGCCCACGTAGCCGCCGCCCTGGCGGATGTAGCCCTCGAAGGCCCGTTGCTGGGCTGGGTTCAGGACGTCGCCGGTGGTGGAGAGGAAGACGACGGCGTCGTAGCGGCGCAGGTTGCGGGCGGTGAAGGCGCCCGCGTCCTCGGTGGCGTCGACCGTGAGGCCGTCCGTCGCGCCGAGCTGCTGTACGGCCGCGATGCCGTCGGGGATGGAGTCGTGGCGGAATCCGGCGGTCTTGGAGAAGACCAGGACCCGTCCGCTGTCCGTGGGGCGCGCGGCCGCCGGGCCGGTGACGCAGCCGAGCAGCAGCGCGGCTCCCACGGCCGCGGTGGTGAGCAGACGTGTGGTGCGCACGCGTGTGGCAAGTGGACGTGTGGTGCGCAGACATGTGGTGCGCATGGGGGTGACCTCCGCTCAGCCGGTGGTGAAGGTGAAGTCGTCCACGTCGAAGAGGGCTCCGGTGCCGCCCTTGAAGACCAGGTAGAGCGTGGTCGTGCTCCTCGGCGCGCGGGACAGGTCGGCGCTCACGTCCTGGAAGGTCTCCCAGCTGCCGGTCACCGGCACGGTGGCCTTGCCGAGCAGGGTGCCCTTGGCCGATCCGGCGCGGACCTCGAGCGTGCCGCCCGTGCCGCCGGAGGAGATCCGTGCGGTGATCTTCTTGGCGTTGCCCAGCGCGTAGGGCGTGAAGGAGATCCAGTCGCCGTTGTGGATGTCGCCGACCGTCTTGCCGCCGTGCGCGGTGTCCTTGGACTGGAGGGTGATGCCCGAGGAGTCGGTGAAGTGCTCGGCCTGGCGGTGGCGGGGCTGGGCGACGTTCTGGTCGTGGGAGGTGAGCGGGGCCTGGCCGCCGCCTCCGTTGTCGGTGTACTCCGCGTCGAACACGCCGAAGATGTTCTCGTCCTCGTCGTGGCCGCCGTCGGCGCTGGTCTGGATGGTGCCCGAGCAGCCCTGGGCGGAGGTCAGCGGGTGGCCGTGGGTGTCGTGGCCGAGCACGAAGTGGACGGTGACCTTGGCGCAGTCGATGTTCCTGCCGTCCTCGGGATCGGTGACCCTCACGGTGAACGGCACGGCGTCACCGAAGCTGAACAGCTGCCCGTCCTGCGGGAGTTGGAGCGTCACGGTGGGCGCCGTGTTGCCGACGACGATGCGTACGGCGGCGCTGCCGGTGCGGCCGGAGGGGTCCTCGGCGGTCAGGGTCGCGGTGTAGGTGCCGTTCTTGCGGTACGTGTGGGTGGGGTTGGCGGCGCTGGAACTGCTGCCGTCGCCGAAGTCCCAGTGGTGGGTGAGGGTGTCGCCGTCCTGGTCGGTGGTGCCGGCCGAGGAGAAGCGGACCTTCAGCGCGGCCTGTCCGGAGGTCTTGTCGGCGGCGGCCTTGGCGACGGGAGAGTGGCCGTCGGTGGCGTTCTCGATGCGGTACAGGGCCGAGTTCTCGTCGCCGCCGAACCATGCGGTGCCGTAGTCCAGGACGTACAGCGCGCCGTCGGGGCCGAAGGCCATGTCCATCACCTGGGTGCCGGTCCAGGGGAAGGCGTTGATCGACTTCACGGTTCCGTCGGCGCCGGTGTCGATGCGCTTGATCCAGCGGCGGCCGAACTCACCGGCGAAGAAGTTGCCGTCGTACGCCTCGGGGAACTTCACCGGGGAGTCGAGCGCGGGGTCGTAGTGGTAGACGGGGCCGCCCATCGGGGACTCGGAGCCGTCGCCGAACTCCGGTACGGACGCGCCGTCGTAGGGAATCCAGGCGGGCTGTGCCGGGGGCAGGTCGGTCAGGCCCGTGTTGTGGGGGGAGGTGTTCTTCGGGGCGGCGCAGTCGAAGGCCGCGCCGGAGGTCTTCGTGCCGAAGTCGTAGTCCACGTAGGCGTCGTTCTTGCCGGTGCAGTAGGGCCAGCCGAAGTTGCCGGGGCCGGTCACGCGGGCGAACTCCACCTGGCCGCCGGGGCCTCGGGCGGGGTCGGCGGCACCGGCGTCGGGGCCGTAGTCACCGACGTAGAGGATGCCGGTCGGCTTGTCGACGCTGAAGCGGAACGGGTTGCGGAAGCCCATGGCGTAGATCTCGGGGCGTGTCTTCGCGGTGCCGGGGGCGAAGAGGTTGCCGTCGGGGACGGAGTAGGAGCCGTCGCCGTTGACCTTGATCCGCAGGATCTTGCCACGCAGGTCGTTGGTGTTGCCGGAGGTGCGCTGGGCGTCGAAGGCGGGGTTGCGGTCGGCGCGTTCGTCGATGGGGGTGTAGCCGTCGGACTGGAAGGGGTTGGAGTCGTCGCCGGTCGACAGGTAGAGGTTGCCGTCCTTGTCGAAGTCGATGTCCCCGCCGACGTGGCAGCAGATGCCGCGCGAGGTCGGCACGTCCAGGATCTTCTTCTCGCTGGCGGCGTCCAGGGTGCCGTCGGTCTTCAGGACGAAGCGGGAGAGCCGGTTGACGCCGTCGAAGGGGGCGAAGTCGGCGGCGGTGCCGGTCTCGGGGGCGTCGCCGGGCGGGGTGTTCAGCGGGGGCGCGTAGTAGAGGTAGACGAACCGGTTGTCGGTGAAGTGCGGGTCCACACCGACGCCTTGGAGTCCTTCCTCGTCGTGGGAGTAGACGGCGAGTCTGCCCGCGGTCCGGGTGGTGCCGGTGGCGTCGGTCAGGCGGAGTTCGCCGTCGCGGGAGGTGTGCAGGACCGAGCGGTCGGGCAGGACGGCGAGGCTCATGGGCTCGCCGACCTCCGCCGCGCCCTGGGCGAGCGCGACCTGCTGGAAGTCCTC
>NZ_WWIR01000469.1 GCF_009863025.1 Streptomyces sp. SID4985 | reverse complement strand
GCCATGCGCCGAAGCGCTGTGCACCGGGGTGTGCCCCGCAGGGCCGCCCCGCTGCGTCCGCCGCACCGAAGTCCTCCGCGCCATGCTGTTCGCCGTCGGACCACGCCTGGACGCCCTCCGTGCCGGAGAGTCCGTCGCCGGGTCGTGCCTCGAAGTCCTCCGCGCCCGGCTGGTCCTCGCCGGGGCGAGCCCAGGCGCCCTCCATGGCGGGTCGCCCCCGGGTGCCTTCCGTTCCGGGTTCCCCGTTCTCCAGGGCGGCAGCCCCCTCGCGGCGCTGCTGGCGGGGCAGGCGTTCCTCGGTGTCGGGCGCGGGCGACTCTCGGTCGTGCCGGGGCGGGCGGACGCTCTGCTCGTCCGCCGGAGTCCGGCCGCTCGGCGTGTTGCCCGTGCCGGGGCGGGGGACTTGTGGGGTCCCGTCGGCGCGGGGGTCGTGGGGTGTCATCGGGTTCCCCCGTCGGGCGGTGGGGTGTCGTGGGCCGTGGAGAGGAGTTGGAGGCCGAGGCGGAGGCGGCGGCGGGCCTCGTCCTCGGTGACGTCGAGATCCACGGCGGTGCGGCGGTAGTCGCGGCGTTGGAAGTAGGCCAATTCCAGGGCGGCGCGCAGGGGTTGGGGCATCGAGTGGACGATGTAGTCGGCGCGGGCGGCCACCGCCGCGCGGCGGACCTTGTGCTCGACCTCCTCCGGCGAGCCGCCGTCCCCGGCCAGCGCGGCCGTCTCGTCGTCCCGCAGCCGCCGTACGGCGAGGCGGCGCGTGACCGAGGCGATCCAGGTGCGCAGCGGTTCCTGGCGGGGGTCGTAGGTCTCGGGGTGCTGCCACAGGTGGGCGAAGACCTCGCGGGTCAGGGCGTCGGCGGCGGTCTCCTCGCCGAGGACGCGGTGGGCGAGGCCGTGCACCAGCGAGGCGTACCGGTCGTACAGCTCACCGAGCGCCGCCGCCTCCCCGCGCGCCAGCCGCTGCTGCATCACGCGGTCCCAGCGGTGCGGTACGTCCTGCTGCGCCATGCCGTTCCTCCCCTCGCCCGGTGCTGGTCCGGGCCGGTGTCCCGGTGACCTTCTCTCGAATGTAGTCGGCACGTCTGACAGCGCACGCCCCTTTGTGTCAATGTGCGCCCCCTGCTGCGTCGCAGGTGATAGGGCCTCCTTCACAGGCTCTTCACTCTTGCATGGTCCAACTCCGATCGAACAGGATTGATAGTGACCGAAACAAGACCTTTGCCGATCCTCCGCGGTTTGCCAATTCGTGTTTCAGGGAAACGCCCGCTGGGCAGCCGCGCGGAAAGAAACGTAGGGACTGCTTCCATTTCCGGGCGGTTCCGCGAGATCCGCCGAGCGGAGGGGTGTGGCCGTGGCATTCGAAGTGACCGGCGCCGAGCGGGGCGCGTGGGCCGTGCTCCGAGTCTGCGGTGAACTGGATCTGGTGACCTCACCGGTGTTGCGCCAGCGGGTGCACGACGTGGTGGCCGAGGGGCATCACAGCCTTGTCCTCGACCTTTCCGACGTCTTCTTCTGCGATTCCAGCGGGGTCGGCGTGCTCATCGCGTCCCGCCGTCTCATCCGCTCCTGCCAGGGCCGGCTGCGGCTGATCCTGCCCGACCGGGGCGCGGAGGACGGCTCGCACGTGAACCGTGTCCTGGGCGCCCTCGGCGTACGGCGCCTCTTCGACGTGCGCGCGGACGTGGCCTCCGCCACCGCCGACGAGCCGGACTCGCTCACGGCCTGAGCCGGATCGGGAGTTGTTGCGGAAGACGATCTTCCGTTAATTCACCGTCGTGACGCGGAAATTCATGGCCACGGATGTCGCGGATCGTGGCAAAGTCGCATCACTGAGCGTCGATATCGGGTTGTGTCCGTTCCGCGACTCGTCACGGCCCGGAGTCGGCGCCCCGCTCGGGTACCTTGGGTGAGATGCGAGTGGCTGCGAGCACCAGTGGTGCCGGTGATGCCCCTGGGGCGTTCCCGGACTCGGTGTCGCGCGCCGCTGTTCATGGGGTGACGGTGGAATACCGGCCCGATTGTTCGACTCCTCGACATGCGCGTCGCACAGTATGCCGCACGGGTACTCCTTCGCGCGGGAATATGCCCGAAGCGCTTGTTGGGGTGACTGTACGTCAACCATGCTGTCTCGTAAGGGAATCACGTTCCGTGACCCTTGCTCTGGCCGTTGTTCTGGCCATGCAGAAAATGGCTACGATCGTGGCCCTCGCCGTATCGGTCGTCGCGGATCGTGCCGCGAACGACGGGTGGCGCGGGGTCATGTGTCCGCCGGTTCGGATGGTGTGAGCGGTGCAGGTGCTTCAAGTGCAGCTGGAGATCCGGCCCGACCCCGAGGAGGTGAGACGGGCACGCAAGTGGGCCCGCTCCCGGCTCGCCGGGCTCGGTATAGCGGCCGACGAACCGTTGGCCGAGACCCTGATCCTGCTCGTCTCCGAGCTGGTGACCAACGCGGTGGTGCACACGGGGCGTCCGGCCCTGCTACGGCTCTCCCTGCCGGGCGGCACGTCCGGCGGACCGGAGCTTGAGCGGGACGCGGCGGATGGAGCGACCGGGGACGCCAGAGCTGCCGGGGACACCAGAGGCGCCGAGGCGACCGGCGCTGCCAGCGGACCGGAGCCGGAGGCCGCTCGGGACGCGGAGGAGGAGACCGGCGTGACCGTCGTCTCCGCCACCGTGCGCCTGGAGGTGGCCGACGCCAGCTCCCGTGCCCCCGTGCCGCGTTGCGCGGGCGACGACGCCACCGGCGGCCGGGGTCTGGCCCTCGTGGACTGTCTCGCCGACCGCTGGGGCTGGCAGGCCGAGGGCGCGGGCAAGAGCATCTGGTGCGAACTGGACCGCTGTTCGCCGCCCCGGGAGGGCGTGGCGATGGCGTACGGGGGCGGCATGGCCGCGTACGAGGACTTCACCTTCGAGGCCGTGTGACCCCTGTCCCGGCGATGCGCCGGGCGTGCTCCCGTGCGCGGGCGCCGCGAAGTGCGCGGATGTCCTCGCCGCCCGTACGGTGTTGACGCGTTGAGTGTGTGTGAACACGCTGGTGTGCGTCGATTCGCCGCGAGGGGACGGCGAGGGCCGGGGTGACGGAGTCCTCGCCGAGTGTGGGTCGCACCGGCCGACGGCGCCGGGTGTGCACAGGGGGACACGCCCGGGGGATGTGCCGCCGACCGGTCCGCGCGGGGCGGGAGCACTTGCCGGGAACGGCGAAGCTCCCGCCCCGTCCAGCACGGTCCGGCTCCCTACACTGCCCCTCATGGCATGCCGCATCAGCGAGTTGGTCCTCGACGCCGCCGATCCCGAACGGCTGGCCGTCTTCTGGAGCGAGGTCCTCGGCTACGTGGAACTCGGCCGCGAGGACGACGGAAGCATCGAGATCGGGCCGCCCGGCACCGGATTCGGCGGACCGCAGCCCACCCTGATCCTCAGCCCCAGCACCGATCCCCGCCCCGCGAAGCTCCGGCTGCACCTCGACGTCAACCCCACCGACCGGGACCAGGACGCCGAACTGGAGCGGCTGCTCGCACTCGGCGCCCGGCCCGTGGACGTCGGTCAGACCGGCGCCGAGAACTGGCACGTCCTGGCCGACCCGGAGGGCAACGAGTTCTGCCTCCTGCGCACCCGGCTCCAGCTGGTCTAGGTACGCACGGCCGCCCGGAACGTCCGCCGATAAGCCGTAGGCGTCACCCCCAGGTTCTGCTGGAGGTGCTGCCGCATCGACTGGGCCGTGCCGAAGCCGCAGTCGCGGGCCACGCGGTCGATGGGGAGGTCGGTGGACTCCAGGAGGCGGCGGGCGAGTTCGACGCGTTGCTGGGTGAGCCACTGGCCGGGGCTGATGCCGACCTCCTCGCGGAAGCGGCGGGTGAAGGTGCGCACCGACATCGCTTCGCGGGCGGCGAGGTCGCGGAGCTGGATCGGTTCGTGGAGGCGGGCGAGGGCCCAGGTGCGGGCGGCGGTGGTGGTGGCGAGCTGGGGGTCGGGGACCGGGCGGTGGATGTACTGGGCCTGGCCGCCGTCGCGGTGCGGGGGGACGACCGTGCGGCGGGCGACCTCGTTGGCGACGGCCGCGCCGTGGTCGCGGCGCACGATGTGCAGGCACAGGTCGAGCCCGGCGGCGACCCCCGCCGAGGTGAGTACGTCGCCGTCGTCGATGAACAGCACGTCCGGGTCCACGCGGATCGCCGGGAACATCCCCTGGAAGCGGTCCGCGTCGGACCAGTGCGTGGTCGCCGGGCGGCCGTCGAGGTAGCCGGCGGCGGCGAGGACGTAGACGCCGGTGCAGATGGAGGCCAGGCGGGTGTCGGGGCGGACGTGGGCGAGGGCGGCGGCCAGTTCGGGGGTGAGCGTGCCGTCGTCGTAGAGCGGGCCGAGTTCGTACGACGCCGGGACGATCACCGTGTCGGCCGTGGCCAGGGCCTCGGGGCCGTGGGGCACGTGCACGGTGAAGTCGGCGTCGGTGACGACCGGGCCGGGCGGGCGCACCGAGCAGGTCACGACCTCGTAGAGCGCCCGGCCGTGCTCGTCCCGGGCGCGGGTGAAGATGCGGTGCGGGATGCCCAGTTCGAAGGGGAGCAGGCCGTCCAGGGCCAGGACGACGACGCGGTGCGGACGGGATTCGCCGGACGAGGCCATGGCCCGATCCTAACGAACACTGTCCTGCGGGCCACTCGATGCGCGCGCAAGCGGCCCCGACCCTTGACCTTGTGACTCAGACAAGCGAAGCCACCGCCGCTCCCCGGACCCCGGCCGGGCGGCGACGCCGGGTGCACCGTGCCTGGTTCGTCGCCGCCGTCACCTTCGTCACGATCGTCGGCGCGGCGGCCTTCCGCTCCCTGCCCGGTCTGCTGATCGACCCGCTGCACCAGGAGTTCGGCTGGTCGCGCGGCACGATCGGCGCCGCCGTCTCCGTGAACCTCGCGCTCTACGGCCTGACCGCGCCGTTCGCGGCCGCGCTGATGGACCGCTTCGGCATCCGACGGGTGGTCGCCGTCGCGCTGACCGTGGTCGCGCTGGGCTCCGGGCTCACCGTGTGGATGACCGAGCCGTGGCAACTCATGCTGTGCTGGGGTCTGTTGGTGGGTCTCGGGTCGGGCTCGATGGCGCTGGCCTTCGCCGCGACCGTCACCGGGCGCTGGTTCACCGCGCGGCGCGGTCTGGTCAGCGGCATCCTGACCGCGGCCTCCGCCTCCGGGCAGCTGGTCTTCCTGCCGCTGCTGTCCTGGATGATCGAGACCGGCCACGACTGGCGCCCGGCCGCCGTCACGGTCGCCGTCGCCGCCCTCGCGGTGGTCCCGTTCGTCTGGCTGCTGCTGCGCGACCACCCGGCCGACGTGGGCCTCGCGCCGTACGGGGCAAGCGAGTTCGTGCCCAAGCCGCCGCCGGTGACCGGGGCCGCCCGGCGGACGCTCGGGGTGCTCGCCAGGGCCGCGCGCACCGGGCCGTTCTGGCTGCTCGCGGGCAGCTTCGCGATCTGCGGGGCCTCCACCAACGGGCTGATCCAGACCCACTTCGTGCCCGCCGCCCACGACCACGGGATGCCGGTCACGGCGGCGGCCTCGCTGCTCGCGGTCATCGGCGTCTTCGACGTGGCGGGCACGATCGCGTCGGGCTGGTTCACCGACCGCTTCGAGCCGCGCCGCCTGCTCGCCGTGTACTACGCGCTGCGTGGGACCTCGCTGCTCTTCCTGCCGATGCTGCTGAACCTCGGCCCCGAGGTGCACCCGCCGATGGTGTTCTTCATCGTCTTCTACGGCCTGGACTGGGTCGCCACCGTCCCGCCCACCCTGGCCCTGTGCCGGGACCGGTACGGCGACGACTCCGCGATCGTGTTCGGCTGGGTGCTCGCCTCCCACCAGATCGGCGCGGCCCTGGTGGCCTGGCTCGGCGGGGTCGCCCGCGACGTGTTCGGCTCTTACGACATGGTCTGGTACGCCTCCGGCGCCCTGTGCGCGGCGGCGACCCTGATGGTCCTGGTGATCCGGCGCCGCCCGGTGCTCACCGTGCCCGCGTAGCCTCGCGGGCGAGCCGTTTGGTGACGGTCCGGGCGATCTTCTCAGCGTCCAGGGCGAGTTCGCGGAACATGCCGCTGATCGGGTTGGTGTACCCGGTGAAGTAAAGACCCGGCGCCTCCTTCGGGGTGCGGGCGCCGTGCACCACCGGGCGCCCCCGGCTGTCCAGCACCCCGAGATGGCCGACCAGGGAGTCCAGGCCGCGCAGATATCCGGTGGCCGCGATCACCGCGTCCGGCGCCACCCGGGTGCCGTCGGCGAGGGACACCTTGCCGTCCTCGAACCCCTCGACGGCGGCCACGATCTCGACCTTGCCCTTGCGCACGGCGTCGATCAGGCCCACGTCCTGGACCGGGATCGCGCCCTCGCGTACGCGGCTGTAGAGGCCGGACTCCGGCCGGGGCAGGCCGTGTTCGGCGAGGTCGGGGGTGCTGACGCGGGCCATCGGCCGGGCGAGCCGGTCCACGAGCCGCACCGGCAGCCGCCGTACCAGGATGCCGGTGTACTGGGCGGACCAGCCCGCCGTCGAGCGGCGCACGATGTGCGGGGCGGTGCGCACGGCCAGGCGGACGCGCGCGGCGCCGCCCTCGACCAGGTCCACGGCGATCTCGGCGCCGGTGTTGCCCACGCCGACCACGAGCACGTCCCGGTCGGCGAAGGGGCGGGCGTTGCGGTAGGCGCTCGCGTGCAGGAACTCCCCGTCCCAGTCCTCGAGTCCGGGCCAGTCGGGCAGGCGCGGGGTGTGGTTGAAGCCGGTGGCGACGACCACGGCGCTGCCGGTCAGCTCCCGGCCGCCGGAGGCGTGCAGCAGCCAGCCCGCGCCGTCCGGGGCGGGCTCCACCCGGAAGACCTCGACCCCGGTGACGATCTCCAGCTCATGGTGCTCGGCGTACTTCTCCAGGTAGCGCACCACGTCGTCGCGGGACACCCAGCGGCCGAACGCGCGGGGTATCGCGAGGCCCGGCAGCGCGGAGAGCCTGCGGGTGGTGTGCAGCCGGAGCCGGTCGTAGTGGCGGCGCCAGGACGCGCCGACCCGGTCGGCCTTCTCCAGGATCACCGCCCGCACCCCGCGCGCCCTGAGGGCGTGCGCGACGGCGAGTCCGCCGGGACCGGCGCCGATGACATAGACGGGACGGTCGGCGGGGGTCGCGGTCAGGTGCGCGAGAGAGGGACGCGAGTCGGCCATGAGCGCGAGCGTAATCACACCCCCGGTTGATGGGTATCGGTCAAGACCGGAATTGGTTGCGGATTGACAACGATGACGTGTGCGTCGTGCGAAAGGTGTGAAAACGCTTCACGGCCAGAGCAGTTGGCGCTCCCAGCCGAACTCGGTGCGCCGGTACTCCAGCCGCACGTGACGGCGGTCCGCGTCGCCCTGGAAGAACTCCACCACCTCGGGGCGCAGGTGGTAGAGGGTCCACCCGGGAACCGGTTCCGCGGGGTTCTCGCGCGCCTGCCGCCACGCCTCCTCGGACGCCTCGCGCAGCTCCTCCGGGGAGGCCAGCTCCGCGCTCTGGCGGCCGGTGAGCGCCGCCGCGAGGGCGCCGGTGGAGCGGGCGTGCAGATCGGCCTGGCCCTCCTCGGCCGGGGCGGTGGTGACCGGGCCGCGCACCCGCACCTGGCGGCCGAGGACGGGCCAGTAGAAGGCGAGGGCCGCGTACGGGTGGGCCGCCAGGGCGCGGCCCTTGCGGCTCGTGGCGTGGGAGGCGAAGGACCAGCCCGCGGCGTCGGCGCCGTGCAGCATCACGATCCGTACGTCCGCGTTCCCGTCCTCGTCGGTCGTCGCCAGCGACATGGTGTGCGGCTCCGGCTGCCCCGCGCGCACGGCGTCCGCGAACCACGAGGTGAACAGGGGCAGCGGGGAGGGCGGCGCGGTGGCCGGGTCGAAGGGGCGCAGCTCGGTCGCCCCGGGCGGCCACACCGCGAGCGTGCGCAGCAGGGCGTGCAGATCCGGGTGGGCCGGGGTCTCCTCGTGTGCCATGGATCGAGTATCGCCCGCTGTCGCGCGCCCGTTCCGGACGCGGGACGGGCGGTGGCCCACCCGAGTGGACCACCGCCCGCCAGACAGGACGTGGGGTACGCGCTACTTGGCGGGTTTCTTCCCGGTCACACCGAGATACGTCAACAGCGAGAGTGTCGGCTTGAGTTCGGCCTGCTTCACGCCCCAGGCGGAGAAGCCCTTCTGGTGTGCGGCGACCGAGGAGAGCATGGTGACCAGGGAACCGGCGATCGCCGACGGGTTGATGTCCTTGTCCACCCGCCCCTTGGCCTGGAGTTCGGCGACGGCCTCGGTGAGCGGGCCGTTGACCGCGTTCAGGATCTTCATGCGGAGCTTGTTGAAGCGCTTGTCGCCCTCGGCGGCGGCGAGGTCGACCACGCGCAGGATCGCGTCGTTGCGGCGCCAGAAGTCCATGAAGCCGTCGACGAGTTCCTGCGCGGTCTGCCAGCCCGCCTTGCCCGCCCAGCTGCGCCCGGCGAGCAGTTCGGCCAACTCGGCGCTTTCCGAGGCGGTTTGGTCCGCGATCTCCAGGACGGCCCCCTCGACGTCCGGGAAGTACTGGTAGAAGGTCGCGGGCGACGTGCCCGCCCTCCGGGCGACATCGATGACCTTGACGTCCCGGTAGGGGGAGGAGCTGAGCATCTCGCTGAGGCAGTCGAGCAGCTTCTGCCGGGTCGCCTGCCCACGCCGGCCGGCCACGCGGCCGTCGACGGTACGCACTTGTCCTGTCATGCCGTCAGCTTACCGACGGGGAGCAGGAGCGCTATTCGGCCGACTGCAAATGGGGTGCCCGGCCATCTCGGGGCGATTTCCCTGGTCTGCGGGGTGCGCGCGTCGCGGTTACTTTGACGATATGGCCGAAAACAGTGCACCGGCGTACGGCGAGGGCGTGCCCTGCTGGGTCGACGCGCAACTGCCCGACGTCGAGGCGGGCAAGCGGTTCTACGGTGAACTTTTCGGGTGGACCTTCGAGCCCGCCGAGAAGGCCCACAGCGCCCTCGGCGGCTTGGTGTGGGCCCGCCTGGACGGCGAACCCGTCGCCGCGCTCGCCCCGAAGACGGACGGGCGGATGCCCACCGTCTGGACGGTCTACTTCGCCACCCCGGACGCCCGCGCGCTGGGCCGCCGGATCACCGAGGCCGGGGGAACCCTGATCTCCGGCCCCTTCCCCGTGGACGGCCTGGGTGCCGCCGCCCTCGCCGCCGACCCCGAGGGCGCCGTCTTCGGGCTGTGGCAGCCCGGCTCGCTCTCCGGATTCGGGCGCAGCCGCGAGCCGGACACGTTCGTCTGGGCCGAGCTGTACACCCGCGACACCGCCGCCGCGAACGCCTTCTACGGCGCCCTCTTCCACGAGGCGCTGTTCGGCTCCGGCACCGAGCCCGACTTCGGCCGCGCGCACGTGACCGACGCGTTCCCGGCCGAGATGCCCCCGCATTTCGTCGTCCACTTCCGGGTGGCGGACCTGGACGCCGCCCTCGCGGCCGTACGGCGGCTCGGCGGCCGGGTCCAGGTGCCGCCCTTCGACGCCTCGTACGGACGTGTGGCCGTCGTCACCGACAATCAGGGGGCGTCGTTCGCGCTGCTGCACCGGTGACGGAGCACCGCGCGGCGGCGAAATGACGGGATTGGGCACGACACACCCCGATTGGTGGCCGGGTTCGCAACCGGCCGCCCGGCCAGGAAGAATCGGGGTGCGTGCCGCCAGGGCGGTGCGGTGGTGAGACGCTGCACTACGGCCGCGTCCGCAGGTGGGCGACGCGGCTCGTACGGGGAGGTGGCAGGCAAGTGGTGGATCAGCTGACGCAGCACGACCCGCGGCGGATCGGGCCGTTCGAGGTGCTGGGCCGGCTGGGGGCCGGGGGCATGGGGCTGGTCTATCTGGCGCGCTCGGCGTCCGGCCGGCGCGTGGCGATCAAGACCGTCCGCACGGAGCTCGCGGAGGACCAGCTCTTCCGCGTCCGCTTCACCCGCGAGGTGGAGGCGGCCCGCGCGGTCTCCGGCTTCTACACGGCCGCCGTCGTCGACGCCGACCCCCGCGCGGCGGTGCCCTGGCTGGCGACCGCCTACGTCCCGGCGCCCTCGCTCGAAGAGATAGTGAACGACTGCGGCCCGCTCCCGGCGCAGGCGGTGCGCTGGCTCGCCGCGGGCGTCGCCGAGGCCCTCCAGTCGATCCACGGCGCGGGCCTGGTCCACCGCGACCTCAAGCCGTCCAACGTGCTCGTGGTCGAGGACGGCCCCCGGGTCATCGACTTCGGCATCGCCTCCGGTGTGTCCAACACCCGGCTGACGATGACGAACGTCGCCGTCGGCACCCCCGCCTACATGTCGCCCGAGCAGGCGAAGGACTCCCGCAGCGTCACCGGCGCCAGCGACGTGTTCTCGCTCGGCTCCACCCTGGTCTTCGCCGCCACCGGGCACCCGCCCTTCCATGGGGCCAACCCGGTCGAGACGGTGTTCATGCTGCTGCGCGAGGGCCCGGACGTCACCGGCCTCCCCGACGAGCTGCGCCCGCTGATCGACGCCTGCATGCAGATGGAGGCCCCGGGACGCCCCAGCCCCGCCGACCTCCAGGCGCAGCTCGCCCCACATCTGTTCGGCTCCGGCTCCGACGACTCCGGCACCGCCTCCGCCTGGCTGCCCGAGAAGGCCGTCGCGCTCATCGAGGCCCGCCGGGGCGGCCGTCCGCCCGCCAAGCCCGCCCCGCTGTCCGCCGGGCCGCGCAGCGGCGGCCGCGCCGTCATGCCCCCGCCGCCGTCGTACGCCCCCGTCGTGCCCTCCCCGGCGCCCGTCCCGCTGGGCGGCCCCGACACCG
>NZ_WWIR01000468.1 GCF_009863025.1 Streptomyces sp. SID4985 | reverse complement strand
GGCGGGCCCGGCGGGCGGGCGCCGAGGGGTCGGCCGGGCGGGAGCGGAGTTCTGCCACGATGGAGCCCATGCGAACAAGCGGTGCGATGCGGGCGATTACGGCGATGGCGGGCGGTGTGCTGATCACCGCCGGGGTGACGGGGTGCGGTGGCGGCTCGTCACATCAGGGCAAGGGCGCCGCGCACGCTCACACGGACGCCAAGCCGCGCGAGACGGCGCTGAAGCGGGTGCCCGGTGTCGGGGACCGGCTGTGGCGGCAGGTGCCGCCGACCACCCGGCAGGTCGTCGCGGTGTACGGGGACGGCAAGGACTCGGCCGACTCGACCGTCGCGCTCTACGAGAAGACGGGCCAGGTCTGGAAGCAGGAGCGCACCTGGTCCGCGCACAACGGGCGCAAGGGCTGGACGACGGACCATCACGAGGACGACAAGCGCAGCCCCGTGGGGGTCTTCACGCTGAGCGACGCGGGCGGCGTCCTCGCCTCACCGGGCGCGAAGCTGCCGTACACCCGCTCCGCCGCCTTCCAGGCGCCGCACTACTGGAAGAAGACGTACTGGAACGACTTCGACTACGTCATCGCCATCGACTACAACCGGGTCAAGGGCACCCCGCCCAACGACCCGACCCGGCCCGGGGGCCAGTCCAAGGGCGGCAACATCTGGCTGCACATGGACCACGGCAGCGGCACCTCGGCGTGCGTGAGCCAGTCCAAGGCGGACATGGAGTACCTGCTGCGCACGCTGGACCCGGCTCAGCATCCGGTCGTGGTGATGGGCGACCGGGCGGACCTGAAGGTGTGACAGCGGTACGCCGCTGAGCGGGAAGCGCCGGTACGCGAGTCCCGTACCGGCGCGCCGTCGTCCCTCCGACGTGTCTCAGCCGTGGCGGTGGCGCCAGCCCTGCCAGGCGGACTCGATCATGTCGTCCAGGCCGAACCGGGCGGTCCAGCCCAGCTCGTCGTGGATGCGGGCCGCCGAGGCGACCACCCGTGCCGGGTCTCCGGCGCGCCGGTCGGTGATGTCGGGCACGCACTCCTCGTTGCCGGTCACCTTGAGGATGCGGTCCACCACCTCGCGCACCGAACTCCCCTCGCCCCGGCCGATGTTCAGGACGACCGAGGTTCCCTCCGGGGTCTCGCCCAGCCACGTGGCGGCCGCCCGGTGGGCGGAGGCGATGTCCTGGACGTGGATGTAGTCACGCACACAGGTGCCGTCCGGGGTGGCGTAGTCGGCGCCGAAGATGCGGGGGGCCTCGCCGGCCTCGAGCCGTTCGAAGACCATGGGGACGAGGTTGAAGACGCCCTCGTCGGACAGTTCCGGGGCGGCGGCTCCGGCCACGTTGAAGTAGCGCAGGGAGACGGCGCGCAGCCCATGGGCGCGCGCGGCCGCGGCGATGAGCCGCTCGCCGATGAGCTTCGTCTCGCCGTAGGGGCTCATGGGGACACAGGGCGTGTCCTCGGTGACGAGGTCGACGTCCGGCATGCCGTAGACGGCGGCGGACGAGGAGAAGACGATCCGGCCGACGCCGGTGGCCGTCATCGCCTCCAGCAGGGTCTGCAGACCGGTGACGTTCTCGCGGTAGTAGTGGAGCGGCCGCTCGACCGATTCCCCGACCTGCTTCTTGGCCGCGATGTGCACGACCCCGGAGATGTGGTGCTCGCGCAGGGTGCGTTCCAGGAGGTCCGCGTCCAGGACGGTGCCCACCACCAGCGGCACGTTCTCGGGCACGCGGTCGGCCGTGCCGGTCGACAGGTCGTCGTAGACGACCACGTCCTCGCCGCCCTCGGTCAGGGCGCGCACCACGTGCGCCCCGATGTATCCGGCGCCTCCCGTAACCAGCCAGCCCATGGTCCGTCTCCTCTGTCCGTACCGTTTCGACCACCTTGGCCGATGGTCCGGCGAAAATCGAATGCGGCACAACGGGGCATTCGAGGCGCGGTCGATGGAGGTCGACGGAGGGGGCAGCGACCCGTAACGGCGCGCGGCCCAAGGGCTTTGCGATCGTCCCGCACGAGGGGGCAACAAGGCGATCTCCGCGGAACATGAGACTTCCCCCACGATGTCCGTGGCCACCCCAAGGGAACCAATGCCGCGAAACGGGCCGCCGGACGGAAGTGTCTTATTCCCACCGGCTCGACGGCCGAAGCCCGCGACCTGGGGTTGCGCGTCCCGTAACACGCACCGCCGGTGCCGAAGTGATGATTCGCGTCACAGGGCCGTCAGGACTTCAGGGCGATGCGCCGGGTTCTGCACCTGACATATAGGCTGTTGGTCAGTGTATCCTCCCTCATCCGTCAACCACCTGTGCTACAGGCCCCTCGGATGACGAAAGACTCAGGACCCGGGCTCGAACCCGGGCCCGGACCCGAACAGCGACGGGTGCGGTCAAAGGATTGGAAGAGCAGGGCGTGTCGAAGCCGCGTATCAGCGTGATTGTACCGATTTACCAAGTGCAGTCCTTCTTGCCGGAGTGCCTTGAGTCCATCCTTGAGCAGTCGTTCCGTGACATCGAGGTAATCGCTGTCAACGACCGCTCGCCCGATCGCTGCGGTGAGATCGTCGACGAATACGCCAAGGCCGACGAGCGGGTCCGGGCGCTGCATCTGCCCGAGAACGTCGGCCTGGGCCGGGCCCGGAACGCGGGCATGGAGATAGCGCGCGGCGACTACCTCTTCTTCCTCGACAGCGACGACACGCTGACGCCCGGCTCGCTGCAGCTCATCGCGGACCGGCTGGAGGAGACCTCCGACCCGGACGTCCTGATCTTCGACTACGCGCGCACCTTCTGGTGGGGCGGCGTGACCCGCAACAGCCTGGCCGCCGTCTTCCAGACGGAGGGGGCGGAGGTCTTCACGGCCAAGGAGCGGCCGGAGTTCCTCAGCCTGCTCATGGTGGTCTGGAACAAGGTCTACCGGCGCGACTTCATCGAGAAGCGCGGCTTCGAATTCCCGCCGGGATACTACGAGGACACGCCCTGGACTTTCCCGGTCCTGATGTCGGCGGAGCGCATGGCCGCCCTGGACCACGTCGCCGTCCATTACCGGCAGCGCCGTCAGGGCAACATCCTTCGCACGGTCAGCCGCAAGCACTTCGACATCTTCGACCAGTACGAGCGCGTCTTCGCGTTCATGGACAGCGACCCGTCTCTCGCGGAGTGGCGTCCTCAGCTCTTCACGAAGATGATCGACCATTTCATCGCCATTCTGGCGAAGAGCAACCGCGTGCCCGACGAATTGCGCTCGGAATTCTTCTCCATGGCGCACCGTCATTACCAGCGCTATCTGCCGGCGGGTTATGTGCGGCCCGAGGGAGAGTCGGGTATCCGGCACGCCCTGATCGCGCGTGGCGCCTACCCGGTCTACCAGACGCTGAAGATGGCCAACCAGGGTCGGCGCAAGGTCCGCAAGACGGTCCGCGCCACCAAGAAGAAGGTTGCCGACCGGCGCCTGACGCGCCATTACGAGGCCGCCCTCAAGCAGCCCATCGACCAGAACCTGGCCGTCTACTCGTCCTACTGGGACCGGGGTTACGTGTGCAACCCCGCCGCGCTGCACGCCAGGGCCAAGGAGATAGCCCCCCACGTCAGGGGTGTGGTGGTCGCCAAGAAGGAAGAGGTCAAGAAGCTTCCGCCGGGCGTCGACTACATCATCCCGGGTACCGAGCGGTACTGGGAGATCATGGCGCGCGCCAAGTACTTCTTCAACAACGTCAACTTCGAGGACCGCTTCGTCAAGCGGCCCGGCACGGTCCACGTGCAGACGCAGCACGGCACGCCCCTCAAGCGCATGGGCGTCCACCTGATGCAGTACCCGATCGCCGCCAAGGGCACGAACTTCACGAAGCTCCTGCAGCGCTCGGACCGCTGGGACTACTGCATCTCCTCCAACCGGTTCTCCTCGGAGATCTGGGAGCGGGCCTTCCCGTGCTCCTTCAAGCTGATGGAGAGCGGCTACCCGCGCAACGACGTCTTCTACACGGCGACCGCGGACGACGTCCGCCGCCTCCGGAAGAAGATCGGTATTCCCGAGGGAAAGACGGCCGTTCTCTACGCGCCGACCCACCGGGACTACACCAAGGGCTACGTCCCCCAGCTCGACCTCGGCCGCCTCACCGACGCTCTCGGTGACGACTTCGTCGTGCTCATGCGAGGCCACCACTTCTACGAGCGGACGGCGGAGGTCCAGGCGCTGGAGGCGTCCTCCCGTGTCATCGACGTCACCGCGTACACCTCCTCGGAGGAGCTGCAGCTCGCCGCGGACGTGCTGCTGGGCGACTACTCGTCCATGATGTTCGACTACGCCAACCTCGACCGGCCGATCGTGGTCTACGCCAACGACTGGGACGCGTACAAGATCTCCCGCGGTGTGTACTTCGACCTCATGGACGAGGCCCCCGGCCACATCGCGCGCACCCAGGACGAGCTGCACGAGATCTTC
Source organism: Streptomyces sp. SID4985 (assembly GCF_009863025.1). Lineage (GTDB taxonomy): Bacteria > Actinomycetota > Actinomycetes > Streptomycetales > Streptomycetaceae > Streptomyces. Next base: position 5,287 of record NZ_WWIR01000468.1, on the reverse strand, counting down.
ACCAGCGGCGCCTGGAAGGACGAGCAGTCCGACGCCCTGCGGGACACCTTCCGCCGCAAGTTCTGCGAGTACGACGACGGCCGGGCCGCCGAGCGCGTCATACGGCAGATCATGCTGGGCGAGCCCGCGGAGAACCTCCCGGTCGTGCCGCTGGACGAGCGAATACCGGCTCCGTCCCCCGCGGCCGCCGAGGCGGAAGGCGTGAAGGAGCCCGCGGCCTAGCGGTACCAGGTCGCACAGCTCCCCGGTCGGAGAGTCGGCGCGCCTCTGCGGAGCGCGCCGGCTCTCGGTACCGATACGGCCACATCCCTGGCATGTGCGCGCACGAAACCCCCGTCATCCCGCCCTCGGTGAGCCTGACGGAACGAAGCGGACTGGCGCCGCTGCTTTGCCTGACCTCTCGTCTTCCCCAGGGGGAAGGCCAACTGACAGGAACAGAAGAGAAGGTGGCCATGCAAGCCAGTTCCAGGGAGCGCTCCCATGCCGAGGTCAGACGGGTCTGGCCACGCGACGGCCGGATCCGTGTGATCGGGACGGTCATCATCGACGGGCAGCCGGACGGCGCCCCCGTCGACAAGTCGTGGCAGCTGTGCCTCACCTCCCGCGAACGGCCGGAGCTGCCCGCCCCGACCGGCGTCAAGCGGCTCACCGACCGGTTCATGCGCTCGCTGAGCTCCAGTTCGCGTCCGACCCCGCGCCGGCTGTACTTCCCCGTCTCCAGTGACGGCGCGGACTTCGAGGCGGTCGTGCCCCTCGGCGATCTGGCCGTTTGGGATGCACTTCCCCGTGAGCACTGGGACATGCATGTGGTCGCGCGGCGAGGTGAGCGGAAGCTGCTGCTCCGTGTCGGCGGCCACCTCGACGACATGCCGGGCAAGAAGCAGATCGTGAAGTACCCCGAGCAGTACAAGGACGGGGTAGCCGTGATGCCGTACTACACCGATGGCGACGACCTTGCCATACGCTGCGCCCGACGCGGCGACGCCAACCGGAGCGCCAGATGAAGCTGACCTATCTGATCTACAACGCGTTCGGCGTCGGGGGTACGGTCCGTACCGTCTTCAACCAGGCCAACGCCATGGTCGAGCGCGGTCACGAGGTCGAGATCGCGACCATGCTGCGCTACCACGACGAGCCGCCCTTCCCCCTGGACTCGCGGGTGAAGATGACGGCTCTCGTGGACAACCGGTCCGGCTCGTACGTGGACTGGGACGAGTACGACGGCCCGGAGGACACCTCCTGGCACGAGCTCTTCCCGGCGGGCCTCTCCAAGAACTTCGACAGCCGTCGCCGCATCGGTGCGATGATCCGCTTCCTGCGCGGTCTGGAGAACCAGATCGTGATCGGCACCCGGCCCACGATCAATCTGATCATCGCCGAGTTCACGGACCCGTCGCTGGTCCGGGTCGTCCAGGAGCACGCGGGCCTGTCCACGCACACGGGCGAGTGGCGCGAGGCCATCGACGCCGCCTACGTGAAGATGGACGCGGTCGTCTGCCTCACCGAAGCGGACCGCGCCGCCTACGCCGAGGCGTTCCCCGACGTCCGCGTCGGCCGGATCCCGAACGCGCTGCACACCCTGGACGTGCCCCGCACCGACCACTCGCGGCCCATGGTGGTCAGCGCCGGACGGCTCGACGGCAACAAGGGCATCGACAAGCTGATCGAGGCGTTCGGCAAGGTCGTGGAGGTCCACCCGGACTGGACCCTGCGCATCCACGGCGACGGACCCGAGATGGACGCCCTGCGCAAGGCGATCCGCAACCGGCACCTGTACAACCACGTCTTCCTCATGGGTCCGACGCGCACGCTCGACCAGGAACTCGCGAAGGGCTCCATCTTCGCGATGAGCTCCAAGTCCGAGGGCTTCGGCATGGTGCTGCTGGAGGCCATGAACTGCGGTCTCCCCGTGGTCAGTTTCAACTGCCCGGTCGGCCCGCGGGAGCTCGTCTCCGACGGCGTGGACGGCCTGCTCGTCCGTGAACTCGACGTGACCGCCCTGGCCGAGGGCATCATCCGCCTCATCGAGGACGAGAAGCTGCGCCGCGGCTTCTCCGAGGCGGCCCTGCGCAAGGCCGCCGAATACAGCCCCGACGTCATCACCAAGTCGTGGGAACTCCTCTACGAGGACCTGACCGCGGCGAAGTGATCCCCCGGGGGTTCCCGGGCGGTGGATCAACGCGTCCACCAACAGCCTTACCACTCCGGCGAGTTCGGGCGATGCTCTCACATCGCCGGAACTCGCCGGAGCGCGTTGCGGCACTAGAACGGCTCGAAGCCGTCGTACTCGTCCTGCGCGTCGTCCCGCTCGGCCTGCTTGTCGCGGCGGCGCTGGGCGGCGGGGCGCGGGGCCTCGAAGCGGTGGTCCTCGCCTCGGCGGCCGAGCATCTCGGCACCGGCGGTGACCGTGGGCTCCCAGTCGAAGACGACCGCGTTGTCCTCGGGGCCGATCGCGACGCCGTCGCCGGAGCGGGCGCCCGCCTTCATCAGCCGGTCCTCGACACCGAGGCGGTTGAGCCGGTCGGCGAGGTAGCCGACGGCCTCGTCGTTGTTGAAGTCGGTCTGGCGGACCCAGCGCTCGGGCTTCTCGCCGCGCACGCGGAACAGCGGCTCGCCGTCGATCTCCTCGCGGGTGACGGTGAAGCCCGCGTCGTCCACGGCCTTCGGCCGGATGACGATGCGCGTGGCCTCTTCCTTGGGCTTGGCGGCACGCGACTTGGCGACGATGTCACCGAGGGCGTACGTCAGTTCCTTCAGGCCGATGTGGGCGACCGCCGACACCTCGAGGACGCGGTAGCCGCGCGCCTCGAGGTCGGGGCGGACCATCTCGGCGAGGTCCTTGCCGTCCGGCACGTCCACCTTGTTCAGGACGACGATGCGGGGACGGTCGTCGAGGCCGCCGTACTGCCGCAGCTCCTCCTCGATGATGTCGAGGTCGGACAGCGGGTCGCGCTCGGACTCCAGCGTCGCGGTGTCCAGGACGTGCACCAGGACGCTGCAGCGCTCCACGTGGCGCAGGAACTCCAGGCCGAGGCCCTTGCCCTGGCTGGCGCCCGGGATCAGACCGGGCACGTCGGCGATGGTGTAGACGGTCGAACCGGCCGTCACCACACCGAGGTTGGGCACGAGGGTGGTGAAGGGGTAGTCCGCGATCTTCGGCTTGGCCGCGCTGAGCACGGAGATCAGCGAGGACTTGCCCGCGCTCGGGTAGCCGACCAGGGCCACGTCGGCGACGGTCTTCAGCTCCAGGACCACGTCCTGGAGGTCACCGGGCTCACCGAGGAGCGCGAAGCCGGGGGCCTTGCGGCGGGCGCTGGCGAGCGCGGCGTTGCCGAGGCCGCCGCGGCCGCCCTGCGCGGCGACGTAGGAGGTGCCGTGGCCGACCAGGTCGGCGAGCACGTTGCCCGCCTTGTCCAGCACGACGGTGCCGTCCGGGACCGGCAGGACCAGGTCCTGGCCGTCCTTGCCGGAGCGGCTGCCGCCCTCGCCGGGCTTGCCGTTGGTGGCCTTGCGGTGCGGGGAGTGGTGGTAGTCGAGCAGCGTCGTGATCGACTGGTCCACCGTGAGGATGACGTCGCCGCCACGGCCGCCGTTGCCGCCGTCCGGGCCGCCGAGCGGCTTGAACTTCTCGCGGTGGACGGAGGCACAGCCGTGGCCTCCGTTACCCGCGGCGACGTGCAGTTCGACGCGGTCCACGAAGGTGGTCATGGTGGGTGCCTCCAGAAAAGTGCGGGTATTACCTATGTCAACACGCGAAAGGCGGACCTGCCTTCCCGACCGGGAAGTGAGGTCCGCCTCGCGCGAAATGTTCGGTCGCGGCCGTGAATCAGACGATTCAGGCGACCGGAACGATGTTCACGACCTTGCGGCCGCGGCTCTTGCCGAACTCCACGGCGCCGGGCTGCAGCGCGAACAGCGTGTCGTCGCCACCACGGCCGACACCGGCGCCCGGGTGGAAGTGGGTGCCGCGCTGGCGGACCAGGATCTCACCCGCGCTGACGACCTGACCGCCGAAGCGCTTCACGCCGAGCCGCTGGGCATTGGAGTCGCGACCGTTCCGGGTGGACGATGCGCCCTTCTTGTGTGCCATCTGTTCTCAGTCCCTTACTTCGCAGCCGTGGGGATCTCAGTGACCTTGATCGCCGTGTACTGCTGGCGGTGGCCCTGACGACGGCGGTAGCCGGTCTTGTTCTTGTAGCGCAGAATGTCGATCTTCTGGCCCTTGTGGTGGTCCACGACCTCGGCCTGGACCTTGATGCCGGCCAGCACCCACGGGTCGCTGGTCACGGAGTCACCGTCGACAACGAGCAGGGTCGAGAGCTCGACCGTGTCGCCGACATTGGCGGTGGAAATCTTGTCAACCTCAACGATGTCGCCGACAGCAACCTTGTGCTGGCGACCACCGCTGCGCACGATGGCGTACACGCGGATCTCACTTTCGCTCGAAGGACGGCACCCCCGCAGGCCAGCCGCACCGGTAAAAACACCATGGACGACCTCTCCCGGCCACACCGGGTGTGACCGGGAGGGAAAAAGGTTTACGGGGATGTGGCATGTTCAGACACGCCGACAGTCAAGGGTACGGGCAGGCCCCGTAGGGGTCAAACCGGGCCCGGCTCAGCCGGTCAGCGTGGCCGCGTAGTCCGCGTACGCCTTCCGGATGCCCGTCGGGGACAGCTCCAGATGCTCCAGGATCGTGTAGCGGCCAGGCCGGGTCTCCGGCGCGAACTCCACGGCCCGGACGAACTCGTCCGCGCTGAACCCGATGTCCTCGGCCAGCACCGGCAGCCCGTGCCGGCGCAGCGAACCCGCCATGAGGAACGAGCCCTCGTGGTCGCCGCGCAGATGCATGGCGAAGGCCGCGCCGAGGCCCACCTGCTCGCCGTGGCTCGCCGCCCGCTTGGGGTAGAGCAGGTCGAGCGCGTGGCTGATCTCGTGGCAGGCGCCGGAGGAGGGCCGGGTGTGACCGGCGATCGACATGGCGATGCCGGAGAGCACGAGCCCCTCCGCGAGCACGGTGAGGAAGCCGTCGTCCACACAGTCGCCGGGGTGGCGCAGCACTGCCTCGCCCGCCTGGCGGGCCATGGCGGCGGCGAGTCCGTCGATCTTCTCGCCGTTGACCCGGTTGGCCAGCTCCCAGTCCGCGACCGCCGAGATGTTCGACACGGCGTCCCCGATGCCCGAGCGCACGAAGCGCACCGGCGTCTCACGGATCACGTCGAGGTCGATGAGCAGGGCGATGGGCGTCGGCACCCCGTAGGAGCCCCGGCCCGCGTCGTTGTCCAGG
>NZ_WWIR01000467.1 GCF_009863025.1 Streptomyces sp. SID4985 | reverse complement strand
CCGCTCCTTGACGGGCAAACGTTGCCTGCCGCGGCACTAGTCGATCCGGGGCTCGGCCTCGGGGCTCGTTCCGGTGAGGGCGTCGGACCAGTCCGAGGCGAAGGGGGCGTCCGCGTCGAGGAAGTCGTACAGCTCCTCGGCGGGGGGCTCGGGCTTCCGCTGCGGCTGTGCGGTGCCTGACTTCCGCGGCCCGGCGAGCGGCCTCTGCGGGTCTTCCGCCCGAGCGGCGGCCTCGCCCCGCTTCCGGGTGCCGCGCAGCCGCCAGGCCCGTACCGTCCAGGCCACCGGCAGCCCCGTGACCAGGACCCACAGGCCCGCCGCGGGTCCCGTCAGCCACCACACCGGGCCGAAGTCGGCCAGCGCGCCGACGCCCAGCGGGCCGCCCGACAGCGCGGCGAGCAGGGCCAGCGTGCCCGCGCAGAGCAGGGCGGCGAGCGCGAGTACCCCGGTGGTGTGCAGGGCCGGCCAGCGTGTGGCCGCTTCTCCGCGCCGGGTGGCGCCGCGGGCCACGAACCAGCCGACGGTCACCCCGGCCGCCACGGGCACCGCGGCCGCCGCCCAGTTCAGCGGGGCACCCCTGCCCGGATCGGGCACGGCGGCCAGGAGCGGGAACGGGGGCAGGAGCGGCGCCGGGTCGGAGAGCAGCGGATGCACCAGATGGCCGGAGCCGAGGGTGAAGCCGGGGCCGAGGGCGTAGGAGGCCGCCCACACGGCCGCGTTGGGGATCAGCGAGACCGCGAGCAGCAGCACGGTGGACCGGCCGGTCCAGCCCTCCGTGAGCTGGGTGAAGGCCAGCCGCGCCGCGCCGCCGTGGCCCACCAGTGAGACGCCGAGCAGCAGCGCCCCGCCACCGGTCAGCACGGCCGCACCGGCCACGGCCGCGCGCAGGGCCGTACGCAGCCGGGCGCGCGCCTCGGCCCCCGCGCACAGGCCCCGCACGGGCCCCGGCAGCGGGCCGAGCGGTCTGCCGTACGCCGACCAGACCCCGGACGCGGCGGCGGCAGCGGCGACCGGCGGGAGACAGGCCGTCACCCAAGGCCAGGACAGGCGGAGTTCACCGCCGGAGCCGTAGAGGGCGACGGCCGTGGCGACGCCGAGGTAGCCGAGGACGACGCCGGTCCACGCGGTGCGGGCGGGGACGGGGGGTGGGGTGTCGGAGGTGCCGGACGCGCTGGTGGTGCCGGTGGTGCGGCTGGTGCCGGACCTGGCGGGTCCGTCCGGTCCGTCCGGTCCGTCGGAGGCATCGGAGACATCGGCGGCGTCCACCGCGTCCCGCGCCGCCCTGTGCAGCAGCCACACCGGCAGCGCGAGCAGCAGCAACGGGGTGAGGCCCACCGGCTGCGGGGCGCCGGAGAGCGTGTCGGCGCGCAGGAGTTCGGCGCCGTGGGCCAGCAGCCAGAGCGCGGCGGCGACGTGCAGGGCGCTGCCCGGACCGCTGTCGGGATACGGCGAGCTGACCCACAACACCATCACCAGCGCGGCGCACGCGGCGAGTCCGAGCCCGGCGGCGAGCGCACCGCCCACGAGGCTCGCGCCCAGGCCGGGTGAACGGTCGCGCAACCGGGTTCGCAGGGACGACGACAGAGACGACAGGGACGACGGCAGGGACGACGAGGGGCGATCGGTCGGCAGGATCACGCCGACATGCTCCCAACGACACGCGCTTTCCCGGCGTAACAGGCGAACCCCCGAAGTGTCGCCCAATATGTGTTTATGTGCTTTTTCACGCAGAGGGGTGAGCCGTGACGCAGACTTACGCCGGTCCGCTGCCACCACCGGACGAACGCCGACGCCTGCGCGAGAGCCGCGCGCTGACACAGGCTCAGGTCGCCAGGCGACTCGGCGTCAGCCGGGCGACCGTACGCGCCTGGGAACGCGGCCGGAGCACTCCGAGCGGCCCGCGCCACGAGGCGTACGCCCGCCTGCTCGCCGACCTGGCCGACCTCGCCGGGCCGACGGCGGGTCAGGCGTCTGCGGCGGCGGGCCCTCCCGCACCGAGAGCCCCCGAGCCGCCGCCCCTGACGCCCGATCAGGCGTTCGACGCGCTGTACGCGTTCTGCGCCCCCGCGCTCGTCCGCCAGACCTACCTCCTCACCGGCCGCCGCGAACTGGCCCGCGAGGCCGTCGAGCGCGCCTTCCAGCTCGCCTGGCAGCGCTGGCCCGAGGTGGCGCGGGACCGCGACCCGGGCGGCTGGGTACGGGCGACCGCGTACGAGTACGCCGTCTCCCCCTGGCACCGCTTCCGCCCCCGCTACCGCACCCCCGAGCCCCCGCCCGCCGACCCGGCCGACCGCGCCCTGCTGGACGCGCTGCTGAGCCTCCCGCCGTCGTACCGGCGCACCCTCGTCCTCTACGACGGCGTCGGCCTGGACCTCCCCGAGCTGGCCGCCGAGACGGAGGCCAGCACCCCGGCCGCAGCGGGGCGGGTGACCCGTGCCCGCGAGGCCGTCGCCGCGTACGTCCCGGAACTGGCCGACCCCGCCGCACTGCACCGGCGGCTGACCGAACTGGCCTCCACGGAACGGCTGCGCGCGGACGCCCCCACCACCGTCCGCACCGTCGGCGAGCGCCGCAACGTCTTCTGGACGCGCGCCGCCATCGCCTTCACCGTCGCCATCATCGGCGCGACGGGGCTGACCCTGCGCTCGGCCCCGACGCACTACGAGGCCCCCATCGCCCCCGCCCAGGCGGTACGCGGTGTGCCCGTGGCCCCGGCCATGGGCCCGCTGTCGAAGGCGGAGCAGAATCTGCGCGCCAAGCTGCACCGGGAGCAGGCCAACGGGCCGCAGCGGCTGGCACCGGAGCCGGGGTGACACGGGCCGGGTGACGTCCGTGCGCCTGCTGCGGTGAGCGTGCGGGAACGCCGGTGGGCCCGGTCCCCCACGAGAAGGGACCGGGCCCACCGGTGTGCCGACGACCGGCCGATCAGGCGATCAGGCGATCAGGCGATCAGGCGGAGAGGATCTCCCGCGCCAGCTTGGCGGTCTCGGTCGGGGTCTTGCCGACCTTGACGCCCGCGGCCTCCAGGGCCTCCTTCTTCGCCTGGGCGGTGCCGGACGAACCGGAGACGATCGCGCCGGCGTGGCCCATGGTCTTGCCCTCGGGCGCGGTGAAGCCCGCGACGTAGCCGACGACCGGCTTGGTCACGTTCTCCTTGATGAACGCGGCCGCGCGCTCCTCGGCGTCGCCACCGATCTCACCGATCATCACGATCAGATCGGTGTCGGGGTCGTCCTGGAACGCGGCCAGGGCGTCGATGTGCGTGGTGCCGATGATCGGGTCGCCACCGATGCCGACGGCGGTCGAGAAGCCGATGTCACGCAGCTCGTACATCATCTGGTACGTCAGCGTGCCGGACTTCGAGACCAGGCCGATGCGGCCCGGCTTCGTGATGTCGCCCGGGATGATGCCGACGTTCGACTGGCCCGGGGTGATGATGCCGGGGCAGTTCGGGCCGATGATGCGGGTCTTGTTGCCCTTCTTGCCGGCGTACGCCCAGAAGGCGGCCGTGTCGTGCACGGCGATGCCCTCGGTGATCACGACGGCCAGCGGGATCTCGGCGTCGATGGCCTCGACGACCGCGTCCTTGGTGAACTTCTCCGGCACGAAGATGACGGAGACGTTGGCGCCGGTCTTCTCGATGGCCTCCTTGACGGTCCCGAACACGGGTACCTCGGTGCCGTCGAAGTCCACGGTCTGCCCCGCCTTGCGCGGGTTGACGCCGCCCACGACCTCGGTGCCGTCGCCGAGCATGAGCTTGGTGTGCTTCATGCCGGTGGCACCGGTCATGCCCTGGACGATGACCTTGCTGTCCTTGTTGAGCCAGATAGCCATGGTGTGTTGTGTCCTCGTCCTGAGTGCTTACTTGGCGGCGTGGGCCAGCTCGGCGGCCTTGTCGGCCGCGCCGTCCATGGTGTCGACGCGCTGGACCAGCGGGTGGTTGGCGTCGGTGAGGATCTTGCGGCCCAGCTCGGCGTTGTTGCCGTCGAGGCGGACGACGAGCGGCTTCTCGACCTTCTCGCCGCGGTCCTCCAGGAGCTGCAGCGCCTGGACGATGCCGTTGGCGACCTCGTCGCAGGCGGTGATGCCGCCGAAGACGTTGACGAACACGGACTTGACGTCCGGGTCGCCCAGGATGATCTCCAGGCCGTTCGCCATGACCTGGGCGGAGGCGCCACCGCCGATGTCCAGGAAGTTGGCGGGCTTCACGTCGCCGTGGTTCTCACCGGCGTACGCGACGACGTCCAGGGTGCTCATGACGAGACCCGCGCCGTTGCCGATGATGCCGACCTCGCCGTCGAGCTTGACGTAGTTGAGGCCCTTGGCCTTGGCGGCCGCCTCGAGCGGGTTGGCCGCGTCCTTGTCGTGCAGCTCTTCGTACTCGGGGTGACGGAACTCGGCGTTCTCGTCGAGCGACACCTTGCCGTCGAGGGCGAGGACGTCACCGGAGGCGACCTTCGCGAGCGGGTTGACCTCGACGAGGAGGGCGTCCGACTTGATGAAGGTGTCCCACAGCTTGATGAGGACGTTGACGACCTTGTCCGCGACCTCGGCCGGGAACTTGGCGGCCTCGACGATCTCGCGGGCCTTGGCCTCGTCCACACCGTCGATGGCGTCGATCGCGATCTTGGCGACGGCCTCCGGGCGGGTGGCGGCCACCTCCTCGATGTCCATGCCGCCCTCGACGGAGGCGATGGCGAGGAAGGTGCGGTTCGCACGGTCGAGGAGGTAGGAGACGTAGTACTCCTCGACGATCTCCGGAGCGGTCTCGGCGATCATCACCTTGTGGACCGTGTGGCCCTTGATGTCCATGCCGAGGATGTCCGTCGCGCGGGCGACGGCCTCGTCCGGGGTGGCGGCGAGCTTGACGCCGCCGGCCTTGCCGCGACCACCGACCTTCACCTGCGCCTTGACGACGGACTTGCCGCCCAGACGCTCGGTGATCTCGCGCGCCGCCTCAGGCGTGTCGATGACTTCACCGGCCAGCACCGGTACATCGTGCTTGGCGAAGAGGTCCCTCGCCTGGTACTCGAACAGGTCCACGCGCTTCCGTCCCTATCAGTGATCTCGCGGTTCGTTGGATGCGTGGGCGTGCCGCGAAGGGCAACGTGACGTCCGCTTGTCACTAAAGGGGCGCACACGGTGTCCGGGTGCGCGGCATGTCCGCCTCGCAGGTTATCTCTGCTGACGGGAGCCCCGTAAATCGCGGGTCACACCCGGGCGGTGATACCTGTCACATGATGCCGGGCCGAGTGACACCCGGTGCCGGAGACCCGGCCGGGAGCTTGCCGAGGATGGGGTGTCGTCACAGGTCAGGACGGGTTCGGGAGCGGGACGGGGCGCTTCTCCAGAGCCGCTGCCATCACCTCCGGGAACTGGTCGGGGGTGCAGGCGAAGGCGGGAACGCCGAGGGCGGCCAGGGCTGCCGCGTGCTCGCGGTCGTAGGCGGGCGTGCCCTCGTCCGAGAGCGCGAGCAGGGTCACGAACCGGACCCCGGACGCCTTCATCGCGGCGACCCGCTTCAGCATCTCGTCGCGTATGCCGCCCTCGTACAGGTCGCTGATCAGCACCACGACCGTCTCGGACGGCCGGGTGATCCGCGACTGGCAGTACGCCAGCGCCCTGTTGATGTCGGTGCCCCCGCCGAGCCGGGTGCCGAAGAGCACGTCCACCGGGTCGTCCAACTGGTCGGTGAGGTCGACGACCGAGGTGTCGAAGACGACCAGGCGCGTGCCGACCGACCGCATGGAGGCGAGCACCGCGCCGAACACGGACGCGTACACGACCGAAGCGGCCATCGACCCCGACTGGTCGACACAGAGGACGACCTCCTTCTTCACCGACCGCGCCGCCCGCCCGTGTCCGACGAGCCGCTCCGGCACCACCGTGCGGTGCTCGGGCAGGTAGTGCTTGAGGTTGGCCGCGATCGTGCGGTTCCAGTCGATGTCCCGGTGACGCGGTCTGCCGGTCCGCGCGCTGCGGTCGAGCGCGCCGGTGAGGGTCGCCCGGGTACGGGACGCCAGCCGCTTCTCCAGATCCTCGACCACCTTCCGTACGACCGCCCGCGCGGTCTCCCTCGTCGTCTCCGGCATGGCCTGGTGCAGCGACAGGAGCGTCCCGACCAGGTGCACGTCCGCCTCCACCGCCTCCAGCATCTCCGGCTCCAGCAGCAGCGCGGCGAGCCCGAGCCGGTCGATGGCGTCGCGCTGCATGACCTGCACGACGGAGGAGGGGAAGTACCTGCGGATGTCCCCCAGCCAGCGCGCCACCGACGGCACCGACCCGCCGAGCCCCGCCGAACGCTCCCGCCCGCCCGCGGTGCCCCTGCCGCCCCGGTCCTGCTTCCCGTACAGCGCGGTCAGCGCGCCGTCCATCGCCGCGTCCCTACCCGCGAGCGTGCATCCGGTGCCGTCGGCCTGGTCCCCGCCGAGCACCAGTCGCCAGCGGCGCAACCGCTCGGCCTCGGTGTCCTGACGCGCCGCACCGGTCGTCCCAGTGGTCATTCCCATGGTCATCCGCCCACCCCCGCAAGCCTGTTGCCGTCCATCGACACGGTCCGTTCGTCCTCCAGGCCGAGCAGCAGCCGCAGCACCGGCGCCACCGCGTCCGCGCGCCCCCGGTCCGGCTCGCCCGCGAAGCCGTGCGGCACCGTGGCGCCGGTCGTTGGTGCGGCGCCGCCGTCCGGGCCCCGCCGGACCAGCTCGCCGAGGGTCCGGCGCACCCCGGGTTCGTACGCCGAGAAGGTCCGCCGCAGCAACGGCAACACGTCCGTGAACGCGTCGTCCGACACCGAGGTCAACCACCCGTCGACCAGCGCGAGCAACCGCTCGTCGTGCGCGAGCAGCAATCCGCCCCCGCCTCCCCCGACAAACCCCTCGACCCACGCGGCCGCGTCCCCGGGTGGCGTCCCTGGCGACAGCGCCAGCCCCATCAGCCGCGCCGCCTCCCCACCCGCCAACGCCCCGTCATCGAGCAGCAGCCGAACGGCCCGACCCCGGATCTCACCGGGCACGGCGCCGCGGAGCGCGAGGGATCGGAGGACGGACCGCCAGCGGTCGCGGAGGGCGGGGTGGGGTGGACGGTCCGGGGGGTGGGGATGGTCGAGGGGCCGTGAGGCAGGGTGTTGGGGATGG
>NZ_WWIR01000466.1 GCF_009863025.1 Streptomyces sp. SID4985 | reverse complement strand
AAGGCGGAGGAGGGAGTCGATGCGGAGCATCGGCGACCGACGACAACGCGGCGAGGCGCGGTGCCAGACGCCGCGAGCCCGGCCTGATCGACAAGACACCCCCTAGGGCCTGCGGGCCGGGGCGCCCTGGTGCGAACAGGGCGCCTTACGACCGTATGCGCGGGGCCTACTTGAAGAACGCGATGCCGTCGTCCGGCATGTCGTCCGGCAGGGCCTTCGCCCAGCGCTCGACCTCTTCCGGGGTGACGGCCTTCTTCAGCTGGGCGGACATGTAGGGGCGCAGCTCGACCTCGGGGGTCTGCTTCTCGCCGACCCACATGAGGTCGCTCTTGACGTAGCCGTAGAGGCGCTTGCCGCCGGTGTACGGCGGGGCCTCGGGGGTGCGGGCCACGGCGTCGGTGGCCAGCTCGATCTGGGGCTTCTTGTCGGCCATCTCGCCGTACCAGATCTCGACCACGCCGTCGTCGCGGGTCATCGTGACGGTGACCTTGCGGTCGGCGTCGATGCGCCAGAAGCCGGCCTCGGACTCCAGCGGGCGGACCTTGTTGCCCTCCTTGTCGAGGACCCAGGTGCGGGACTGGTACTCGAGGAAGTCCCGGCCGTCGTGGGTGAAGCTCACCTCCTGGCCGAAGTTGCACTTCTCCGAACCGGGGAAGTCGTGGACACCGGCGCCCACCCAGTTGCCCAGCAGAAAGGCGAGGGGGACGAGGTCCTTGTGCAGGTCAGACGGGATCTCGATCATGAGCGGCCGTTCCTGGTCGGTTCCTTGCGGCGGGTCAGCGCTGGCCCTGGTACAGCTTCTTCACGGTCAGTCCGGCGAAGGCGAGAACGCCGACGCAGACCAGGACCAGCAGCAGTTCGAAGAAGATCTCCACGGAATGTGCTCCTTGAAGCGGAAGTGGGCGTACGACAGAGCCGGGGCCAGCTTACGCGGCCGGGCCCCGGCTCTCCTGGCGAGGTGGGTTCTCAGGCGAGCAGCTCGCTCTGGAGCGTCACGGTCTGCCAGAACGGGATGCTCGCGGCGCCGCCCTCACGGGTCTGCGTGATCATCGCGACGGTGTCCCCCGCGCCGAGGTACGCCATCCTCAACTGCTCCTTCCCGTAGGGCTTGGCCTCGGCGAAGTCGACGAGCGAGACGCCGTTCACCCGGGCCTCCGGGAAGGGCTCCTCCAGGGCGTACGCGTCGGCTTCGGCGATCCGGTACCGGGGCTCCGCGTAACCGGTGAACTGCCGGCCCAGCACGTCCTCGGCGACGGCGGCCGTGTCGAACTGGAGCAGGTAGATCCGGGTGTGCGTGCCGTCGGGGGTGGTCCAGCCACGGGCCGCGATGTGCCGCAGGCCGTTGTCGACGAGCATCTGACGCACGTCCGGCCGGCTCTCCCCGGTGTACGGCGCCATGAAGTCCTTCGTCGTCACCCAGCCGTCGTCGCCCTTCAGCCCGGGGTCCGGGATGGCGCCGTGCGGCGCGGGCAGCACCAGGGCGCGCAGGTCGGCGTAGTGCGCGCCCGCCTTGTTCGAGGGGGCGAGCGGGCCGGGGCTGCCCGACGGCAGCGGGGGCCTGACCAGCTCCGGGTAGTCCCAGCGGCCGTCGGAGCGGGTGGCGAGTCCGGGTACGTCGGTGCGGTCCATCAGGGTGATCCCGTACGCCGTGCCGGTCCCGACCACCGCGAACACGAAAGCGGCGGCCGCCCAGCGGAGAGTCGCGCGCAGACGGGGGCGGGGGGTGGCGGGCCGGACGGGCAGGGGCGTCGGCTGCCGCTCGGCCCGCTCGTCGGTGGTCGGCGGGGTCTGCTGGTCGGTCATACGGCCTCACCGGGGTCCTTGATGCGGTCGAACTGGGAGCGGATCATCTCCGCGGCCGCCTTGCGGTCGAGCGGGGCGGCGCCGTGCACCGAGGCGGAGACGTCCACGTCACCGACCTGGCCGGCGCACAGCATCGCGTCGATGTCGCCGTGGAGTCCGACCGGGGGCAGGAAGCACGCGGCGTCGCGCTCGTGGCCCTTGATCTCGGGGCCCTTCCGCAGGAACTTCAGGGCGTCGCGGAGGGCGGCGGCCGAGCGGGACGTACCGGGGTGCGGCCGCTGGGTGAGCACGATCTGCACGGTGAAGACGGCGTCCCCGCCGTCCGGGTCCGCGCCGCTCACGTAGGTGCGCATCGCCATGCCCTTGAGCGGGTCCTTCTCGTACCGCTCCTCCATCAGCCGCCGCTCTGAGCGGGGCAGGTCCTGGTACGACCGCTTCCGCAGCTCCTCGGCCTGCCGCCCGGACAGCGCCACGTCCGACCCGAACTCGTCCATGTCCGGCCCGCGCCTGTAGGTCTCCCCGTACGGCAGCAACATCCCCCGAAGCCCGCCCGGCGCCGCCGCGGCCTTCTCCTTGACGGCCTCGGGGAACCGCCACACGGGCCTCCCGGCCTCACGATCCGCTGCGCCGACGACGACGGCGGTGACGGTCACGCCCGCGAGGGTGATGAGGGCCAGGGCGGAGGCGCCGAGGACGCGGGCGAGACGGCGGGGCGGTGTCCCCTCCGGGACGGCGGACGGGGTGGGAGCGTCACCCTGCGGGGGCAGAGGGAGCGCCTCTGAGCCCTCGGGGGCTTCGGGAGCTTCCTCGGCGTCTGCCGCACCCTCCTCAGGAACCTCCGGGCCGTCCGGCTCCGGGTTCGGCGGGGTCTCCTCGACGCTTGGTACGCCCGCGCCGGGCGTCTCCCGGAGCTCCGCGCTCTCCGGGACGGACATCGTCTCCTTCTCCTCGTTCACAGCCGCTCCATCTGCCGCTTGGCCAGGTCCTGGATCACGGTCGCGGGGATCGGCTTCGTGTCGTACATCCAGATCTCCATGGCGATGTCGCCGCGCCAGGCGTGCGCCTCGGCCTCGTAGACCGAGACGCCGTACTCGGTCGTGGGGCGGTCGTGGACGTAGGAGACGCCGTCGCCCGTGCCGGGGACGGGCCAACTGCGGGTGCGGGCTTCCCGCTCGGCCCAGTAGCGGCCCTCTTCGGCCGAGGCGGCGGCGCTCTTGGCCTCCTCCTGGCGGTACTGGACCAGACGGATCTCCACCGAGCGCTGTCCCTGCAGCCAGCCGGTGTCGGCGGCACGGCGGAACTGGTCCTGGACCAGCGTCTCGAAGGCCGCCTTCGGCTCGCTGAACTCGCCCGCGTAGGCGGTCAGGCTCAGCCAGCCGTCCGCACCCCCCACGTCCGCGTTGTCGCGGGCGCCCGCCGGCTTGGGCAGCAGCAGCCGGCGCAGGTCGCCGTTCACCTTGACCTGGCGGTCCCGCGCGGCGGACAGCGGCTCGGGAGCCTCACCCCGGGACTGCGCGAGCCTCGGCTGCGACAGCGAGGGCAGCTCGCCGGGCTCACGGGCGGCCTGGACCAGATAGCCCGCGCAGGTCCCGGCGATCAGCCCGAGCGCGACGGCACAGATCAGGAGCCGGGCGGTACGGCTCCGGGGCCGGGGCTCCACGGCCTCCTCGCCACCACCGACCGGTCTTTCGGATACGTCCAACGCGTCCCCTCCCAGAACAGGAAGCACGGGTTCCGTCACCCACACCTCACAGGAGACTCATGACATGTCCATGGAGTTGCGGGCAACCGGATTACGCTTCAGTCATGGCGAAGAAGCTCGTGATCAAGGTGACCGCGGGGGCCGACGCCCCCGAACGCTGCTCCCAGGCCTTCACCGTGGCGGCCGTGGCCGTCGCCAGCGGGGTCGAGGTGTCGTTGTGGCTCACCGGGGAGTCCTCGTGGTTCGCGCTGCCGGGGCGGGCCGCCGAGTTCGAGCTGCCGCATGCCGCGCCGCTGCCGGAGCTGCTGGACGGGATTCTCGCGGGGGGCCGCGTCACGCTGTGCACGCAGTGCGCCGCCCGCCGGGACATCACGGAGAAGGACGTGCTGGAGGGCGTACGCATCGCGGGCGCGCAGGTCTTCGTGCAGGAGATCATGGCCGCAGACACGCAGGCCCTCGTCTACTGATCACTCCCCTGCCAGAATCGGCGGATGCTGAGGCTGGGGACGATCGTGATGGGGGCCGCCGACGTGCGGCGGGCCGCGGAGTTCTGGGCAGGGGCCCTGGGGTACGTCCCGCGCGACGGCGACGTGTCCGACGACTGGACGGTGCTGGTCCCCGCGGGCGGCGGACCGGGGCCCGGCATCGCGCTCGGGCTCAGCACCTCACCCGTGCGGGACCGCCCGAGGGTCCACCTCGACCTGTACGCCGCCGACGCCGCCGAGCAGCGGGCGGAGATCGCCCGGCTGCTCTCCCTGGGCGCCGAGCCGGTCGACTGGGACCTCTACCCCGAGGACCCCGACTTCGTCGTCCTCGCCGACCCCGAGGGCAACCGCTTCTGCGTCATCGACGAGGCCCACGGCCAGGACCCGCAAAGAACCCCCGAGGAAACCCCCTAGGGAATCCCTAGGGCCGCGGCCCCTTCTTCCGGCCGTCGTTCCTGCCGTCGTTCCTGCCGTCCAGCTCGTCCCACCACTCGTCGGACTGGGGGTCGCCGGAGGGGGCGTCCCACCAGCGGTCCTCGGGGCCGCGCCGGTTGGCGACCATCGCGGCCACCGGGGGGATCACCATGGCGAACAGGCACATACCGACGGCCGCCGGGACGGACCAGATGCGGACGACCGCCCAAGCCAGGACGAAGATGACGACGCAGACCCCCATCATCACGAAGTACCAGCGCCGCCGCCGTGCGTACATGAGTCCAGGGTAGGACCGGAACGCCCGAAGGGCCGCGCTCCGGGTGTCCAACCCGTGGAGCGCGGCCCTCAGAGCCGTCGAGGAGCCGTCAGTGAGCCCTCAGGTTCCGCTCAGACCGCGATCGCGACCTCCGCGAGGCCGCCCGGCTGGGCGACGACCGTGCGGTCGGCGGTGCCGCCGGGCACCAGGGCGCGGACGGTCCACGTGCCCTCGGCCGCGTAGAAGCGGAACTGCCCCGTGGCGGAGGTGGGGACCTCCGCGGTGAACTCGCCCGTCGAGTCCAGCAGGCGGACGTAGCCCGTCACCGGCTCGCCGTCACGTGTCACCTGGCCCTGGATCGTGGTCTCACCGGGCTTGATCGTCGAGGCGTCCGGGCCGCCGGCCTTCGCTCCGCACATGTCTTTCTCCGTAAGGGGTCTGACCGGAAGGCCGGTCGGGTCGGACTTTGGTCTGTCGACGCCCCGAAGGGTGCCGCTGTCCCGCGAGGGGGACCTACTTGTTCGCGCCCAGCTCGATCGGCACGCCGACCAGCGAGCCGTACTCGGTCCAGGAACCGTCGTAGTTCTTGACGTTCTCGACGCCGAGCAGCTCGTGCAGCACGAACCAGGTCAGGGCCGAGCGCTCGCCGATGCGGCAGTAGGCGATGGTGTCCTTGGCGAGGTCCACGGCCTCGGCCGCGTACAGCTCCTTCAGCTCCTCGTCGGACTTGAAGGTGCCGTCGTCGTTGGCGTTCTTGGACCACGGGATGTTGCGCGCGCTGGGCACGTGGCCCGGGCGCTGCGACTGCTCCTGCGGCAGGTGGGCCGGGGCGAGCAGCTTGCCGGAGAACTCGTCGGGCGAGCGCACGTCGACCAGGTTCTGGGTGCCGATGGCCGCCACCACGTCGTCACGGAAGGCGCGCAGCGCGAGGTTCTGCGGCTTGGCCCGGTACTCCGTCTTGGCGCGCTCGGGCACCTCGTCACCGGCGACCAGCTCGCGGGCGTCCAGCTCCCACTTCTTGCGGCCGCCGTCGAGGAGCTTGACGTTCTCGTGGCCGTAGAGCTTGAAGTACCAGTAGGCGTACGAGGCGAACCAGTTGTTGTTGCCGCCGTAGAGGATCACCGTCGTGTCGTTGGCGATGCCCTTGTCCGACAGGAGCTTCTCGAAGCCCTCCTGGTCGATGAAGTCGCGGCGGACCGGGTCCTGGAGGTCCTTGGTCCAGTCGATGCGGATCGCGTTCTTGATGTGGTTCTTGTCGTACGCGGACGTGTCCTCGTCCACCTCGACGATGGCGATGGACGGGTCGTCCAGGTGCTCCTGCACCCAGTCGGCCTCGACCAGTACGTCGCTGCGGCTCATGCTCTTTCTCCTCCGGGGCAGTCACGGTGGCGTGCGGTGAGAGGGGTGCGCGCGCACGGGGGTACGACGGCGCACGGATGCCCTACCAGCAGGGCGGCCGAGAGATGCGGAAGCGCGCGGACTTCCGCTCAGAAGGGGCGACAGAGCATGGCGGCAACGCGGCACAGGTCAACTGCCCGCCGCTTGGTGAGATCCGCCTGTCGCTTCATGCCGTCGATCGTAAGGAGGTCCGGGCGGGCATGTCACCGCCGTGTCGGATAGTGAGACGCGATCGTCCGCATGTCGGAAGAGTAGGGGAACGAAGAAGCGCCCGGCGCCCGGTTCCGGGCCCACGGGCGCTCTGGAGCGTTCGTCATATCTACGGTACGGACATCGGCGTCTCGCCAGTCGGACGGCCGGGGCGGCGGGCGGCGCGCGCCGTCTGCCTCCTACCCCGCCCGCCCCGCTCTCATCCGCCCCGCCCTCATCCGCCCAGCTTGACGTCGGTCCCCTTCACCGTGATCTTCAGCCCGTCCGGGGTGGCCCGCACCTGGTCCAGCTGCACTCCGCCGGGCAGCCGGTTGATGGCCTGGCGGAAGTCGGTGACGGAACGGATCTGGCTCTCCCCGATGCTGAGGGCGCCGAGCTTCGGCAGCCCGTCCGCCGTGATCTTCAGCTGGTTGCCCTCCACCGCGAGGGAACTCTTCAGATAGACCGGCTTGGGCAGCACGGAGACCTTGAAGGCGACCTTCAGCTTGCCGTCGCCGCCGTAGGACAGGCCCGCCACCTGGGCGGTGAAGACACCGAGGTTGGTCGGCTCGGTCTTCGCGGCCTTCATCAGCTCGTCGTAGGAGATCGTCGCGGTGCCGGTCGCCCGGGCGGCGGTGGCGGAGCTGTAGTCGCCGGAGAAGCGGACGTCCTGCATGTCGGCACGGAGGTCGTCGATGCGGATCGAGGCACCGTTGGCCGCGGCGGGCGTGGTGAAGCCCTTGATCCCGATCTCCACGTCGTCCAGGGAACCCCCGGCCACCTGGGTCAGGAACGGGAAGCCCTTGATGTCCACATCCGGTGTCTGCGACAGGTTCTCCCGCGCCTTCACCTTGTCCGCGACCTCGCCCTGGGCGAAGTGCACCGCCACCCGGTCCGCGATGACGAACAGCCCGCCCAGAATCACGACGAGAACGATGAGTATTCGCAGGGCACGCATGTTTTCCCCAGGAGTCGGCAGACGCTTCGGCGCCGTCACGGTAGCCCGCGCGGCCCCGTCCCAGGCGCATTGTTGATCACCTGTGACAGGGCCGCGCGGGGACTGCGGCTTTTCGCGTGGTTCCCGCCCTCCCTTTTCGGAAACACGGGCCGGAAATCGCCGTAGGAGCGTGCCGTAGGGCGTGCCGTAGGGGACGTGCCGTAGGAGGCGTCCCGTAGGGGATTAACCCAGCGCGCGCCCGAGCATCCAGACCACCGGCCCGGCGGCCGCCAGGGGGAGGGCGACGCCCGCGGTGAAGTGGACGAAGCGGGAGGGGTAGTCGTAGCTCGCGGCGCGGTGGCCGATCAGCGCGCAGACGGCGGCGGCCGCGCCCAGGACGGCGCCGTTGGTGCCGAGACCGTTCATGCCGCCGACGGCGTAGCCCGCGCCCGCGGCGGCGAGCAGGGAGATCACCACGGAGACCGGGGTCGGCAGGGGCAGCGCGCGGACCACGGCGGCGACCGCGACGGCCGCCGCGCCGACGGAGACCGCGTCGGCGGTGGCACCCAGGTAGCCGGTGGCGAGGATCGTGAGGGCCGAGGAGGCCACGGTCGCCATCAGGCCGTACATCCGCTCGTCCGGCGAGGCGTGCGAACGGAGCTGGAGGACGAGGGAGAGGATCACCCAGACGGCGAGCGGGCCGATGATCGCGGCGGGCGCGTGGTCGCGGCCCGCGGCCAGCACCGCCACGTCCGCGACGAGCCCGCCGAGGAACGCGAGCGCGATGCCCTGCCGGGCGGGCCACATGCCGTTGAGCCGGAACCAGCCCGCCGCCGTCACCGCCTGGAGCACCACCAGCGGCACGACCAGGGCGTACGAGCCGAGCGGCGCCGCTACCGCGAGCAGCGCCCCGAGCACGGCGGTGAGCAGCGCGGGCTGCATCCCGGGCTCGATGATCGGGGACCGGCCCTCCAGACGGGCCCGCTGCGCGTCGGTGACGCGGGCGTTCCCGGCGACGGTGGCGGGACCGTAACCGGCGCCGGCCTCCGGGGCGGCGGCCTGCGGGGTCTCCGGGACCTGCTGCGGCTCGGGCACCGGCTGCGGACGCACCCCGGTCGCCATCGGCTGGTACGGCTGCTGGGGCGCCTGGGCCTGCGGGTACGGCTGGTACGCAGCCTGCTGCGGATACGGCTGCTGCTGCGCCTGCGCGGGGTCGTACGCCTGGTACGGCTGCTGGGCCTGCTGCGGGTGCTGGGCCTGCGGCTGCGGGTATCCCGCCCCGGCCGTCCCGGTCTCGGGGAGCTGCGCGTGGTTCCGGGTGTCCCAGGTGGGCCCCTCCCACTGCTGGGTCCGCTCGGGGTCGTACCCGGTGTAGGGGTCGTACTGATCGCTGCTCAACGCCTCATCCTCCTGCGAACGGCGGGAGCACCTCGACCGTGCCGCCCTCGGCCAGCCGTACCGTCTCATGCGCGCGTGTCCCGACGGGAGCGCCGTCGACGAGGAAGGCGCACCGGCGCAGTACGGTCGCCAGCTCGCCGGGGTGGCGCTCGCGCACGGCGGCCAGCGCCTCGGCGAGTGTGGCCGCGTCGTACGGCTCGTCGGCGACGCCTGCCGCGGCCTTGGCCGCCGCCCAGTAGCGCACCGTGACCTGGGGCATCTCGTTCCTCAATCGACGGTCAGGAAAGAAAAAATCAAGACGGTGGTGCTCAGGCTAGTGCGTCCGGGCGCGGACCCACTCCCCGATCCGGGCCAGCAGGGCGTCGTCCGCCGCGTGCTCGGCGTGGCCCATGTCCGGCTCCAGCCAGAGTTCGCCGTGGTCACCGGCCGCCTCGGCGAGCATCCGGGGGTGGTCGAGCGGGAAGTAGGCGTCGCTGTCGCCGTGCACGACCAGCAGCGGGGCGGGGGCGATCCGGGCGGCGGCCTCGACCGGGGAGAGCGGGATGGGGCTCCAGTCGCGGTGGTGGATGCGGGTGTGGAAGCCGTAGCGGCCGACCAGGCGGCCGGTCGGCCGGGTCACCAGCCAGTGCAGACGGCGCATGGGGGCGGTGCCCCGGTAGTACCAGCGGGCGGGCGCGCTGACCGAGACCACCGCGTCCACCGCGCCGGGGTGGAGCGCCGCGTGGCGCAGCACCACCGAGCCGCCCATGGAGAAGCCGACGGTCACCACGCGCGCGTGCCCGAAGCCGCGCGCCCACGCCACGGCCGCCGCGAGGTCCAGGACCTCCTTGTCGCCGACGGTGGAACGGCCCCCGGAGGCGCCGTGCCCCCGGAAGGAGAAGGTGACGACGGCGCCGTACGCGGCGAGGGCCCGCGCGATCCGCCGCACGTGCGGCCGGTCGGCGTCGCCGGTGAAGCCGTGCGCGACGACGAGGACGACGTCGGAGGCGCCGGCCGTGTCGTGAGGCGTGTCGTGATCGGTGGATTCCGCCGGTGATCCGCTTTCCGGAAGCGTTTCGTATACGGTCACGCCCGGTTCGTATACGGAATCGATCGGAATTCCGTCGTCCGTGCGCAGAAACGTCCGGATAGGGGCACGTCTGCCTGTCTCGGAATTCGGACGAACGGTGGAACGTGCCGCATGACCTGCCGGACGGTTGCTCATGTGGGCTATTCTGCTGGGCAGAGGACTCGGGCAGCGCAGCCCCCGGGTCCTTTTGTGCTTTCGGTAGCGTTGTATACGAAGCGGGAGACCGCCGGGTGTACGGGGCCCCCGGGATCGCAGAGCAGTGCCGCACCGCACACGTCCTCGCAGGGACCGAGGAGGAACCAGACGTATGAGTTCTCTGCTGCTCCTGACCAACGCCCTCCAGCCGTCGACGGAGGTGCTCCCCGCCCTCGGCCTGCTGCTGCACAACGTGCGCGTGGCCCCGGCGGAGGGACCGGCCCTGGTCGACACCCCGGGCGCCGACGTCATCCTCGTCGACGGCCGCCGCGACCTCCCCCAGGTGCGCAGCCTGTGTCAGCTGCTGCGCTCCACCGGGCCCGGCTGTCCGCTCGTCCTGGTCGTCACCGAGGGCGGCCTCGCGGCCGTCACCGCCGACTGGGGCATCGACGACGTCCTGCTCGACACGGCGGGGCCCGCCGAGGTCGAAGCGCGCATCCGGCTCGCCCAGGGCCGCCAGCAGCTCGTCCACGACGACTCCCCCATGGAGATCCGCAACGGCGACCTCTCCGTGGACGAGGCCACCTACTCCGCCAAGCTCAAGGGCCGGGTCCTGGACCTGACCTTCAAGGAGTTCGAGCTGCTCAAGTACCTCGCGCAGCACCCGGGCCGCGTCTTCACCCGCGCCCAGCTGCTCCAGGAGGTCTGGGGCTACGACTACTTCGGCGGCACCCGCACCGTGGACGTCCACGTACGGCGGCTGCGGGCCAAGCTCGGCGTCGAACACGAGTCGCTGATCGGCACCGTGCGCAACGTGGGCTACCGCTTCGTCACCCCGGAGAAGGGCGAGCGGGGCACCGAGGAGGCCAAGGCCAAGCGGGAGCGCGCCAGGACGGCCGACGCGGACGCCTCCGCCGCCGCGCGCGAGGGAGCGGAGATCACGGCCGAGGCGTAGGGCCTCCGGCCGAAGCGGGAGACCTCCGGCCGAGGTGGGAGACCGCGCGCCGATGAGGTGAGCCCACCCGCCGATGCCTGAGGCCGCCCGGCGCCCGCCGGGCG
>NZ_WWIR01000465.1 GCF_009863025.1 Streptomyces sp. SID4985 | reverse complement strand
GGCGCGGGCGAGCGCGGCGGCCATGGCCTGCTCGGGCTGGAGGCTCGGGTGCGGGTAGCCGCCGCTCAGCTCCAGGACGCCGGGCGGTGGGGCGGGCAGCGAGATCATGACGCCGGAGGCGTCCACGGTGCGGGGTACGACGTCGCCGGTGCCGTCGGCGCTGAGCGCGACCTCCTGCCAGGAGGTGTCCCCGGCGGGCGCGGGAGTGGCGCGCGGCCGGGACCGGAAGGCACCGGCGCCGGGCCGGGTGACGACGAGCCCCTCGGCGGCGAGCTGGGCGAGCGCCCGCGAGACGGTCACCGGACTCACCCGGAACCGTTCGACCAGGGCCCGGCTCGACGGCAGCTTCTCACCAGGTGAGTAGCGGTTCAGCTCCCGCCGGAGCTGTTCCGCCAGTTCGCGCACACTGCTACGCTCATTCATGAGAGCACAGAGTAGCGCTACCGCCACGCCCCCGATAACGGTCACCGCGCCCGAGCCGCGCGAACCCCGGCTCATGGGCAGCGGCCTCGCCGCCCTCGGCGTCGTCGCCTTCTCCCTCACCTTCCCGGCCACCGCCTGGGGCCTGGAGAGCTTCGGTCCCTGGTCACTCACGGCGGTCCGGGGCGTCCTCGCGGCGCTGGTCGCGGGCGGCTGTCTGCTGTTCCTGCGGGTGCCGCTGCCCGCCCGGCGCCATCTGCCGGGGCTCGCGGTGGTCGGGGCCGGTACGGTGCTCGGCTTCCCGCTGCTGAGCACGCTCGCGCTGCGGACCTCCACCACCGCGCACGCGGCCGTCGTCGTGGGCCTGCTGCCGCTGACGACCGCCGCGATGTCCGCGCTGCGCGTCGGGGTCCGGCCCTCGCGGCGGTTCTGGACGGCGGCGCTCGCGGGCGCGGCCGCGGTGGTCGTGTTCACGATCACCCAGAGCGGCGGCGCCCTGACCAGGGCGGACGCCTATCTCTTCGCGGCCCTGCTGATCTGCGCGGCCGGATACACCGAGGGCGGCAGGCTGGCCCGGGTCATGCCCGGCTGGCAGGTCATCGGCTGGGCGCTGGTGCTGTGCCTGCCGCTGAGCGCGCTGGGCGCGGCACTCGCGCTCGGGCACGAGCCGGTACGGCTCACCGCGCACGGGGTGGCGGGCCTGCTGTGGGTCGCGCTGGGCTCCCAGTTCCTCGGCCTGGTGCTCTGGTACCGGGGCATGGCGGCCGTGGGCATCCCCCGGGCCAGCCAGTTGCAGTTGGCTCAGCCCCTGCTCACACTGGTGTGGTCGGCACTGCTATTGGGCGAGCATGTCACCGCGGCCGCTCCGCTGACCGCGCTCGCCGTGCTCGTGTGCATCGCCGTCACCCAACGGTCATGACCGTGAGGAGGGTTGCGAAGATGCGTGCGCACAAGGGCGACCACCTTGTCCAGCACGGGCGGGTGGTCGGACAGCACGACCAGGTCTCGGAAGTGGTGGAAGTGATCGGCGAGGAGGGCGCGCCGCCCTACCGCGTCCGCTTCGAGGACGGACACGAGGCCATCATGTCGCCCGGACCGGACTGCCAGGTCCAGCACCCCGAGGACGAACAGAAGTAGCCGGGACGCGGCAGACGGACCCGGGCGGGTTCAGCGCGGGGGTCTCGCCGGCCGCCGGTAATGGTCGGCGACCACCCGCGCCATCGCCCCCAACGGGTCGCGGGCCACCTCCTGCGCGGCGAAGAAGACATGACCGCGCACCTGCGGGTACCGCGCGGCCAGCGTGAGGTGCCGGGACAGCTCCGCCGGGTCCTGCCAGGCCGGGGGCTGTCCGGCGGCGCCCACCTTGTACAGCGCCTCGCCGATGTACAGGCGGGTGCGGCTGCCGTCGGCCTGCCGGGCCCACCAGTCGACGAGCTTCGCGTAGTCGGCGGCCGCGAAGCCGATGTTCCAGTACACCTGCGGCACGATGTAGTCGATCCACCCCTCGCGCACCCATGTCCGGGTGTCCGCGCCCAGGTCGTCGTACGTCTGCACCCCCGCCGTGGTCTCCGACCCGCGCGGATCGGTCGCGGCGTTCCGCCACACCCCGAAGGGGCTGATCCCGAACCGGGTGCCGGGGCGTACCCGCCGGATACCGGCCGCCATCTCGCGGATCAGCTTGTCGATGTTGGCGCGGCGCCAGTCGGCCCGGGTGGGGAAGCCCGCGCCGTGGGCCGCGTACGCCGCGTCGTCGTCGAAGGTCTGCCCGGCCACCGGGTACGGGTAGAAGTAGTCGTCGAAGTGCACGCCGTCGACGGGGTGACGGCGTACGGCGTCGAGCATGGCCCGCCGGACGAAGCGGCGGACCTCCGGCAGGCCGGGGTTGTAGTAGAGCTTGCCGCCGTACGCCACGGTCCAGTCCGGGTGGGCGCGGGCGGGGTGCCAGGGGACCAGGCGGGTCGGGTCGGTGTGGTTGGCGACGCGGTACGGGTTGAACCAGGCGTGCAGCTCCAGGCCGCGCGCATGGGCCTCCCGCACGGCGGTGGCCAGCGGGTTCCAGCCGGGGTCGGCGCCCTGGGTGCCGGTCAGATACTCGGACCAGGGCTCGTACGGCGAGGGCCACAGGGCGTCGGCGGTGGGGCGCACCTGGAAGATCACGGTGTTGAGGCGGTCCCGTACGGCCCGGTCGAGGTGCGCGATCAGCTCCGCGCGCTGTTCGTCGGGCGACAGACCGGGGCGGGAGGGCCAGTCCCGGTTGGCGACGGTGGCGAGCCAGACGCCCCGCATTTCGGTACGGCGGGTGGGGTGCGAGGGGTGCGAGGGGTGGGGCACCTGGGCCTGGGCCGAGGGAACCTGGTCCTGGGCCGAGGGCACCTGGGCCTGGGCCGACTGGATGCCCTGGGCCGCGGCGAGGGCGGTGACGGCCGCCAGGGTGAACGCTCTGCGCGAGACGGCCGCGGGCCGCGAGCGCCCCCCGGATTCAGCCTCGGAACCGGGCCCGGACTTTGCGCGAGTCGACATGTCCACTCCCCCACACGCTCCGGATCCGCCCCATGACGGACCGTCCCGACGGTACGGCTTGCCCCTACCCCGTCGATCGATCATCGATACTTGGCGGTAACGTGCACGATCGGAGCAGGCACCGATTCCGGGGCCCTGCGAGAGTCGAGAAACCAGCGAAGGAGACGATGTGACGGACTTCCGAGCCGGAGACATCTCGCGCGTCGGAGTCGTGGGCTGCGGCCAGATGGGCGCGGGCATCGCCGAAGTGTGCGCCCGGGCGGGCCTGGACGTGAAGGTCGCGGAGACCACGGGCGACGCCCTGGAGCTCGGCCGGACCCGGCTGTACAACTCCCTGTCGAAGGCCGCCGAGCGCGGCAAGATCAGCGAGGAGGAGCGGGACGCGACGCAGGCGCGGCTGAGCTTCACGACCGACCTCGGCGAGTTCGCGGACCGTGATCTCGTGATCGAGGCCGTCGTGGAGAACGAGCAGGTGAAGACGGAGATCTTCCGCGTGCTCGACCAGGTGGTGACCCGCCCGGACGCGATCCTCGCCTCCAACACCTCCTCCATCCCGCTGGTGAAGCTGGCGGTCGCCACGTCCCGCCCGGACCACGTGATCGGCATCCACTTCTTCAACCCCGCGCCCGTGCAGAGCCTGGTCGAGCTGATCCCGGCGCTCACCACCTCCGAGGGCACCCTGAGCCGCGCCCAGCTCTTCGCCGAGAAGGTCCTCGGCAAGCACGCGATCCGCGCCCAGGACCGCTCCGGCTTCGTGGTCAACGCGCTCCTCGTGCCCTACCTCCTCTCCGCGATCCGCATGTTCGAGTCCGGCATCGCCAGCCGCGAGGACATCGACAACGGCATGGAAATGGGCTGCGCCCACCCCATGGGCCCCCTCAAGCTCTCCGACCTCATCGGCCTGGACACGATCGTCTCGATCGCCAACTCGATGTACGCGGAGTACAAGGAGCCCCTGTACGCCGCTCCCCCGCTCCTCCAGCGCATGGTGGAGGCGGGCCGCCTGGGGCGCAAGACGGGGTCGGGGTTCTACACGTACGCCTGACCTGGGTTCCCCGGGCACCGAGGCGAGGGCCGCCATCCGTACACCGGGTGGCGGCCCTCGCCGGTTCTCAGGGAAAAAGAGTTGGCCCGGCCCACGGTCGAGCTGGTAGCTTGCCGTTGACCGTGGCTTGGCTGGAGGAGGTGAGACCCATGAACGCTGTAGTGAGGTGGGTGCTCCCTCTGTGCGTCACGGTGTGCGACTGATCCAGGTGTCGTCGGGAGCGTCTGTTCGACAAGGCATTCCTGAAAGGCGAACACCATGGACACTGTGACCATCACGCGCGTCGCGGAGGCGCGCTGGGAGGCCGTGGACGAGGGCCGGATCATCGGCCACGGCGACCTCTCGCACCGGCCCGACGGGCGGCTCTTCATCAGCATCGACGTATGGCAGGACGCGGCCTTCGACCGGCTCGCCGCCGCGATGCTGGCCGATCTCACGGAGCCGCTCCACACCCTGGTCGGCGAAGACGACCACGAGCTGAAGTCGACGTGGGAGCGGCTCGGCTTCGCCCTCGGACGCCGTGAGCGCGAGTATGTGCTGTCCACCGAGTCGGTTGGCATGCCGCAGCTCCCCGAGGGCGTGACCATCCTGCCCGGGGGCGAAGCCGACGAAGGCTCGCTGCGCGCGCTGGACCGCGCGATCCGCGCGGAGGTCGAGGCCACGGTCGGCTGGCACACCATGCCCGCCGAGGTGCGTCCCCGCCCGGCCGGGGACACGCTGGTGGACCCGTCGAAGTACGCCGTGGCGGTACGGGACGGCGTGTACGCCGGGCTGATCCGGGTCGTCCCCGTACGCAGCCGGGCGCGGATCGGGCTCCTCGCCGTACGGGCCGACCAGCGCCGTCACGGCATCGGGCGCGCCCTGCTGACCCACGCGCTGGGCGCGCTGCACCGGGACGGGATCGGCTCGGCCTGGGCCGAGGTGGACGAGACCAATATGGCGGCGATCACGCTGGTCGAGGGCGTCGGCGCCCGGCAATCGGGCAGCTACCTGGAGCTGGTGCGCCACTGACACCCGCACCGCACATACCGGAACAACAACCCCGACAGTAGAGAAACGAGCGACCTTGGCAAGAACACCGAAGGGCCTGGAACTTGAGGGCACCGTCCTCGAATGCCTGCGCAACGCCAACTTCAAGGTGGAGCTGCAGAACGGCCACCACGTACTGGCGCACATCAGCGGAAAGATCCGGAAGAACTACATCCGCATCCTCCCGTACGACCGCGTCCTCGTGGAACTCAGCCCGTACGACCTGACGCGCGGCCGGATTCTCTACCGCTACCGCAACTGAGCGGAAGGCGGCGCGCGCCCGGCCGAGTCCGGGCGTGCCGCCCTTCCTATGCTGACCCGATGAGGCTTGAGGGAGTCGGGTTGCGTTACGGGTGGCGTGGGCCCTGGGTTCTGCGCGACATCCAACTGGATTTGCCCGCAGGGAAGTTGATCCGCGTTCAGGGGGTCAACGGCTGCGGGAAGTCCACCCTGCTGCGCGTCGTCGCGGGGGCCGTACGGCCCGCCCGGGGACGCGTGGTCGGGCGGACCGGCCGCGCCGCGTACGTGCCGGAGCGGTTCCCGGCCACGTTGCCGTTCACGTCCGTGCAGTACCTGCGGCTCATGGGGCGCGCCCACGGGCTGTCCGCGGTGGAGGCCGAGCGGCGCGGAAGACTGCTGCTGGAGCGCTTCGGCGCCGGGGAGCACGCGGGACGGCCGCTGGCCCAGCTCTCCAAGGGGACCTGCCAGAAGGTGGCGGTGGCGCAGGCGCTGCTCGGTGAGCCCGCGCTGTTGGTGCTGGACGAGGCGTGGACGGGTCTGGACGCCCCGTCGCGCGGCGAGCTGGACGAGGCCGTGGAGCAGCGGGTGGCCGAGGGGGCGACCGTCGTCTACGTCGACCACGCCCCGGCCCGGCTCGCGGACCGCACCGAGCTGCTGTGGACCGTCGGCGACGGCACGGTGGCCGTGAACCAACAGGCCGCCACCTCGGTGGTGTTGATCGAGTTCACAGGCGGCCCGGAGGACCCGGCCGCGCTGCCGGGCGTGCGCGCGGTGACCGCCCTGGCGGACGGTGCCGTACGGCTGCAGACCGACGAGGACCACTCGGACGCCCTGCTCCGCGCGCTGCTCACCGCCGGGCCGGGCGGCGACGGCGCCGCCCATATCCGCCGGGTGAGCGGAGGACGGCGATGAAGGCGCTACTCCACTACCAGACCGCCCTGCTCGTCCGCTCCCAGCGCTGGCTGCCGCCCGTCCTGTTCTACCTCGGGCTCCTGGCGATCTCCCTGGACAGCCAGTCCTCGCTCGGCAGCCAGCTCGGCTGGAACGCGGCCGCGCTGGTGCCCGCCCTCGCCTGGCTCACCCGGGCCCTTCCGGCGGCGGAACCGCCCGCCGCGCGGGCCTGCCTCGCGGCTGCCACCGGCCCTCGCCGTCCCCAGTACGCCGCGCTGGCCGTCACCCTCGCGGTCGGCCTGCTGCTCGTCCTCCTCGCGGCGGGGGCCGCGCTGCTGACCTGCGAGGTGCCCCGGGGCATGGCGGGCGTGACGGTACTCGGTGACGGGCTGGCCGTCGGAGTGGTCTGCCTGCTGGCGGGCAGCGCGCTCGGGGCGGTCTGCACGCCGTCACTGGTGCGTACGACGGCGGGCGCGGCGGGTGCGCTGATCGTCGGCTCGGTACTGCTGCTGGTGCTCACCGGTTCCCCGGCGAACGCCGCCGTCCGCGCGGCCTACTCCTCCGGCGCGCACTTCCCGGCGCTGCCCCTGCTGATCACGCTCCCCCTGGCGCTGGGCTGCTGGTGGATCTCCGCCTGGGCGGCGGGCCGTACGGCCGCCACGGCCGACCGGGAAGCGGGCTGACGTCGACGACAGCCGCCGAGGGCTCCTCCCTCCGCGCCGAACCGATGGCCCCTTCCCGCTCCGGGGAGGGGCCATCGGCCACGGCTCACCGCCCGGCCGCCGTCCTCACCCCTCCGCCAGCCGCAGATGGTGCAGCAGGAGTAACGCCGCCGCCATGTTCGCGGCCGGGACCTCGCCCCGGGTGATCAGATCCGGGACGATCTTCAGCGGCACCCACTCGCGCCGGTCGGACTCGAAGTCGTCGACGGGCGGGCCGAGATACTCGCCCCGGTCGGACCAGTAGATGTGGTGCCGGGCGTCGGTGAGGCCGTTGGACGGCTCGACGCTCATGAGGTGGTGCAGCGGGCCGGGGCGCCAGCCGGTCTCCTCCTCCAGTTCGCGGGCGGCCGCGTCCGCGATGTCCTCGCCGTCCTCCACGACACCGGCGGGCAGTTCCCAGCCCCAGCTGTCGGTGATGAAGCGGTGCCGCCACAGGAGGAGGACCTCGTTGGCCTCGTTGACCACCGTGGCGACGGCGACCGGCCGCAGCCGGATCATGAAGTGGTCGAGATGCCTGCCGTCCGGCAGCTCCACGTCCGCCAGGTTGACGCTGAACCAGCGGTTTGCGTACACAATTTGCTCGTCCTGTTTCGTCCACTGCACGGTTCTGCCACCTTCCGCCGAGTCAGTGGCAATATCGCAGCAGGGAGACGGACGGGCCTACAGTGCGCCCGGACACTGCATCCGAACGCCCCGCCTGCTTCTACAGGGGCACGCGCAGCGCCCCGTCGATCAGTTCCGCCGCCTCCGCCGCCCCGGACGAGCCGAAGCGCACCAGGTGTTCGCGCACCTCGCTGAGTCTCTCCCGCAGCCGGCGCGACTCCATGCCACGCGCCTGCTCGGCCATCTCCACGGCGGTGGCCACGGCATGATCGGCGTCGCCCTGGCGCAGCTCGATCGTGCTGAGCATGGCGAGTCGGTGCACGCGGCCCCGGTCGTGCGCCGGGTTGTCCACCGCGGCGGCGGCGTGCTCGCGCGCGGCGGCGAGTTCCCCGAGGCTGAGCAGCGCCTCGGCCACCTGGACGTTGACCAGACCGGGCTGGACGTACCCGGTCTCGTCGGGCTCGTGCCCGCGCCGGATGTGCTCGGCCGCCGTCTCCGCGCGCCGGATGCAGGACAACGCGCCCCCGGTGTCGCCGAGATGGGCGTACGCCTTGGCCTGCATCGCGTACAGGTCGGAGGCGAGCGCCGGGGTGATGTGCCGCCCCGCCGCACGCAGCGCGGCCTCCGCGAAGGCCACCGCCTGCCGGAACTCCCGCATGTGCAGGGACTGGTTGACGAGCAGCGCTATGACGTAGGCGCCAAATCCCCGATCCCCGCTGGCCTTCGCGAGCCGCAGCGCCTGGTGGAAGTAGCGCTGGGCGAGTCCGTGCGCGTCGGAGTCGTAGGCGCAGATGCCCGCGACGGCGACCAACCCGCCGGTGGCGCGGTGGAGTTGGCGGCCGGTGGCGTCGGTGTAGCTGCCGCGCAGGAGCGGGACGGCCTCGGCGTTGAGGAAGCCGACGATGCGGGTGCGGGTCGCGATGCCGCCCGCCTTGCGGTACATCTGCTCGTAGTGGGCGCGGGCCGCGCGGAGGGTGTCGAGGTCGGTCTGGGTGACCCGGTGGCGGCCTCCGCGCGAGACGTCCGTGTCCTCGGGCGGGTTCTCCCACTCCCACACCGGCATCACGGCGGGCGTGCCGGTGACCGCGGGTGCCCCCAGGACGTGCGGGCGCTGCTGTTCGTCCGAGCGCCAGAGCGCGGTGGCGCGCTCCACGAAGCCGGAGAGCGAACCGGCGTGCGCCACGGCCGCCTCACCGGGCACCCCGAGCCCGATGTCGTCCAGGGTGACCGGCCGCCGCAGCCGCAGGGCCAGCACCTCGCAGATCAGGTCGGGCACCTGGCCGCGTGGCCGCTGACCCTTCAACCACCGTGCCACAGCGGTGTGTTCGTACCGCAGTACGAGGCCGCGGCCGCGGCCCGCCTGGTTGACGCGGGCGGCGAGACCGGCGTGCGAGACGCCCGCCTCGTCCAGGATCGCGTCGAGCAGAGTGTTGGGCTGCATGGCATCGCCCCCCGGGGTGGCCTGGTGGCGTAAGCGTAGTGCGTCCGTCTTCACACGGGGTGTGAACGGAGTACGTCCACCCATGCGGTGTGCGCGCTGTCGCCGGGTGGGGCGGACCGGGTTCACTGGGTGCCTCGCGCGAGGCCGGCCGGGTCGCCCGCTCCCCCTCAAACGGCGGCGGCCCGGTCTTCGCGGCCCGCGCGAGAGCCGGGGCACGGTCCTGAGACCGGTTGCCGTGCGCCCGGCGAGACCGCCCCGAGGGGGCCGGAAACGGCGGCGGCCGGTCGCGGGAGATCCCGCGACCGGCCGCCGCCGTCACATGTGCTCCGACGAAGCACCGCGAAGGGTCAGCCCCGCAGGACCGCCCCCGTGCGCTCGCCCGCGAGGGCGACCGCGGCGTCGCGCGCGGCGGACGCCTCGTCCACCGTCAGCGTGCGGTCGGTGGCACGGAAGCGCAGCGCGTACGCGAGCGACTTGCGGCCGTCGCCGAGTTGCTCGGCGTTCTCGTAGACGTCGAACAGGCGGATGGACTCCAGGAGTTCACCCGCGCCGTCGCGCAGCGCCGCCTCGACCTCGGCGGCCGGTACGGGCTTGTCGACCACGAGGGCGACGTCCTGCGTGGCGACCGGGAAGGTGGAGATGCCCGGCGCCTGCGGGGTGTCGTCGCCGACCCGCTCCAGGGCGTCCAGGTCCAGTTCCATCGCGGAGGTGCGCTCGGGCAGGCCGAGGGCCTTGAGCACACGCGGGTGCAGCTCGCCCGCGTGGCCGACGACCCGCTCGGCGCCGTCCTCGACGACGACCAGCTCGGCGCAGCGGCCCGGGTGCCAGGGGCCGTACTGGCCCTTGCGGATGACGAGTTCGGCGCCCGCCTCACCGGCGACGGTCCGCGCGGCCTCGATCGCGTCGGCCCAGTCGGACGGACGGCCCTTGCCCCACCAGCCCGCCTGCTCGCGCGCCCCGGCGAGGACGGCGGCGACGTGGCGCGGCTGCTCGGGCAGCGCGGCGTTCAGCTCGGCGAGCTGCTCGTCGGTGGGACGGCGGTCGGCCGACGGGTGCACGGCGGGGGCGCGCTCCGCGCGGGGCAGGAAGACCAGACCCGTCTCGAAGAGCGCCAGGTCGTGCGTGCCGCGGCCGTCGTTGCGGCGCAGCGCGCCGAGCAGACCCGGCAGCAGCGTCGTGCGCAGCGCGGGCTCCTCGTCGTTCAGCGGGTTGGCGAGCTTCACGACCCGGCGGGCCGGGTCCTCGGCGTCCAGACCCAGCTGGTCGAAGACCTGCTCGGAGACGAACGGGTAGTTCGGCGCCTCGACGTAGCCCGCGCCCGCCAGCGCGCGGCCGACCCTGCGGTGCAGCCGCTGGCGGTGGGTGAGACCGCGCCCGGAGGTGGGCCGGGGCAGCGTGGAGGGCAGGTTCTCGTAGCCCTCCAGGCGGATGACCTCCTCCGCCAGGTCGTTGGCCTCGGTGAGGTCGGGCCGCCAGGACGGGACGGTGACGATCAGCTCGTCCTGCCCGTACACGTCGCAGCCGATCTCCTGGAGACGGCGGACGACGGTCTCGCGGCCGTACGTCACGCCCGCGACCTTGTCCGGGTGGTCGGCCGGGATGGTGATCGTGTGCGGCGCGGACGGGGCGATGATCTCGGTGACCCCGGCCTCGGCGGTGCCGCCCGCGAGCAGCACCAGCAGGTCCACGGTCCGCTGCGCGGCGGCCGCGGTGGCCTGCGGGTCGACGCCGCGCTCGAAGCGCCGGGACGCCTCGGAGGACAGCTTGTGGCGGCGGGCGGTGCGCGCGATCGAGACGGCGTTGAAGTGCGCGGCCTCGATCACCACGTCGGCGGTGGAGTGCGACTCGTCGTCGTGGTCGGCGATCTCGGTGTTCTGGCCGCCCATGACACCGGCGAGGCCGATCGGCCCGCGGTCGTCGGTGATGACCAGGTCCTCGGCGTGCAGCTTGCGCTCGACGCCGTCGAGGGTGACGAGCTTCTCGCCCTCCTCGGCCCGGCGCACGCCGATGGCGCCCTGGACCAGCGAGCGGTCGTAGGCGTGCAGCGGCTGGCCCAGCTCGGTCATCACGTAGTTGGTGACGTCCACGGCGAGCGAGACCGGGCGGATGCCGACCTTCTGCAGCCGGCGGCGCAGCCAGATCGGGGAGCGGGCCTCGGGGCTCAGACCGGTGACGGTCCGGGCGGTGAAGCGGTCGCAGCCCATCGGCTCGGAGACCTTGACCGGGTAGCCGAAGGCGTTCGGCGCCGGTACGTCGATCAGGGCCGGGTCGCGCAGCGGCAGGCCGTAGGCGATGGCGGTCTCGCGGGCGACGCCGCGGATGGACAGGCAGTCGCCGCGGTTGGCGGTGACGGCGATGTCCAGGACCTCGTCGACCAGCTCCAGGAGCTCGATGGCGTCCTGGCCGACCTCGGTCTCCGGCGGCAGCACGATGATGCCGTGCGTGCCGTCGTCGCCCATGCCCAGCTCGTCGGTGGAGCAGATCATGCCGTGGGAGGTCTTGCCGTACGTCTTGCGGGCGGCGATGGCGAAGTCGCCGGGCAGCACCGCGCCGGGCAGGACCACGACGACCTTGTCGCCGACGGAGAAGTTGCGGGCACCGCAGACGATCTCCTGCGGCTCACCGGTGCCGTTGGCGGTGCCGACGTCGACCGTGCAGAAGCGGATCGGCTTCTTGAAGCCCTCCAGCTCCTCGATGGTCAGCACCTGACCGACGACGAGGGGGCCCTTGAGGCCGGCGCCGAGCTGCTCGACGGTCTCGACCTCGAGGCCGGAGTCGATGAGCTTGGCCTGTACGTCACGGCCGGTCTCGGACTCCGGCAGGTCGACGTACTCCCGCAGCCAGGAAAGCGGGACGCGCATCAGATCTCCATCCCGAACGGCCGGGTGAACCGGACGTCACCCTCGACCATGTCTCGCATGTCTTCGACGTTGTGGCGGAACATCAGCATCCGCTCGATGCCGAACCCGAAGGCGAACCCGCTGTACTTCTCCGGGTCGACGCCGCAGGCGGCCAGCACCTTGGGGTTGACCATGCCGCAGCCGCCCAGCTCGATCCAGCCCTCGCTGGAGCAGGTGCGGCAGGGCCGGTCGGGGTTGCCGACGGACTCGCCGCGGCAGACGTAGCACACCATGTCCATCTCGGCGGACGGCTCGGTGAACGGGAAGAAGTTCGGCCGCAGCCGGGTCTTCATGTCCGGACCGAACAGCGCCTGGACCATGTGGTCCAGGGTGCCCTTGAGGTCGGCCATGGTCAGGCCCTCGTCGATCGCCAGCAGCTCGACCTGGTGGAACACCGGGGTGTGGGTGGCGTCCAGCTCGTCGGTGCGATAGACGCGGCCCGGGCAGATCACGTAGACCGGCGGCTCACGGTCGAGCAGCGAACGGATCTGGACGGGCGAGGTGTGGGTGCGCAGCACGACACCGGAGTCGGTGCCGCCCTTGTCGTCCCGCACGAAGAAGGTGTCGGCCTCGCCGCGCGCGGGGTGGTCGGGGCCGATGTTGAGCGCGTCGAAGTTGAACCACTCGGCCTCGGCCTCGGGGCCCTCGGCGACCTCGTAGCCCATGGCCACGAAGACGTCCTCGATGCGCTCGGAGAGCGTGGTCAGCGGGTGGCGGGCACCGGCGGGGACGCGGTCGTACGGCAGCGTGACGTCGACATCCTCCTCGACCAGCACGCGGGCGTCCCGCTCGGCCTCCAGCTCCACCTGCCGGCCGGCCAGCGCCTTGTTCACCGCGCCGCGGGCCATGCCGACGCGCTTGCCGGCCTCGGCCTTGGCGTGCGGGGGCAGGGCGCCGATCTCGCGGTTGGCGAGGG
Organism: Streptomyces sp. SID4985; assembly: GCF_009863025.1. GTDB lineage: Bacteria > Actinomycetota > Actinomycetes > Streptomycetales > Streptomycetaceae > Streptomyces. The sequence goes on along the minus strand of NZ_WWIR01000465.1, from coordinate 5,025 downwards.
ACAGCGGGGAGGCGGGGCCGGTGTGGGCGACCTTGGCCTCGTGGAGCGCGTCGAGGGAGTCCGCGGCACGGAAGGCGGCGAGCGCCTCGTCCCGCATACGCTCGATCTCTTCGGGTTTCAACGCCTCGACCTCGACAGGGTCGTACGACTTATTCGGTGCCGACATCTCTTCCTGTGCTTCCGATTGGCCCCCAGCTACGGCTGGGAGGTGCCCCGGCTGATGGTCCCCGTCACCGGCTCCGGGACTCGCCAGGGCCGTGTGCGGACACAAAGGTGCCAGGGGCCGAGTCTAACGGGGACGGGGTGGACGAATGGCCCGTGGGCGCCTAGGCCAGATAGGCCGGGGTGCTCACGGGCAACGTAAATCGGAACTGCGCGCCGCCGCCGGGGGCGCGGCCGACCGTGATGGAGCCGCCGTGGGCTTCCACGATGCCCTTGACGATGTAGAGCCCGAGGCCGGTGCCACCGCGCTTGCTGCCCCGCCAGAAGCGGGTGAAGACGCGGTTCATGGATTCCTCCGGGATGCCGGGCCCCTCGTCGCTCACCGTGACCGACGTGCCTGTCTCCTCGCCTTCGCGCGGGGAGGGCGAGGGCATGACGTCGATTGTGACGGTTCCGGCGCCGTGGCGCACGGCGTTTTCCAGCAGGTTGCTCAGCACCTGGTCGACCTTGTCGGGGTCGGCCCACAGGCCGGGCAGCGGGTTCTCCACGCGCAGCAGGAAGCGGTCGGCGGACTGGCCCGCGGCCACATGGGCCTGGATGTGCCGTCCGACGGCGGCGCCTATGTCGACGGGCTGGCGGCGCACCTCCAGGCGGCCGCTGTCGATGCGGGAGATGTCGAGCAGCTCGGCGATGAGCCGGGTGACCCGGTCGGCGTCCGCGTCGACGGTCTCCAGCATCAGCCGCTTCTGGTCGTCGGTGAACCGCTCCCACTTGGCAAGGAGGGTCGCGGTGAAGCCCTTGACGGAGGTGAGCGGGGAGCGCAGCTCGTGGGCGACGGTGGCGATCAGCTCGGCGTGGCTGCGCTCGGTGCGGTGCCGGGCCTCGGTGTCGCGCAGGGTGACGACGAGGCGCTGGACGGGGCCGAGGGGTTCGGCGCGCACGTATCGCGCGGAGACGAGGACCTCGCGGCCGCCGGGCAGCAGCAGGTTGCGCTCGGGCTGGCGGACCCGGATGGCGAGGCCGCCGTAGGGGTCGGTGAGCTGCCACCAGCGCCTGCCCTCCAGGTCCTCCAGCGGGAGGGCCTTCTCCAGGGGCTCGCCGAGGGCGTCGGCGGCGCGTACGGCGGTGACGCGGGTGGCGGCGGCGTTGAAGCAGACGACCCGGCCGTGCTCGTCGGCGACGACCAGGCCGTCGGGCAGCTGGTCGGGGTCGATGGCGACGGCTTCCCCTGACAGAGGCGGGGGCACGGGCGCGGGACGCACCTCACGCCCGTCCGGCGCGGTGCTCGTGCCGACCACACTCATCCCCGTACCCCACCTCTCAGGCTGCGCAGGGCCCCCGAGTTGGTCACCCTACTAGGTCCTGTCGTCGACAGGACCTAGCTGTTGGTGACGGAACGGCACCCTCCGGGGGCGCGCTGCGCACGGGCCGACGCGTAGAGACATACGGCGGCGGCGGTGGCGAGGTTCAGGCTCTCGGCCTTTCCGTGGATGGGGACGCTGACCACGGCGTCGGCGAGGGCGCGGGTCTCCTCCGGGAGCCCCCATGCCTCGTTGCCGAACACCCACGCGGTGGGGTCGCCCATCGCGCCCTTGTCCAGCTCCTCGTCCAGGTCGCGGTCACCGGCGCCGTCGGCGGCGAGGATGCGCACCCCGGCGTCCTTCAGCCCCTGGACGGCCTGCTCGACGGGGACGCCGACGGCGACGGGCAGGTGGAAGAGGGAGCCGACAGAGGCGCGGACGGCCTTGGGGTTGTACAGGTCCACGGAGGCGTCAGTGAGGATCACGGCCTCGGCGCCCGCGGCGTCGGCGCAGCGCAGCACGGTGCCCGCGTTGCCGGGGTCGCGGACGTGGGCGAGGACGGCGACGAGCTTCGGGCGGGCGGCGAGGACGTCCTGGAACGGGGTGTCCAGGAACCGGCAGACCCCGACCAGGCCCTGCGGGGTGACGGTGGTGGAGATGTCGGCGATGACCTCCTCGGAGGCCAGGTGCACCCGGGCCCCGGCGTCCCGCGCCTCGCCCACGATGTCGGCATAGCGCTCCGCGGCCTCGACGGTGGCGAACAGCTCGACCAGTGTGGCCCCGCCGTCGGCCCCCCGGTGCGCGGCCCCCTCCCGTACGGCCTGCGGCCCCTCCGCGAGGAACAGCCGGTCCTTCCCCCGGAAGTTCCGCCGCGCGAGCCGACGGGCGGCACTGACGCGCGGGGACCGGGGGGAGATGAGCTCTGGGGTGGCGTCGGGTGTTACGGGGGCCATCGGAAGTTCCACCTCATTCTTTCCCGTCGCGACGGCGCTCGGCCACGACGGCGGATGTCGACGGTGCCGAACCGGCCCGCACCACACAGAGAACGGACCCGCAGGCCGAAGCCCACGGGTCCGTACAGTCACGTCGGCTCAATGCCGGCGCAGCGTCACGCGGCCTTCGGCGCGTTGACGTCGGCCGGGAGGGCCTTCTGCGCGACCTCGACGAGCGCGGCGAACGCACCGGCGTCGTTGACGGCCAGCTCGGCCAGGATCTTGCGGTCGACCTCGATGTTCGCGGCGTTCAGACCCTGGATGAGGCGGTTGTACGTCATGCCGTTCTGGCGGGCCGCAGCGTTGATGCGCTGGATCCACAGCCGACGGAAGTCGCCCTTGCGCTTCTTGCGGTCGTTGTAGTTGTAGACCAGCGAGTGGGTGACCTGCTCCTTGGCCTTGCGGTACAGGCGCGAACGCTGACCGCGGTAGCCGGAGGCCGCCTCGAGGATCGCCCGGCGCTTCTTGTGGGCGTTGACTGCCCGCTTGACGCGTGCCACTTTATTACTCCTTGTAGCGGGGCCGTGGAGTGGACTCAGACTCACACGACCCGGAAACGATTGGGTCCCGGTGAAGACGTACGGCGCTTGGTCAGCGCCGAGGCGTCACTTGCCGAGAAGCTTCTTGATCTTCGCGGCGTCGCCCGGGGCCATCTCGGCGGTGCCGGTCAGACGGCGCGTCACGCGGGACGACTTGTGCTCGAGCAGGTGGCGCTTGCCGGCGCGCTCACGGAGCACCTTGCCGGAGCCGGTGACCTTGAAGCGCTTGCTGGCACCGCTGTGCGACTTGTTCTTCGGCATAGCGCCGTTATCTCCTCGTCGGTGGCGCTCCGGTGCCCGGTCGTGAAACCGGGCACGGTGGAGCGTCGCTCTTGTATGGGATTGCGTCCCCGGGGCTCGCGCCCCCGGGATCACGCCTCGGCGGAAGCCTCGGCGGCGTCCTCGGCAGGAGCCTCGGCACTCTCGGCGTCCTCGACGCTCTCGGCGTCCGCGGCGTTCTGCGACTTGCCGGGGTTGGCCTTCGCGTCCGCCTTACGGGCTTCCTGCGCCTGGCGGGCCTCGGCCATCGCCTCGGTCTTCTTCTTGTGCGGACCGAGGACCATGATCATGTTTCGGCCGTCCTGCTTCGGGTTCGATTCGACGAAACCGAGGTCCTGGACGTCCTCCGCGAGGCGCTGCAGCAGTCGGTAGCCCAGCTCGGGGCGGGACTGCTCGCGGCCACGGAACATGATCGTGATCTTGACCTTGTCGCCCTGCTTGAGGAACCGGACGACGTGACCCTTCTTGGTGTCGTAGTCGTGCGGGTCGATCTTCGGCCGGAGCTTCATCTCCTTGATGACCGTGTGCGCCTGGTTCTTGCGCGCCTCACGGGCCTTCATGGCCGACTCGTACTTGAACTTCCCGTAGTCCATGAGCTTGCACACGGGCGGACGGGCGGTCGCCGCGACCTCGACCAGGTCCAGGTCGTACTCCTGCGCAAGCTCCAGTGCCTTGGCCAGCGGGACAATGCCCACCTGCTCGCCACTGGGACCGACAAGTCGCACCTCGGGAACGCGAATCCGGTCGTTGATGCGGGGCTCGGCGCTGATGGATCCTCCTCGGTAGCACCACGCGACGGTCTGGCGGACAGCCGCGTAACGTCTGTGTTCGTAAGACCTAACCGCGCCGAAGCACAAAAAATGCCCCGGACGATCACAGGCGGGGTTCCTCGAACTACCGGAACACCGCCGTGAAGATCACGGGGCGCGCTTCGGACGGACGCCGTCGGCGGTGCCGCGGTCCGTCTGACCGGTGACCCGCCACCCCGGAGGGCGGTCAGGTGGGAGTTCGAAGCCTCCACTTGTGGGCCGGATCGCTCGCCACAGGGCGTGCTTGTCCGGCCGGTCGGATTCCAGGTTAGCAGGAATGCTTTGCCGGTACTAATCGGCGATCCCTTTACAAGCCGTAATCGTGCCCGGCCCGAAGCCCGGACCACCCCGGCGCCTATCGTGTGGGGTATGAGTGAGACCCCTCCTGAGAACACCGACTTCGACGCGATGACGCGCGACATCGCCGAGGTCCCCGCCGTCGAGGTGATCGTCACGGTCGCCGTCAACCTGATGAGCGCCGCCGCCGTGAAGCTGGGGCTGAGCGAGGAGGGCGAGAAGTACAAGGACCTGGACGAGGCCCGCAAGCTGATCACCGCGCTCGCCGGTCTGCTCGACGCGAGCACGACCGAGATCAGCTCCTTCCACGCGGCCCCGCTGCGCGACGGCCTGAAGTCGCTCCAGCTGGCCTTCCGCGAGGCGTCCCTGGTCCCGGACGACCCGGGCCACGGCCCCGGCGAGAAGTACACCGGACCGGTGTACGGCTAGCCCCTCGGGTTTTCCAGTCGTGTACGGGGTTTTTCAGTCCCGTACGTACAAGGGCTCGCCCGGAGGCGTGGTCCCGGCCGGCAGCAGTGCCAGGTCGAGGCCGCGCACCAGGCGGGCCCTCAGCGTTTCGTCGGCCGCCAGCCGCCCCGCGACCGCGCGGGCGGCCTCGGCGGGAGCGGCGGCGGGGTCGAGGACGAGGGCCAGGGTGCCGTCGGCC
>NZ_WWIR01000047.1 GCF_009863025.1 Streptomyces sp. SID4985 | reverse complement strand
GCCGCGCAGCTCGGGCTGCTCGCCGCCCGGCGCACCCCGGCGGACAGCGCTCCGGGCCCGGACGAGCGGCGGCTGCAGGCGGCCGAGGACGCGATCACGGCGGGCGAGGTCGACCTGGCGCGGGACATCGCGCGCGAGGTGCTGACCCGGGCGACCGTGCCCGCGCACCGGGTGCGGGCCTGGATCGTGGTGATCGACACCGCCGGGCACACCATGGCCGAGGTCGAGGCGGTCTTCCCGCAGGCGCTGGCCGACGCGGGCGACGACCCCCGGCTGCTGGCCCTGGTCCACTACCAGCTGGCCTGGCGGGCGCTGATCGTGGAGGGCGACTTCACCGACGCCAGGACCGCCGCCGCGCACGCCGCCGAGCTGGCCGCGCGCGGCGCCGACCGGCGCACCGAGCTGCTGGCGCTGGCCTTCCAGGCGCAGATCGAGACCCTGATGGGCCATCCGGAGGCGCCCCGCACCATCAAGCACGCCCTGACCGAGCCCCAGGACCCGGAGGTGGCCTGCCATCACAACGGCGCGGGCAGCACCCGGTTCCGCTGGCTGGTCATGGGCGACCGCCTCGCCGAGGCCCGTACGACGGTGACGGCGCTGCTGCGCGAGGTGCGCCGGCGCGGCTCGGTGGAGAGCGAGGTGCACTTCCTGCGCGGCCTGGCCGAGACCGAGCTGCGCGCCGGGCACTGCGGACGCGCCCTCGACGTGGCCCGGGACGCGCTGCGGCTGGCCCGCGACTCCGGGATCGGCGAGACCGCCACGGCGATGCTCGCCTCGCTGGCCGAGGCGTCCGGCGGTGATGTGGAGCGGGCGGTGGCGCTCGCCCGGGAGGCGGTGGAGCAGGCCGAGCGGGACGGCGACCAGATGTACCTCTCCCGGGCCCTGGGCGCTCTCGGATACGCCCAGTTGGTCGCGGGCGATCCGGCGGGCACCGTGCGCTCGCTGCGCCGGGTGCGCGCGCTGGAGCGGGACCTCGGCATCACCGACCCGGCGCGCGGCCGCTGGCAGGGCGACCTCGCGGAGGCACTGGTCCGCACCGGTGAACCCGACGAGGCGCAGGACGTCATCGACGCGAGCCGCGAACACGCCCTCAGGCTCGGCCGGGAGAGCGTCCTCGCGGTCCTGGACCGGGCGGAGGCCCAGGTCAGGGCGGCACGCGGGGACCACGAGGGCGCGGTGGCCCGGCTGACGTCGGCTCAGGACCGGCTGGCCAAGCTCGGCTACGGCCTGGAGGAGGCGCGAGCCGCGTTCGCACTGGCCCGGCTGCGCGCCCGGCGCCCGGAGGCCGGGCGCAGACGGCCGCAGGCGGCGTACGACGAGGCGACCCGGCTGTTCCGGCGGTGCCGGGCGCTGCCCTGGCTGCGCCAGGTGGAGGAGGCGCGCACCGCGCCGGAGCCGGAGCCCGCGCCCGGCGTGCCGGAGGCGCTGGACGCGCTCGCCGGACTGGCTTCGATGGAGCGTCAGGTGGCCGCGCTGGTCATGGAGGGCGCGACCAACCGGGAGATCGCCGCACGGCTGTTCGTGAGTGTGAAGACGGTGGAGGCGACGCTCACCAGGGTCTACCGAAAGCTGGGCATCAGGTCCCGGGTGGACATCGTCCGATTGGCCGCAGGTCGCCGCGCGAAGTGAGGGCACGCCCGGTTAACTGAGCCGGACCGAGGGTTTTCCCTCCCCTGTCCCCCTAGGGGGTTCCCTCATTGGGAGGCGGGAGTTCCGGGTCCTAGCGTAAAGGGCGTGCCGCTCGCCCGGGCACACGGGGTCGGTCCCTCCCGCTCTCGGCTCCGCTGGAGCAGGGGGTGCCCCAACCCCGTGCCACACCCCCACACCCGCGCGACCCCCACCGGCAACCCCCACTGAGGAGACTCATGTTCGGGCTCACTCGTGCCAGAAAGACCGCCGCGACCCTGGTGGCCACCGCCGCCGCGGCGGCCACCGCGCTGATCGCCTCCCCCGCGGCGAGCGCCGCGCCCCAGCCCATCGTGGGCGGCACGACCACCACCGCGTCGGCGTACCCGTACGTCATGCAGATCACGGACGCGTCGGGCAGTCAGTTCTGCGGTGGCACCCTGGTCGCCGCCAAGAAGGTCGTGACGGCCGCGCACTGCATGGTCGGCGAGTCGACGAGCAGCGTGCGCGTGGTCGGCGGGCGGACCTATCTGAACGGCACGGACGGCACGGTGAGCCGCGTCAGCAAGATCTGGATCAACCCGGACTACACCGACGCCACCAACGGCGACGACGTGGCCGTGCTGACCCTGTCGACGTCGATGCCGTACTCCCCGGTGTCGTACGTCTCCTCCTCCCAGACCAGCGTCTACGCGGCCGGCACCACGGCGCGGATTCTCGGCTGGGGTACCACCCGGGAGAACGGCAGCTCCTCCAACCAGCTGCGGACCGCGACCGTTCCGGTCGTGTCCGACTCCAGCTGCCGTTCCTCCTACGGCTCGGACTACGTCCAGTCCGACATGGTCTGCGCCGGACTCACCTCCGGTGGCGTGGACACCTGCCAGGGCGACAGCGGCGGTCCCCTGATCATCGGGGGCGTCCTGGCAGGGATCACTTCCTGGGGCGAGGGGTGCGCGGAGGCGGGTTACCCGGGTGTCTACACCCGGCTGACCACCTTCTCGAACCTGGTGACCGCTCAGGTCAACTCGTAACCCAGGGGACTTCCCGGGGGTTGCCCCGGGTGAGAAACCAGGGGGACGCTGCGAGCGACCACGAGCGGCCCGCAGCGTCCCCCTGTCCACTACGGGCATTCCCCTGGGGGATGCCCCGTACGGGCGCCCCGGAGCGCCCGCCGGACCCAGGCGTGTGTACGGCCCACCGAAGGTGGTGACCGGTGCCGCGGGACCACCCGGCGGACGCGCCGGGGCGCCGTCGGCCGTCCGGACGCTGCTCCGGGCAGGTGAGCGCGGGAGCGAACGGGCCGGTGGGCGCCGGTCATTCCCTACGATCGTGGCGTGCCTCTCTTCACGCTCGAACGCACGGTCCCCCTTCCCCTCGCGGAGGCGTGGCGCCGGCTCACCGACTGGCCCCGCCACGCCGACGTGGTGCCGCTGACCCGGGTCACGGTGGACACGCCCCCGCCGACCGGGGTGGGCACCCGCTTCGTCGCCCGTACGGGTGTCGGTCCGCTGACCTTCGACGACCCCATGGAAGTCACCGTATGGCGGCCCCCGGTGGACGACGAGCCCGGCCTGTGCCGACTGGAGAAGCGCGGCCGTGTGGTGCTGGGCTGGGCCGAGATCGAGGTGCGGCCGGGGCCGGGCGGGCGGACCCGGGTGGTGTGGCGCGAGGAGCTGCGGGTGAGTTTCCTGCCCCGGTCCTTCGACGGGGTGACGACGAGCGCGGCCCAGTCGATGTTCGGGCGCGCGGTGAACGGGCTGCTGCGGCGGGAGTGAGCCCGCCTCGGCCGAGGTGAACCCCGCCGAGCCGGGCCCGGTTCGGTCCTTTCAGTCCTTGCGGCCGGTCACGGCCACCGTCACGCCCAGGCCGATCATCGCGAGGCCGCCCGCGCCGCCGACGGCCGCGAGCCGCCGGGGCGAGCGGGCGAACCAGTCGCGGGCGGCGGAGGCGACGAGCCCCCAGACGCTGTCCGAGGCCAGGGCGATGACGTTGAACACCAGCCCGAGCAGCAGCATCTGGGCCGGGACGTGCCCCTGGCCGGGGTCGGCGAACTGGGGCAGTACGGCGGCGAAGAACACGATCGTCTTGGGGTTGGCCACGCCCACCGCGAACCCCTCCCCCAGTGTGCGCAGCGCGCCGTGCTCCGGCCCCGGTTCGGCGGCGGTGACCGCGTCCCGCAGCGAGCCGCGCCGCCGCCAGGCCATGACCCCGAGGTACACGAGGTAGGCGGCGCCCGCGAGTTTGAGCACCGTGAAGGCGAGCAGCGAGCGCTCCACCACCGAGCCGACGCCGAGGGCGACGGCGGCGACGAGCACATAGGCGCCGAGGGTGTTGCCCGCGACGGTGGTCAGCGCGGCCCGGCGGCCGTGCGCGAGGGCCCGGCCGACCACGAACAGCACGCTCGGGCCCGGCACCACGATGAGAACGAGGGAAAGGGCCGCGAACGCCAGCAGCCGGTCGGTGGAGACCATGCGCTCATGCAAGCACGGCGGCGGGGAGGGGCGGCAAGCGCTTTTCCGGGGGCCGACGCAGGGCCGGACCGGGGCCGAGCCGGGAGTCGCACAGGGTGTCGGCCCGGTACGCCGGGACTCGCGCCGCCGCCCCCGCGCGCTCAGGCCACCGACCCGAAGCGCCGCCCGGCCCGGTCGGGCACGTCGCGGTGGATCGGGGTGTGCGCCCCGGTGAGCGGCAGCCCGCTGCCGCCGCGCCGCCCGGCGACGATCTCGGCGGCGATGGACAGCGCGGTCTCCTCGGGGGTGCGGGCGCCGAGGTCGAGCCCGATCGGGGAGTGCAGGCGGGCGAGTTCCAGCTCGGTGACCCCGGCCTCGCGCAGCAGTTCCAGGCGGTCGAGGTGGGTGCGCCGGGAGCCCATCGCGCCGACGTAGGCGACGGGCAGGCGCAGGGCGTGGCGCAGCAGCGGCACGTCGAACTTGGAGTCGTGGGTGAGGACGCAGAGCACGGTGCGGGAGTCGGTCGCGGTGCGCTCCAGATAGCGGTGCGGCCAGTCGACCACGATCTCGTCGGCCTCCGGGAAGCGGGCCCGGGTGGTGAACACGGGGCGGGCGTCGCACACGGTGACGTGGTAGCCGAGGAAGGCGCCGACGCGGACCAGGGCGGCCGCGAAGTCGACGGCGCCGAAGACGATCATCCGGGGCGGGGGCACCGAGGACTCGACCAGGACGGTCACCGGGTCCCCGCAGCGCTCCCCGCGCTCGCCCGCCTCCACGGTGCCGGTGCGGCCCGCGTCCAGGAAGGCGGCGGCCTCGGCGGCGACGGTGCGGTCCAGTTCGGGGTGGGCGCCGAAGCCGCCGAGCAGGGTGCCGTCGGGGCGTACGAGCAGGGCGCGGCCCAGGAGTTCGGCCGGGCCGGACACGACCCGGGCGATCGCTGCCGTACGGCCCC
>NZ_WWIR01000464.1 GCF_009863025.1 Streptomyces sp. SID4985 | reverse complement strand
AGGAGTACGCCCGCCACAACGGCCACGCCGACCTGCTGCGCGAACGGATAGACGGCCGCACCGGCGAGTGAGCGTCACCCCCGGTACGCGTACGTCCTCCCTGCGGGCGACGCCATCACTCCTGCGAGTGGATCACCCGTGCGTAGCTGATGCCAATGCGGCGGCCCGGCCAGCAAAGTTGCCCGGGTGCATCGACCGACGACCACCGCAGCGCTCTGGGTCACCGTGGCCGTCTCGGCCCTCACCGCCTGCGTGACCGTACATGGCCCGGCGCCCGTCGCCCCCCGTCCGGCGGCGGGCACGGCGACCCCCCGCCCGGTGCAGGCGCCCGCCCGCGAGGCCCTGGCCCGGATGGGACCACCCCCGCAGGAGCCCTCACCCTCACCCACATCCGCCACACCGTCCTCTCCCTCACCCGCACCCCCCGCTCCACACCCGGCCCCCACCGGCCGGAACCCGCGAAGCGCCCCGCGCCCGGCCCCCGCGGCCCCACCCCGCCCGACCGTCAAGGCGCCGGACATCTGCGCACTGGGCCGCAAGTACGGCGGCTGGCGGAAGGACAGCCCGGCGTCGGTGATCTGCGGGCGGGCGTACGGGCGTTGAGGGTGCAGGAGCAGTCCGGCGCCCCTCGCCAGCCCACGGGCTGCCACCCCACCGACCGCTACCCCACCGGCCGCTGGCGCGGCGGTCCGAATCCCTCGCCGTCCCCGCCCCCGGACGGGCCGAGACGCAGCTCCAGGCGGCTGATGGCCGCCCTGACCCCCGTCCCGTAGCCGTCGTCCGCGAGGGAGTCGGCGGCGTGGCGGGCGCGGCGGAGGTGGGTGCGGGCGGCGTCGGAGCGGCCGAGCTTGAGGTAGTCGGCGGCGAGGTTGAGGTGGAGGGAGGGGTAGAAGCCCCCGACCGGCGCGGGATCGGCGCCGGTCAGTTCCTGGGCCGCCGACAACGCCCTGAGGTCCCAGGCGAGTTCGGCGTCGGGGTCGTCCTGGGTGTCGGCGAGGTAGTGGGCCAGGGTGCAGCGGTGGAGCGGGTCGCCGGCCTCGGCCGTCTCGGCCCACAGCTCCAGGAGGCGGCGCCTGGCCTCCTCGCGGTCGCCGCCGTGGTGCAGCATCACGACCTGCCCGATCCGGGTCAGCAGGGCATCCGGCGCCGCCTGCTCCTGCCGCTCCGCCACCGCGCCCTCCGAGCCGTCACGCCGGGCCGCCGTCCGGCCCGCCTGCCCCGACGCTAGCCGCAGCCGGTGGAGATGCCGGGCAGGCGGCCCCGTACGCCGGGGTGACACACCCGAACCGGCATCCCGCTACAGGTCCCCTCAGCCCTCCAGGTCCGGAATCCGCCAGTCGATCGCCTCGTGCCCCTGCTTCTCGATCGCCTCGTTGATCTGGGTGAACGGGCGGGAACCGAAGAACTTCTTCGCCGACAGCGGCGAGGGGTGCGCGCCCTTGACGACCACGTGCCGGGTCTCGTCGATCAGGGGGAGCTTCTTCTGGGCGTAGTTGCCCCACAGGACGAAGACCGCCGGGTCGGGGCGGGAGGCCACGGCGCGGATCACCGCGTCGGTGAACTTCTCCCAGCCCTTGTTCTTGTGCGAGTTGGCCTCGCCCGCGCGGACGGTCAGCACCGCGTTCAGCAGCAGGACACCCTGCTCGGCCCAGGGCATCAGATAGCCGTTGTCCGGGACCGGGAGGTCCAGCTCCTCGCGCATCTCCTTGTAGATGTTCCGCAGCGAGGGCGGGGTCTTCACACCGGGCCGCACCGAGAAACACAGGCCGTGCCCCTGGCCCTCGCCGTGGTACGGGTCCTGGCCGAGGACGAGGACCTTGACCTTGTCGTACGGCGTCGCCGCGAGGGCCGCGAAGACCTCCTCGCGCGGGGGGTAGACCGGACCCTTCGCCCGCTCCTCCTCGACGAACTCGGTCAGCTCCTTGAAGTAGGGCTTCTCCAGCTCGTCGCCCAGTACCCCGCGCCAGGACTCGGGCAGCATGGCGATGTCGGTCACGTCAACGTCCTCACGATGTGCGGTCACTTCCAGGCTTCAGAACCTACAGGCGACCACTGACAACCGGCACCCGAGGTCTCCCGGAAGCCGTCGCCCGAGAGGCCGCTCACCGGCCCCGCGCGCCCCCGCTCACCAGCTGGTCTTCCGGTACAGCTCCCACATCGTCATGATCGTCGAGGGGTCGAGGGCCCGCTCCCCGCCGGAGATGTCCCCGTTGGCCGCCACGTACTGCCGCCCCTGCCACAGCGGCAGCAGCCGCGCGTCGTCCGCGATCTGTTGCTGCGCGTCGCCCATGTCCTTGACCACCTCGGCGCGGTCGCGCATCGCGCGCGAGCGGGGCAGCAGGACGGAGGTGATCTTCTTCGCCGGGTACGGCGTGCCGAGCGCGTTGTTCTCGCCGACGAACGGCGTGATGAAGTTGTCCGGGTCGGGGAAGTCCGGGAACCAGCCGCGCCCGAACACCGGGTACTCGCCCTTCTGGTAGCCGGCCACATAGCTCTTCCAGGGCCGCGCCTTCAGGGTGATCGTGAACAGCCCCGAGGCGTCGAGCTGCCGCTTCAGCTCCTGGAACATCAGGGCCGTCTCGGAGCCGTAGCGGTCGCTGGTGTACCAGAGGGTGAGCGGGACGCGCCGGGTGATGCCCGCGTCGGTGAGGGTCTTGCGGGCCTTGGCGGTGCTCGGGTCGCCGAAGGTGTCGAAGAACGGCGTGGTGTGCCCGACCAGGCCCTTGGGGACCATGGAGTACAGCGGGTCCACGGTGTCCTTGTAGACCCGGTGCGCGATGGCCCCGCGGTCGACGACCTGGGCGACGGCCCGGCGTACGGCGTCCTGCCGGGCCCAGGGGTCCTTGGGGTTGAACACCAGGTAGCTGATGTCGGTGCCGCTGCCGTCGATCAGCTGGAGGTCGGTGCGGTCCTGCCGCTCGAGGGTGACGATGTCACCGGCGGCCAGACCCCGGTAGGTGACGTCGATCCGCTTGTCGCGCAGCGCCTGGACCATGGAGTGGGAGTCCTGGAAGTAGCGGATGGTCACCGCGTCGTTGAGCCGCTTGGCGTAGCCGTCGTAGCGGTCGTTGCGGACGAGGACGGCCTCCTTGCCCTCGTCGTAGGACTCGAGGCGGTACGGGCCGGAGCCGTGGATGTCGCCCTTGTCGCGCAGGGAGTTGGCGGGGTAGTCGCGCGGGTCCACGATCGACATGGCAGGGGTGGCCAGCACGAACGGGAAGGTGGCGTCGGGCTTCTTGAGGTGGAAGACCACGTCGCGGTCGCCGGAGGACTCCACCCGGTCCAGGCTGCCGAGCAGTCCGGCGGGGCCGCCCGGCGCGTTGATGACACGGATGCGGTTGATGGACGCCTGCACGGCCTGGGCGTTGAGCGGGTGGCCGTCGGAGAACTTCATGCCCGGACGCAGTCGACAGTGGTAGGTGGTGCCGCCCGAGTCGGAGAAGCCGCAGCTCTGGGCGGCGTCGGGCTGGGGGCTGGTGGCGCCGGTGGGGTAGGCGAGAAGCGTCTGGTAGACGTTGCGGAACAGTTCCCAGGAGCCGTCCCAGGAGCCCGCCGGGTCCAGGGTGCTGGGGGCGCTGGTGGTGCCGACGACGATCGGGCCGTCGTCGGTCCGGGCGCTGCCGGGGAGCAGGGCGCACCCCGACACCAGACTGATGGACGCGGCCGCCGCGACTCTTCGAAGGAATCGGTTCCGCTTGAACACGCGCACGCTCCTCGATCCGCCGTACCAAGGTCGGCAGACCATACCGCAGCAATACGCCTCCTGAACCTCCCCTGAAACAGCCGTTGTTGACGGATCGGACGGTGACGACGTTGTCATCGCGGCGACCGGTCGCCGCACAGCACTCCGGGCGCCGTTCCGCTGGGGAACGGCGCCCGGAAGAGACGGCCGGTCAGGGGCCCGAGGCCCCCGCGGGGAGGGTCAGCCCACCCCGGCGTTGAGGAAGATGCCGCCGTCCACGACGAGCGTCTGGCCGGTGATCCAGTCGGACTGCTCGGAGGTGAGGAAGGCGGTGGCGCCACCGATGTCGGAGGGCACGCCGAGGCGGCCGAGCGGGTAGGCGGCAGCGGCCTCCGCCTCGCGGCCCTCGTAGAGCGCCTCGGCGAACTTGGTCTTCACCACGGCCGGGGCGATCGCGTTGACCCGCACCTTGGGCGCGAACTCGTGCGCCAGCTGCTGGGTCAGGTTGATCATGGCGGCCTTGCTGATGCCGTAGGCGCCGATGAACGGCGAGGGCGCGAGGCCCGCGACGGAGGCGATGTTGACGATCGCGCCGCCGTGCTCGCGCTGCCAGGCGTGCCAGGTCTTCTGGGCGAAGCCGAGCGCCGAGACGACGTTGGTCTCGAACACCTTGCGGGCGACGTTCAGGTCGACGTCCGCGATGGGGCCGAAGACCGGGTTGGTGCCCGCGTTGTTCACCAGGAAGTCGATGCGGCCGAAGGCCTCCATGGTGCGCTCGACGACCGCGCTCTGGTGGTCGAGGTCGTGCGCCTTGCCCGCGACGCCGATGACGCGCTCGGCGCCGAGGCGCTCGACGGCCTCCTTCAGCGCCTCCTCGTTGCGGCCCGTGATGCACACGCGGTCGCCGCGCGCTATCAGGGCCTCCGCGACGCCGTAGCCGATGCCCCGGCTCGCGCCCGTGACGAGCGCGACCTTGCCGGAGAGCTCCGGGAGTTCAGTCATGTCCGTGATCCTCAGATTCCCGAGTGGCTGGGTTGCTCAGTTTTCCCGGGCGCCTAGTCGAGCGGTCCACCGGCGACGTACAGCACCTGGCCGGAGACGAACCCGGCCGCCTCGCCGGTGAAGAAGGCGATGGCGTTGGCGATGTCCTCGGGCTCACCGACGCGCTGCACCGGGATCTGGGTGGCGGCGGCCTTCTTGAAGTCGTCGAAGCCCATGCCGACGCGCTCGGCGGTGGCCTTGGTCATCTCCGTGGCGATGAAGCCCGGGGCGACGGCGTTGGCGGTGATGCCGAACTTGCCCAGCTCGATGGCGAGGGTCTTGGTGAAGCCCTGCAGACCCGCCTTGGCGGCCGAGTAGTTGGCCTGGCCGCGGTTGCCCAGCGCGGAGGACGAGGAGAGGTTGACGACGCGGCCGAAGCCCGCGTCGACCATGTGCTTCTGGACGGCCTTGGTCATGAGGAACGAGCCGCGCAGGTGCACGTTCAGCACGGTGTCCCAGTCGGACGCGCTCATCTTGAACAGCAGGTTGTCGCGCAGCACACCGGCGTTGTTGACGAGGATCGTAGGCGCCCCCAGCTCCTCCACGACCCGGGCGATGGCGGCCTCGACCTGCGCCTCGTCGGAGACGTCGGCGCCGACCGCGACGGCCTTGCCGCCCGCCGAGGTGATCTTCTCGACGGTGTCCTTGCAGGCGGCCTCGTCCAGGTCGACCACGGCGACGGCGTGCCCCTCGGCGGCCAGACGTACGGCGGTGGCGGCGCCGATCCCTCGTGCCGCGCCGGTGACTACCGCGACCCGCTGTTCAGTGGTGGACATTCCTGCTTCTCCTCGCCCTTGAGAGAACCCGA
Organism: Streptomyces sp. SID4985; assembly: GCF_009863025.1. Lineage (GTDB taxonomy): Bacteria > Actinomycetota > Actinomycetes > Streptomycetales > Streptomycetaceae > Streptomyces. The sequence continues at coordinate 9,157 of NZ_WWIR01000464.1, read as the reverse complement.
GTGGCCCTTGACAGGACCCGAGTGCGGTGAGCGACCGCTTAGTACCTTCCGCACCCGTGACGCTAGAAGCCCTGGCACCCGGTGTCAACGGGACACCGGGTGGTGTGATCCATTACCTCACCAGCAGGTCGAGCAGCCGTTCGGTCTCGGCCACCGGATCGGTAGTGAGTCCGGTGTGCACCGAGCCCGGCTGTACGACGGCGGAGCGGGGCGCGATCAGCCAGCGGAAGCGCCGCCCGGCGTCGTCGCCCGCGGCCTGACCGGCGCCCTCGCCGCCCGCGCAGATCCGCTCGACGGCACCGAGCGCGGCCCGGATCCCGGCCACGTCGGCCCCGGGGTCGAGCGCGAGCAGCCGGGTCTCGTCCAGATGGGTGCGGGCGCCGACGTAGTCGTGGGCGCGGCAGTAGACGATGACCCCCGCGTTGATCCGCTCGCCGCGCTCGACGCGGGGTACGACACGGAGCAGGGCGTACTCGTACACATCGCGGTCGCCGCCCTGGCCCGTGCGGGTGATGTGGCGCTCGACCACATGTCCGGCCATGTGAATGTGGTGCTCGCTCACTTGCTCTCCTGGAGGCCGTTGATGCGCTCGTGGACGGAGACCGCCCGCGCGAGCAGGGGGCGGGCGTAGGCGCGGCGCAGGTCGTCCGGTGTGTCGAAGCCGGGCTCGCCGGTCAGCCACGCGTCGGGGATCTCGGCGGTGACCTCGGCGAGGAGGTCCTCGGTGACCTGCGGGGCCAGCTCGGCGGCAGCGGCGGCGACGTCCGGGGCGAAGCGGGCCAGCGCGTGGTCGGAGGCGTCGTAGGGGCGGGCGGCCGAGGTGCCGGCGGAGGGCCAGTTGTGGTGCCAGATCATGGTGGCGCCGTGGTCGATGAGCCACAACTGCCCTTGGTGCACGAGGAGGTTGGGGTTGCGCCAGGAGCGGTCCACGTTGTTGATCAGCGCGTCGAACCAGACGATCCGGCCCGCCTCCTCGGGCGTCACCGGGAAAGCGAGCGGGTCGTAGCCGAGGGCGCCGGAGAGGAAGTCCATGCCGAGGTTGGCGCCCCCGCTTGAGCGCAGCAGCTCCTGCACCTGCCGCTCGGGCTCGGCGAGCCCCAGCACGGGATCGAGGCCGAGCGTCACGAGCCGGGGCACCCGGAACCCGAGCCGCCGCGCCAGCTCCCCGCACACGACCTCGGCGACGAGCGTCTTGCGGCCCTGCCCCGCGCCGGTGAACTTCATGACGTACGCCCGGAGATCGTCCCCCTCGACGAGCCCCGGCAGTGAGCCGCCCTCACGCAGGGGCGTGATGTACCGGGTGGCGGTGACTTCGGTCAGCATTTGCCCAGGTTATAACGCGGGTTGACGCCGGATTCCGGTGCACCGCCACGCGAGAGGGCCGCGCGCGGGCCTTACGCCCTCCTCATATCCGAGCGGTGAGGATCGGGTCACATGTCTGAACAGGCGGTGCTGCCGGACCGTACCCCTGGACAGATCACGTACGACCATCCCGGCGGAAGGGAACACCTCATGACCAGCGCATCGTCCCAGCCCGTAGCGAATCCCGCCCGGCGTACGGTGATGGCGGCGGCCGGGGCCGCCGGACTCACCGTGGCACTGGCGGCCTGCGGCTCGGACGGCGGTTCGGACACCGCCGGTGGCGGCGCGGCCGGCACCACGCTCGGCAAGACCGCGGACATCCCCGAGGGCGGCGGCAAGATCTTCAAGGACGCCGGCGTGGTGGTCACCCAGCCGTCGGCCGGGACCTACAAGGCGTTCTCCGCCACGTGCACCCACCAGGGGTGCGCGGTGGGCAGCGTGAGCGACGGGGTGATCGTGTGCCCGTGCCACAACAGCCGTTTCTCGGTGGAGGACGGCAGTGTGAAACAGGGGCCCGCGACGCAGGGGCTGCCCGCGAAGGAGATCAAGGTGTCCGGCGACACGATCGAGCTGGCCTGATCACGCTCGACCCGGGCCGTGTTCCCTTTTCTGGCACCGTGTCAGAGGATCGACGGCACGGGGGTGTTCTCGGCACGGGGGTGTCTCTTGGACAACTGGGGAGAAGAGGGGGCCGTATGACCGTCACCGAGCAGCGCCGGGGCCGGAAGATCATGATGACTCCGGGCGAGCTGGACGCGTTCCTGACCGTCCAGCGCACCTGCCGGGTCGCGACCGTCTCGGCGGACGGCACCCCGCACGTGAGCGCGCTGTGGTTCGTCTGGGACGGCAGCTCGCTGTGGCTCTACTCCGTGGTGCGCAGCAGGCGTTGGGCCCAGCTGAGCCGCGACCACCGGGTGGCGGTCGTGGTGGACGCGGGCGAGGAGTACGACCAGTTGCGCGGGGCCGAGCTGTCCGGGCGGGTGGAGTTCGTGGGCGAGGTGCCGCGCACGGGCGAGCTGTGTGCCGAACTCGACGCGGTGGAGACGCTGTTCGCGCGCAAGAACTTCGGCCTGGACGAGATGCCGCACGACGGACGGCACGCCTGGGCCCGGCTCACCCCGGAGAAGATCGTCTCCTGGGACTTCCGGAAGCTGGGCAGGGCGTAGAAGGCGGAGCGCAAGTCCCGTACGGAGGGCGGGACTTGCGCCATGCCATACCGACGGGCTCGCGTCGGCTCAGCCAAGCTGCGCGGCCGCCGTCCGCAGCGCCTCGACCGCCGCGCGGATCGAGGGACGGCGGTCCGCGTCCGCCCGCCAGACGACGTACACATGCCTGCGGACCCGCTGCTTGAGCGGGACCAGGACCACTCCCGGCGGCACCGGGTCGCGCCCCAGCAGGGGTGCGATGCACACACCCAACCCTGCGGCGACCAAAGCGAGTTGGGTGTGCGTCTCGCCCGCCCGGTGGCCGACGAGGGGTTCGACTCCCCGGGACCGCAGGGTGAAGATCAGCCACTCGTGGCAGAACTCGCCCTCGCCCCAGGTGATCCACTCGTCGTCGGCGAACTCGGCGAGGTCCACCTCGTCGCGGCCCGCGAGCCGGTGTCCGGCGGGGAGCGCGACCTCCGCCGGGTCGTCCAGCAGGGGCGCCTTGACCAGGCCGTCCGGGACGGGCATCGGCTTGTTGTACCAGTCGAGCACCACCGCGAGGTCGAGATCGCCGCGCACGACCCCGGCGACGCCCCGCTCCGGCTCCAGCTCGCTGGAGCGCACCCGCAGGTTGGGGTGCAGGGCGCGCAGCCCGGCGAGCGTGGCCGGGAACAGCCCCCGGGCGGCGGTGGGGAAGGCCGAGAGGCGCAGTTCGCCGACGACCTGCCCCCGGTGCGCCTCCAGGTCCGACTGGGCCAGCTCGACCTGGGAGAGGATGCGCGCAGCGTGCTCGGAGAGGAGTCGGCCCGCGTCCGTGAGCCGGACACCGCGCCCGTTCTTGGCGAGGAGCCGCTGCCCCACTTCCCGTTCCAGCTTGCAGAGTTGCTGCGAGACGGCGGAGGTGGTGACATGCAGCGCGGCGGCTGCGGCGCTGACGGAGCCGTGCCGGGCGAGGGCGTCCAGGGTGCGCAGGCGCTCCAGATTCAACATGTAAGCGATCCTAAGAGATACCGCGTGAGAATTCTCGATTGTGCTACGAAGTTGCCGCCCGCATCTTTGATGCCATGAACACGGTCTCCCCTTCCCGCACGGCACAGTCCGCGTCCACGTCCGCGCCTGCCTCCACGTCCGCGCCGGAAGCCACTGCGCGTCCCCGCACCGACTGGCGGCTGCGCTTCGGCGTGCTGTCCCTGATCTGGGGCTTCAGTTTCCTCCTCATCAAGGTCGGCACGTCCTCCTACGCCCCGTTCCAAGTGACCCTCGGCAGACTGGTGTTCGGCACGGCCGTGCTCGCGGCGGCGATGGCCGTCAAGCGCGAGCGGCTGCCGCGCGGGGCCCGCACCTGGGGGCACATGGCGGTCGCCGCGTTCTTCCTGAACGCCGCGCCGTTCTCCCTCTTCGCCTACGCCGAGCTGACCGTCCCCTCCACCCTGGCCGGCATCTGCAACGCCACCTCGCCCCTGTGGGGCATGGTCCTCTCCCTGGTCGCACTCTCCGAGGACCGCCCGAGCCGGGTGCGCTTCGCAGGGCTCGGCCTCGGCTTCCTCGGGGTGCTGACCGTCCTCGGTGCCTGGCAGGGCTTCCACGGCATCGACGCCACGGGCACGGCCATGGCCCTGCTCGCCTCGCTGTGCTACCCGATCGGCTGGATCTACGTCCGCCGCACCCTGTCGGGCACGGGCAACTCGCACCTCGCCATGACCGGGACGCAGTTGTTCCTCGCGACCGTCCAACTGGCCGTCGTCACGCCCCTGTTCACCTCGTTCCCGACACACTTCACGCTCGTCCCGCTGCTCGCGGTGGCCGCGCTGGGCGCCCTCGGCACGGGCGTGGCGGTGCTCATCCAGTACGGGCTCGTCGCCGAAGTCGGGCCCACCACCGCCCAGATGGTGACCTACTTCATCCCCGTCATCGCCACGGCGGCGGGCGTGGCGATCCTCGGCGAGTCGATCGCCTGGACCACTCCGGTGGGCGCGGTGATCGTCCTCGCGGGGGCCGCGCTCACCCAGGTCAGGCCGAAGAGCTGACGAGCCGGGTCGGCCGCGGGAGCGAACGGGCGCCGACCGCGGCCCCGTACCCGTACCCGTACCCGTACCCGTCGGCGACCGTACGGTCGTACGGCCGAAACCGCCGTCACCCGTACGACCGCGCCGGTGACGGCCGTACCGCCGCCGCCACCGCGTCCGCCAGCGGCTCGATGTCCGCCTCCGCGAGCGGCGAGACGGTGATGCGGACGCCGGGCGGGGTGTCGAGCCGGAAGCGGGCGCCGGGCGCGACCGCCCAGCCGGACTGGAGGAGCCGGGCGACGGCGCCCGTCTCGTCCGGGACCGGCACCCAGACGTTCATGCCGCTGCGGCCGAACGCGGTGACCCCGCGCCGTGCGAGCGCGTCGGTCAGCGCCTTCCGGCGCGCGCCGTAGGACCGCGCGACCGAGCCGTCCACCGCGCCGTCGGCCCACAGCCGGGCGACCGCGCGCTGGAGCAGCAGGCTCACCCAGCCGGGGCCGAGCCGCTGCCGTCCGCGCACCCGGTCGACGGTGCGGGCGTCCCCGGTGAGGACGGCGACGCGCAGATCGGGGCCGTAGTTCTTGGAGACCGAGCGGACGAACGCCCAGTGGGCGGTGGCGCCCGCGAGCGGATGCGGCGCGAGGTCGACGAAGCCGTGACCGTGGTCGTCCTCGATCAGCAGCACGTCCTGATGTGCGCGCAGTACGGCCCGCAGCTCCCGCGCACGCGACGCGCTCACCGAGGCGCCGGTGGGGTTCTGGGCGCGGACGGTGACGATCAGCGCGCGGGCCCCGGCGGCCAGGGCGGCGCGCAGCTCCTCCACGCGCGGGCCGTCGTCGTCCACGCCCACCGGTACGGCCCGCAGCCCGAGCGCCGGGACCAGGTCCAGGACGCTGCCCCAGCCGGGGTCCTCCACCGCGACCGCGTCGCCGGGCCTGAGGTGGGCCGCGAGGACCCGTTCGACGGCGTCGAGGGAGCCGGAGGTGACGGTCAGCGGGCCCTCGGGCACGCCGTCGGCGTCGAGTTCGGCGCGGGCGATGCGCGCGAGGTCGGGGTCGACCGGTTCGGTGCCGTAGAGGACGGGGGCGCGGTCCGCGCGGGCGGCCGCGTCGGCGAACGCCGGGCCGAGCGGGGGCAGCAGGACCGGATCGGGGTTGCCGGTGGACAGGTCCCGCACCCCGGGCGGCACCTCCACACGCAGCTCGTCGCGCCCGGTCGTGGCGGGCTTGGGCCGCACCCGGCTGCCCCGCCGCCCGGCGGTCTCGATCACCCCGCGCTCGCGCAGGGTGCGATAGGCGGCCGCGACGGTATTGGGATTCACCCCGAGCCGAGACGCCAACTCCCTGAGCGGGGGCAGGACTTGCCCCGGCCGCAACTCTCCGCTGCTCACCGCGCGCTCGACACTGCCCGCGATCTCCGCTGCGCCGCGACCTTCGATCGGATACTCTCCTAGCACAAAGCAGATTATGCACTAGTGCAATACAGGAGTCCAGGGAGGGACCGCCATGCAGGGGACCGAGGGGAAGCCCGCCGCCTACACGCCGACCGACCGCACCGTGCCCACCCGGTCCGCCGATCGGGCGTCGTACGACAAGGAACTGGTGCACGCGATACTCGACGAGGGGTACCTCTGCCACCTCGGCTTCGTCCGCGACGGCGCCCCGGTGGTGCTGCCGACGCTGTACTGCCGCGTCGGCGAGCGGCTGTACGCACACGGCTCCACCGGTTCGCGCCCGCTGCGGATGACCGCCACGGAGGACCCCGGCCTGCCGGTCTGCCTGACCGTCACCCACGTCGACGGCCTGGTCCTGGCCCGCTCCGCCTTCCACCACTCGATCAACTACCGCTCGGTGGTGGTCCACGGCATCGCCCACCAGGTCACCGACCCCGACGAGCGCGCGATGGCCCTCGACGCCCTCGTGGACCAGGTGGTCCCCGGCCGCTCCGCCGACTCCCGCCCCGCCGACAAGAAGGAACTCGCCGCCACCGCCGTGATCCGCATCGACCTCACCGAGGTCTCGGCCAAGGTCCGCACAGGCGACGCCAACGACGAGCCCGAGGACCTCTCCCTCCCCCACTGGGCAGGCGTGCTCCCCCTCCGCAAGGGCTACGAAGTCCCGGTGCCGAACGGCGACTTGGCACCGGGACTCGAACTCCCCGACTACCTCGCGGCGTTGACGGAAGGCGCCTCGGACCGCGCGACCACCGAGGTCTGACCCGTCACGGCCCTCCTCTCCCCCGCGGCGAGGGCCGCGACCGCGCCGAGCATCAGCAGCGTGCCCGTGACGGTCGCCGTGGTCAGCCGCTCGCCCAGCAGGGCGACGGCGAGGACGGCGGCCGTCACCGGCTCCAGCAGCATGATCACGGAGACGGTGGCGGAGCGTACGGCGGCGGCTCCCGCGAAGTAGAGCGCGTAGGCGAGGGCCGTGGGGACGGAGGCGAGGTAGGCGAGCAGGGCGAGGAGCCGCAGGGGGTGCCCGGTGTGCGGGAACAGCCCCTCGACGAGGGCGAACGGCAGCAGGCACAGGGTGGTGACCGCGAAGGCGCCTACCGTGGTGGCTCCCGCGTCACCCGTTCCGGCACGACCCCACCAGCGGGTCAGCAGGGTCATGGCGCTGTACCCGGCGGCCGAGCCGAGCGCGCAGAGCACGCCTGCCGGGCGGACGGTACCGCCCGAGCCGCCGAGGGTGAGCACGGCGAGCCCGGCGAGCGCGCCGCCGACCGCGAGGACGCCTCCGGCGCCCAGCCGCTCCCCGAGCAGGAACCGGGCGCCGAGTGCGATGAACACGGGACCGGCGCCGAGGGTCACGACCGTGGCGACGGCGAGTCCGGTGGCGTCCACGGCGGCGAAGTAGGCGGTCTGGAAGACGGCCAGGCCGACACCGGTGGCGAGTGCCTGCCGGAGCAGGGCGACGCGGTCACGCGGGGCGGCGGCCGTGGAGCGGCGCCCGCGGCGCAGCAGCCGGCCCGCGACCAGCAGGACGAGTCCCGCCGCGCAGCGCCAGAAGGACAGGGCGAAGGGGCCCATGTCCCCGGTCCGGTAGACCAGGGAGGCGACGGCGCCCGCCGTGCCCCAGGTGGCGCCGGTGACGATCAGATAGAGCAGGCCACGCCCGACGGGCAGGCCGGAGACAGCGTTCGACACGAGGTTTCTCCGCAGAAACGCACTGGATCAGTGCGGAAGTTGGGAAGGCACCCGGCTCGGCCGGGCACGTTGACTTCATCTGCGGGCAGCACCGTCCCGCCCTGCGCGCGATGCGCGGGGCGTGTTCTTCCCGGAGGCCCGCCTCAGGCGGCCGGGGGCGGAAGGACGAGTGCGTGTGAATGCATGATCAGCAGCCTAGGCGGCGGTACCCCGCGCGGACAACTCCCGCTCCGCGCCGCCGCTCTCCGCGACCGGCTCCGCGAAGCCCTTGGCGGGTGTCGCGGACTGCGCGATGAACGCGCCGACGAGCACGACCGCGCCGCCGAACACCTGCGGCGCCGACAGATGTTCCCCGAGCAGCACCCAGGCGAGCACGGTCGCGATGACCGCCTCCAGACAGGCGACGACCCCGGCGACCTGCGGCGAGAGCCGCCGCACCGAGAGCACGCCGGTGACGTAGGCGAGCACGGTGGCGACGAGGACGATCCAGACGAGCAGCGCGGCCGCGGGTACGGCGCTGCCGTCGAGCCGCACCGTGCCGCCGAGCACCCGCCAGTCCATGCCCCACGGGCGCGCGACGACGGTCAGCACGGCGGCGCCGACCAGCAAGCCGTACGCGATCACGCCCAGCGGGTCCGGGGCGTCCTCGCCCGCGTCGCCGCCCTGGTCGGACAGGACGAAGTAGCCGACCTGGCAGCAGGCGGCACCGAGCGCGAACAGCAGGCCGAGCACGTCGAAGCTGAGCCCCGACCAGACCTCCACCACACAGGCGAGGCCGCCCGCCGCGAGGACCACACCGAGCGCGGCCGCCTTGGTGACCGGCCTGCGCTGCACGAACCGCACCCAGCCGAGCACCAGCGCGGGCGCCAGGTACTCCAGGAGCAGTGCCACGCCGACCGGTATGCGGGATAGCGAGGCGAAGTAGCAGGCCTGGACTCCGGCGACGGCGAGCAGTCCGAACCCGGCGAGCAGCGCGGGGCGGCGGAACGGCAGTGCGCGGTGTCGTACCGCCACGGGCAGCATGACCAGCGCGGCACCGGCCACGCGCAGCCAGACGACATGCAGGGGGTCGAGCCCCGCCTCGATCAGCGGCTTGGCCGCCACTCCCGACCCGCCGAACGCCACGGCCGACACCAGGGCAAGCCCCAGCCCGGCGCCGCGGCCGCCTTCTCTGCTCCCAGACGCGTGCACGCGGACATGATGACAGGCGATGACATGAGCGTCACCCTTTTTTACTCCTGTCTCAGGAACTGGACAGGAGGGGCTTCTCGGCTGGTCAGGTCAGGAGCTTCTAGAGAGGTCCTCGGGGGGGCAGGGCAGGGACTTCCCTGGAGGTCAGCAGGGGGGCGAGCCATCGGCCGTGCGGCCCGACAACCGGCCCCGCAACTCACCCGCCGGAATCCCGGCGCGCTCCAGCACCTCGACGGCCCGCGACTTCGGGTCGGCCACCAGGGCGGCGAGCAGATCGACGCCGTCGGCCGCGCCCCGGCGCGGGG
>NZ_WWIR01000463.1 GCF_009863025.1 Streptomyces sp. SID4985 | reverse complement strand
GCTCGCGCGTCGGCGTCGGCCTCCCCGGACGCCTCGCCCTCCGCGTCCGCGTCCAAGACCCCCGAGCGCGAGGCGTCCCAGTCCGCCGAGGCCCCGGCCCAGACCACCCGGGCCGCCACCACGGCACCACCCGCCCAGGCCCCGGCCCCCGCCGACCCGCCTCCCTCCCGCCCGACGGCGACCGCGACCCACGGCAAACCCACGTCCGCCCCCACTCCGGCCCCGGAGCCGTCCAAGTCCTGCGACCGCTTCCTGTGGTGGTGCACCTGAGCCGATCTCCCCGCTTCCGCACGCCCTCGCCACCCCGTACCACCCCCGTGCCATCGGCCATCCGGGGTATCGGTGACACCAACCGGGGTCCGGGGCGGTTGAGTCGAAGAGGTACATCCCGCCGTACACGAACTCGTGGAGCGCGCCCCGGACGGGGAGCGGGCGTCGGCAGCGGCTCAGTGGAGGAGAACGGATGAGTCAGGAGATCACCGTCCAGGGCACGGTCGCCGAGGGCTTCGAGGCGGTACGCGAGGAGTTCGCCGCCTTCGTCTCCGGTGAACGCCCGGACTACGAAGGGCAGTTGTGCGCGTACGTGCACGGCAGGCAGGTCGTCGACCTGTGGGCGGGCGACGGTGTCGACGGCAGCACGCTGTACGGCGTCTACTCGTCCACCAAGGGCGCCGCCCATCTCGTCGTGGCTCTGCTCGTGCAGGACGGCACGCTGGAGCTGGACCGCAAGGTCACCTACTACTGGCCGGAGTTCGGCGTCGAGGGCAAGGGCGCGCTCACCCTGCGCGATCTGCTCGCCCACCGCGCCGGACTGATCGGCACGGACACCGGGTTCAGCCCGGCGGAGCTGGCCGACGACCGCGCGCTGGCCGAACGCCTCGCCGACCAGCGGCCGTTCTGGCGCCCCGGTACCGCCTTCGGCTACCACGCGATGGTGATCGGCGCCCTGACCGGCGAGGTCGCCCGCCGCGCGACGGGCCGCACGCTCCAGGAGCTGTACGAGGAGCGGGTCCGCGTCCCGTACGGCCTCGACTTCCACCTGGGCCTGCCCGCCTCCCGCGAGCCCCGCTTCCGTGGCACCCTGCCGATGGTGCTCACCCCCGTGCAGCAGGCGGAGTACGACGCGCAGCCGTCCGGCCCGCACACCCTGGAGGCCATCGCCTACAACCGGCACGCCGCCGAGCCCACCGACCTCGAGTCCGTGCCCAACGACCGCAACCTGCGCGCCAGGGGGCCCGCCTCCGTGGGCGGGGTCGCCTCGGCGCGCGGTCTCGCCGGGATGTACGCGGCGATGATCAGCGAGGTGGGCGAGAAGGCGCCGCTCCTGAAGGCGGACACGGTCGCGGAGTTCGGACAGCCGCACTCGGTCGGCTACGACCTGGTCGGCCGCGTCCACAAATCGTTCGGCCTCGGCTTCCAGATCACCGCCGACACCCATTACCCCTTCCTCGGCGCGGGCACCATCGGCCACAGCGGAGCCGCCGGCTCCCAGGCCTTCGCGGACCCGCGCAGCGGCCTCGCCTACGGCTACACCCGCCGCCGCTTCGCCTACCCCGGCGGCGCGGCCCCGGAGAACGACCGTCTGGTGGCGGCGGTGCACCGGGCGGCGCTGGGGCTCTGACACCCACGCCCGGACACTCGCGCCCGCGAGGACCGTACGCCGGAGGCCGCACCCCGCGTCCAGGGGTGCGGCCTCCGGCGCGTACCGGCACAGGGTTCAGAGCTTGACGACCATCTTGCCGATGTTCTCGCCGCGCAGCAGGCCGAGGAAGGCCGACACCGTGTTGTCGATGCCGTCGACCACCGTCTCGCTGTACTTCAGCTCGCCCGAGGCGACCCAGGGGCCGACCTCGCGGACGAACTCGGGCTGGAGGTCGTAGTGGTCGCCGACCAGGAAGCCCTCCATGCGGCCCCGGGTCTGGATCAGCCGGGCGAGGTTGTTCGGGCCGGGGGCGGGCTCGGTGTTGTTGTAGACCGAGATCATGCCGCAGATGGCGATCCGGCCGTGCAGCCGGAGCGAGCCGAGGGCGGCCTGGAGGTGGTCGCCGCCGACGTTGTCGAAGTAGACGTCGATGCCGTCGGGGGCGGCCGCGCGGAGCTGCTCGCCCACCGGGCCGTCCTTGTAGTTGAACGCGGCGTCGAAGCCGTACTCGTCCACCAGGAGCCGCACCTTCTCGTCGGACCCGGCCGAGCCGATGACCCGCGCGGCGCCCTTCAGCCGGGCGATCTGGCCGACCTCGCTGCCCACGGCACCGGCGGCGCCCGAGACGAAGACGGTGTCGCCCTCCTTGAAGTCGGCCACGCGCAGCAGACCGGCGTACGCGGTCAGGCCGGTCATGCCGAGGACGCCGAGGTAGGCGGAGAGCGGCGCGGCCTCCGGGTCGACCTTGGCGGCGCTCTTGGCGTCCACGGCCGCGTACTCGCGCCAGCCGAGGAAGTGCAGCAGATGGTCCCCGACCTCGACGCCCTCGGCGTTGGAGGCCACGACCACGCCGACGGCACCGCCCTGCATGGGCTCACCGAGGGCGAAGGGCTCGGAGTAGGACTTGGCGGCACTCATCCGGCCCCGCATGTACGGGTCCACCGAGAGGTACTCGTTCCGTACCAGGACCTGGCCCTCGCCGGGCACCGGCATGGGGACCTCGACGAGCGCGAAGTCCTCGGGCTTCGGCCAGCCGACGGGACGGCTCAGCAGATGCCACTCGCGGCTGACGGCGGGCAGGGCGGGGGAGTCGGACATGAGGGGCTGACCTTCTTCCAGAATGCTTCAGTACCTGAAATAACCATGCGCCTTAATATTTCAAGATGTCAAGTAACGCGGTATCCTGGAGCGCATGTCCCCCTCGTCCGCGTCATCCGCCCAGGAGCGGCGCCGTGCCGCCGACCCCCTCACCCTTGAGGTCGTCGAGCTGATCGGTGACGTCGTGGCCCGCTTCCACGCGGACTACGAGGAAGCGGCGGCCGCCCACGCCCTCACCGGCCCGCAGGCCCGTCTGCTCAGCCTGCTCGCGCTGGAACCGCTGCCGATGCGCCGCCTCGCCCAGCGGCTCAAGTGCGAGCCGTCGAACGTCACCGGGATCGTGGACCGTCTGGAGTCGCGCGGCCTGGTCGAGCGCCGCCCCGACAGCGGCGACCGCCGGGTCAAGCTCGCCGCCGCCACCGAGGAGGGGCTCAGCGTCGCCCGCGACCTGCGCGAGGGCCTGCGCTTCGCCCGCGAACCGCTCGCCGGGCTCTCGGACGACGAGCGGGGCTCCCTGCGGGACCTGCTGCGCCGGATGCTCTCGGCCTGATCCGGGCGTGGCCCCGCGGCCCGGGTTGGGTAAAGTCCTCGCCATGCGCGATCTCGGGGTGGGGTTCAGTCATCTGCTGCGCGGCCAGCGCTGGGTGACCCGGCACGGCGGACGGTACGGCTTCGGGCTGCTGCCCGGCCTGATCACCCTCGTCCTCTACTCGGCTGCGCTCGTCGCGCTCGCCGTGTGGGGATACGACGCCGTCGCCTGGGCGACCCCGTTCGCCGACGACTGGTCGAGCCCCTGGCAGGACCTGTTCCGGGACGTCCTCGCCGTCGTCCTCTTCGCCCTCGCCCTGCTGCTCGCGGTCCTCACCTTCACCGCGGTCACCCTGCTCGTCGGCCAGCCCTTCTACGAGAGCCTCTCCGAGCGGTGCGACGCGGACGTCTCGCCCGACGGCACCGCGCCCCGCTCCGAGCTGCCCCTGTGGCGCGAGCTGTGGATCTCGGCCCGCGACAGCCTGCGCATCCTGGTCCGGGCCTGTGTGTGGGGCGTCCTGCTCTTCGCGCTCGGCTTCCTGCCCGTGGTCGGCCAGACCGTGGTCCCGGTCGTCGGCTTCTTCGTCACCGGCTTCTTCCTCACCGAGGAACTGGCCGCCGTCGCCCTCCAGCGCCGGGGTATCGACCTGCGCTCCCGGCTCGCCCTGCTGCGCTCCCGCAAGAGCGTGGTCTGGGGCTTCGGCGTCCCGCTCGGCCTCGCCTTCCTGGTGCCGGTCGTCGCCGTCTTCCTGATGCCCGGCGCGGTCGCCGGTGCCACCCTCCTCGCCCGCGACCTCCTCGGCGAGGAGACCACCGAGGACGGTCCCGACGCCGAGCAGCCCGAGGCGGACCGCCCGGTCACCGCCTGAGCGGCCCACGGTGAAGTCGTGCGGGTGTGTGAAAGGTTCGTACGGAACCGTGCCCGCACCCCCGCTCGGCGGCCCCCGATCCGCCCTGGCCGGTTACCGTCGGAGCCGGGGCACGCCCCTCGACGAGCAGCCCCGGTCCGGAACCTGACAACTGGACCGGGGCTCGTCGCATCCCACCGGCGTGCCGTCCCTCAGAGGATCTCCTCGTCCGTCTTGCGCGCGTGCTCCGGAGTCGGCGCGTCGATCCGGCCCGGACGCCCCTGGATGGCGGGGTCGCCCGCGTTCACCACACCCACCGGCACGCCGTTCTCCATGACGACGGCCTGGCGCACGGAGTGCTCGCGCATCTTCTGGGTGACGACGTCGAGACCGTCCTCGACATCCACGACCACCAGGTCGTCCCGGACCGCCTCGCCCATGGTCAGCCGCTCGGCGTCGGCCCCGTCGGCGAGCACCCCGCTCAGCAGGTCGTGATCGCTGACCAGCCCGACCGGATCGCCGTCCGCCACGACGAGGACGACATCGGCCCCGCCGTCCCGCATCGTCCGGGCCACCGACGTCACCGAGTCACCGCTGTCGACCGTCGTGGGGTTCCCTGTCATGACCTCGCGCAGCGTGTTGTCCATCTCCGGCCCCTCTCGCAGACGCGTACGACCCTGTCCGCCCCGCCGGGTACCCCGCCCGCCGCTCCCGACCCACGGGCCCGTACGACGGCTAGCGCGCCGAGAAGCCGTACGCCGTCTCCGAGCGGTAGACCTCGCCCGGGTCGAGGCGGGTGGTCGGGAAGTCCGGGCGGTTGGGGGAGTCGGGGAAGTGCTGGGTCTCCAGGGCGATGCCCTCGCCGGGGCCGAAGGGGGCGCCCAGGTGGTCGGCGGTGTAGAGCTGGAGGCCGGGCTCGGTGGTCGACACCGTGAGCGTGCGGCCCGAGGCGGGGTCGTGCAGCTCGGCCACCTCCTCGGCGGCGGCCGTGACGCCCTTGTCCAGCACGAAGTTGTGGTCGTAGCCCGAGCCGGTCTTGCGGGCCGCGCGGAAGTCGAAGCGGGTGCCGGTCACGTCCAGCGGCGCGCCCTCGGGGATCAGGTCCGCGTCCACCGGGGTGTACCGGGAGGCGGCGAGCCGCAGTTCATGGCCGCCCGCGTGGCCGGAGCCCGGGCCGCCGAGGTTCCAGTACGTGTGGTTGGTGAGGTTCACGACCGTCGGCGCGTCGGTCACCGCCTCGTAGGCGATCCGCAGCGCGCCCGAGGCGTCCAGCGTGTACGTGGCGGTCACCTCCAGACGGCCCGGGAAGCCCTCCTCGCCATGCGGGCTGACCCGGCTGAGCCGCACCCCGTGCTCGACCGGCGCCACGTCCCACACCCGCCGGTCGAAGCCCTCCTCGCCGCCGTGCAGCGAGTTGGGGCCGTTGTTGGGCGCCAGCGCGTACGTCCGGCCGTCCAGCGGGAAGCGGGCGCCCCCGATCCGGTTGGCGTACCGCCCGACCAGGGCGCCCAGATACGGCCCCCGGTGCGTCAGATAGCCGTCCAGGGACGGGAATCCGAGGACCACGTCCGCCGGGCGCCCCTCCCGGTCCGGGATCTCGACGGACTGCACGATCCCGCCGTACGACAGCACGCGCACCCGCGTCCCGCCGCGCTCCAGCGTCCAGCGGTGCACCGGGGCTCCGTCGGAAAGTGTGCCGAAAAGTTCGCCCATGTGGGAAACCTTAGGTCAAGGTCGCTCCGCCGTGACCGTGCGGTACGCGATCTCGGCGAGCCTGGCCTGACCGCTGCGGCTCGGGTGGAACCAGTCCCAGCGGCTGAGCTGGCCGGTGCCGAACCGGTAGTCGAAGACCGCGTTGCCGTCGAAGCGGCAGCGTAGGTCCGTGGCGCAGACCTCCTTCAGCGCCGTGTTGTAGTCCTCCACCCGCCGCTGGACCGTCTCGCGCCGCCGCGTGGCCGCCGCCGTCAGGTCGTCGGCGGCGCCCAGCATCGACGGGCAGATGCCGAGCTTCCACACCTGCTTGCCGAGCGGGTCCGTGCGGCCCTTCGACCACAGCCGCTGGAGATTGGGCACGCTCGCGACGTACACCTGCGTCCTCGGCAGTGCCGTCCGCAGCGTGCGCAGGGACTTCGCGAAGTCCGCGCGGAAGTCCTCCACCGGGGTCATCGCGGACACCGAGGCACGGCAGGCGTCGTTGGCCCCGGCCATCACCGTCACCAACTCGGGCCTGCGGGAAGCGGCTTGAGCCATCTGGCCGGGCAGGTCGGCCATCCGGGCGCCGGTCACCGCGTAGTTCCAGCTGGACTTCGCCGCCTTCACCGGCCCGAGCAGTCGCACCGCGAGGCTCTCCACCCCGGCGTCGCTGCCCGTCGCCCAGGACACCTCCGGGCAGTCGGAGAACACCGCGCACGCGTCGAAGCCCCGGGTGATGGAGTCCCCGACGGCGGCGATCGAACCGGGGCTGCGGTCCCACACCGGCGCGGGCTTCGCGGGGGCCCGGGACACGCCCGTAGCCGCGTGATCACCCCGGATGGAGTCACACCCCGTCGCCAGCACGGCCGCCGTCAGCACCACGACGACGGCCCGTGCCCGGTGGCCTCGCTTCCGCATCCTGGCTGATCCCCTCGCTCGTCGACGCAGCTCCGGCAGGTGTGCCCCTCTCCTGACAACGTGCCGGAGTTCCCGCCCCGCCCCCGGGGAACGGCACACCCCCGTACAGGCGTCCCCCTGGGTGAATGGCGACGGTTTCCTGGCACCGGGACCGACGGTACGTCACACTCCTTGCACCGCCGCACGGTAGCCTCGCCCTCAACGCGGCCGTCGCCCCACGGCCGCCGGTCAGTCCGCAAGATGTCCCGCTCAGCCCGGAGGTTCCGGTGACGACACGTGGAGTTCTGTACGTGCACTCCGCGCCGCGCGCGCTGTGCCCGCATGTCGAGTGGGCCGTCGCCGGGGTGCTCGGCACGCGCGTCAACCTCGACTGGATCCGGCAGCCCGCCGCCCCCGGCACCTGGCGCTCCGAGTTCTCCTGGAAGGCCGAGGCGGGCACCGCCTCCAAGCTCGCCTCCGCGCTGCGCGGCTGGCAGATGCTCCGCTTCGAGGTCACCGCCGAGCCCAGCGCCACCGCCGAGGGCGAGCGCTACAGCTGCACCCCCGACCTCGGCATCTTCCACGCCGTCACCGGCATCCACGGCGACATCCTCATCCCCGAGGACCGCCTGCGCGCGGCCCTGCTGCGCAGCAAGCACGGCGAGACCGACCTCGAGTCCGAACTCTCCAAGCTCCTCGGCAAGCCCTGGGACGACGAACTGGAACCCTTCCGCTACGCGGGCGAGGGCGCCCCGGTCCGCTGGCTGCACCAGGTCGTCTGAGCGCCGTACGGGCCCGCGTCGGCCCGGGGTCCCCACGGATACGCGAAAGGGCCCCCACCAGCCGGTGGGGGCCCTTTCACATGCCGTCAGGCGGTCTGTCGTCAGACGGTCCTGAACGCCAGGACCACGTTGTGGCCGCCGAAGCCGAACGAGTCGTTCAGCACGGCGATACGGCCCTCGGGCAGCGCACGCGGCTCGCCGACGACGACGTCCGCGTTGACCTCGGGGTCCAGCTCGGTCACGTTGATGGTCGGCGGAGCGACCCGGTTGACCAGGGCCAGGATCGACGCGACGGTCTCGACGCCGCCCGCGCCGCCCAGGAGGTGACCGGTCATCGACTTGGTGGCGGAGATCGCCATGTGGTCGACGTCGTCGCCGAACACCTTGCGCAGCGCCTTGATCTCGGCCACGTCGCCCTGCGGCGTCGAGGTGGCGTGCGCGTTGACGTGCACGATCTCCGACGGCTTCAGGTCGGTGGAGTCCAGCAGGTTCTGCAGGGCGTGGGCGATGCCGTTGCCCGAGGGCTCCGGCTGCGTGATGTGGTGGGCGTCGGCGGAGACGCCCTGGCCGACCGCCTCGACGTAGATCCGGGCACCGCGCGCCTTGGCGTGCTCCTCGGACTCCAGCACGATCACACCGGCGCCCTCGCCGAGCACGAAGCCGTCACGGCCCGCGTCGTAGGGGCGCGAGGCACCCTGGGGGTCGTCGTTGTTCTTGGACATCGCCATCATGTTGCCGAAGGCGGCGATGGGAAGCGGGTGGATGGCGGCCTCGGTACCACCGGCCACGACCACGTCCGCACGACCGGTGCGGATCATCTCGATCGCGTACCCGATGGCCTCCGCGCCCGAGGCGCAGGCCGACACGGGGGTGTGCACACCGGCGCGGGCACCCAGCTCGATACCGACGTTGGCCGCCGGGGAGTTGGGCATCAGCATCGGCACGGTGTGCGGGGAGACACGGCGTACGCCCTTCTCCCTGAGCACGTCGTACTGGTCGAGCAGGGTCGTCACACCGCCGATGCCGGAGGCGATGACCGCGCCGAGCCGGTCGGGGTTGACGGCCTGGTCCTCGCCCGCCTTGGCGGTGAAACCGGCGTCCTGCCAGGCCTCCTTGGCCGCGATCAGCGCGAACTGCGCCGAGCGGTCCAGCTTGCGGGCCTGCGGGCGGGGGATGATCTCGCCGGGCTCGACCGCGACACGCGCGGCGATCTTGACGGGCAGCTCCTCCGCCCAGTCCTCCGTCAGGCGGCCGACGCCGGACCGGCCGGCGAGCAGGGCCTCCCAGGTGGAGGGCACGTCGCCACCCAGCGGTGTGGTTGCGCCGATACCGGTGACGACCACGGTGCGATTGGTCGGGCTCACGGGAATTCTTTCTCCAACGATGCGGGAATGTACGGCGCCACCGCCGGGTGGCGGGGCCTTGCGGCCTCGGGACCTCGCGGCCCGGGGCCTACGAGCCTCAGGCCTGGTGCTTGAGGATGTAGTCGGTGGCGTCACCGACGGTCTTGAGGTTCTTGACGTCCTCGTCCGGGATCTTCACGTCGAAGCGCTCTTCGGCGGCGACGACGACCTCGACCATGGACAGCGAGTCGACGTCGAGGTCGTCGGTGAAGGACTTGTCCAGCTGGACGTCCTCGGTGGGGATACCGGCGATCTCGTTCACGATCTCGGCAAGGCCCGCGACGATCTCTTCCTGGGTGGCGGCCATGTCAGGCGCTCTCCTTCTTAGATGTTCCAGACGGTTGATGGCAGTAGTCCCCGTATCGGACCGGTTGGTCCGGCACGGAGTGCCTAGGGGAGGGTAACGACCGTGGCGGCGTAGACCAGACCCGCCCCGAATCCGATGACGAGCGCCGTGTCGCCGCTCTTGGCCTCGCCGGTCGCCAGAAGCCGCTCCATAGCGAGCGGGATCGACGCGGCCGAGGTGTTGCCGGTGGTGCGGATGTCACGGGCGACCGTGACGTGCTCCGGCAGCTTGAGAGTCTTCACCATCGAGTCGATGATCCGCACATTGGCCTGGTGCGGGATGAAGACGTCCAGGTCGTCCGAGGTGATCCCGGCCGCGTCCAGCGCCTGCTGGGCGACCTTCGCCATCTCGAACACGGCCCAGCGGAAGACCGCCTGGCCCTCCTGGGTGATCGCGGGGAACTTGACGTTCCCCTCGCTGTCCAGGGGGAGTTCGGCGACGTCACCGATCGCGAACCGGTCCCACGGGACGGTCTGCTTGATGGTGCCGGACTTGTCGCCCTCCGAGCCCCACACCGTGGGGCCGATGGCGGGCTCCTCGGACGGGCCGACCACGACCGCGCCCGCGCCGTCGCCGAACAGGAAGGCCGTCGCGCGGTCCTCCAGGTCGGTCAGGTCGCTGAGCCGCTCCACGCCGATGACGAGCACGTACTCGGCGGAACCTTCCACCACCATGCCCTTGGCGAGGGTCAGGCCGTAGCCGAAGCCCGCGCAGCCCGCCGAGATGTCGAACGCGGCGGCCTTGTCGGTGCCCAGCTTGTGCGCGATCTCGGTGGCCACGGCCGGGGTCTGGCTGAAGTGCGAGACCGTGGAGACCACCACGGCGCCGATCCGGTCGGCGTCGATGCCCGAGTCGGCGATGGCCTTGCCCGCCGCCTCGATAGACATCGCGGCGACCGTCTCCTCGGGGCCCGCCCAGTGCCGGGTCTCGATGCCGGAGCGGGAGCGGATCCACTCGTCGGAGGAGTCGATCTTCTCCAGGATCACCTCGTTGGGCACCACCCGGGTCGGCCGGTAACCGCCGACCCCGAGGATGCGCGCGTACGGGGCGCCCTTGCTGGGCCTGATCTTCGCCATTGCCATGGGCTCCTTCTCAGACACCCGCCGCGTCGGCGGCAGGAGTCGCGGTCTCGGCGATGAGCGCGCGCGCCGCGTCGAGGTCTTCGGGGGTCTTCAGCGCCAGCGTCCGCACGCCCGGCAGGGCCCGCTTGGCCAGACCGGTCAGGGTGCCGCCCGGGCACACCTCGATCAGGGCGGTGACGCCGAGTGCCTTGAAGGTCTCCATGCACAGGTCCCAGCGGACCGGGTTGGCGACCTGGCCGACCAGCCGCTGGAGCACCTCGGTGCCCGTCGCGACGGTCTGCCCGTCCTTGTTGGAGACGTAGGGGAACGCCGGGTCGGCGGGCGTCAGGGAGGCGGCCGCCTCGGCCAGCTTCTCCACCGCGGGCGCCATGTGCAGGGTGTGGAAGGCGCCGGCCACCTTCAGCGGGACGACCTTGCGGACGCCCTCGGGCTTGTCCTCGTTCAGCGCGGCCAGCTGCTCCAGCGTGCCCGCGGCGACGATCTGGCCCGCGCCGTTGATGTTGGCCGGGGTGAGGCCCAGCTTCTCCAGGTGCGCGACGGAGACCTCCGGGTCGCCGCCGAGCAGCGCCGACATGCCGGTCTCCGTGATCGCGGCGGCCTCGGCCATGGCCAGACCCCGCTGACGGACCAGGCGCAGCGCCTCCGTGTCGTCCAGCACGCCGGTGATCGCGGCGGCGGTGATCTCGCCCACGCTGTGGCCCGCGACCGCGCCCGGCGCGATCGCCGCGATGTCACCCAGTGCCGCGGCGGACAGGATTCCGGCGGCGACAAGGAGCGGCTGCGCCACCGAGGTGTCGCGGATCGCGTCCGCGTCGGCCTCGGTGCCGTAGTGGACCAGGTCCAGGCCGATGGCCTCCGACCACGCGGCGACACGGTCGGCGGCACCGGGCAGTTCGAGCCAGGGAGTCAGGAAGCCGGGCGTCTGGGCGCCCTGGCCGGGAGCGACGAGTACGAGCACTCTCACACTCTCTCTTGGGGACGGCCTGGGCCGCCCGTGAGGACAGGGACGAAGAACACGAGGGGCTTTTGTGGACCCTGGACAAAAAGCTAGAGCTGGGCGTCTCCATCGGTCAGCCGCCCCAGGATCAGGGCGATCCGCAACGTGAACGCGGATCGTACATCGGAAGGTGACCAGCCGGTGACGTCAGTCACACGTCGGAGCCGGTAGCGGACGGTGTTCGGGTGAACGAAGAGCATCCGGGCGGCGCCCTCCAGGCTGCTCGCCTGCTCCAGGTAGACACTCAGGGTCTCCAGGAGCGCCGAGCCGGCCTCCTCCAGCGGTCTGTAGATCTCCTCCACCAGCTGCTCGCGCGCACCCGGATCACCCGCGATGGCGCGCTCCGGCAGCACATCGTCGGCCAGCACCGGGCGGGGCGCGTCCTGCCAGGCGGAACACGCCTTCAGGCCCGCCGCGGCCGCCTGCGCGGAGCGGGTCGCGGCCTGGAGGTCGGACACCACGGGCCCCGCGACCACGGGCCCCGCGGCGAACGGGCCGATCAGCGACTTGGCCACCGCGAGCGGATAGGCGCTGCCGCCCGCGATCACCACGAGCCGGTCCCCGAGCACACCGGTGAGCACCTGGAGCTTGGCATGCCGGGCGGCCCGCCGGATCGCCTCCACGGTCAGTTCGCTGTCGCCCTCGGGCGCGGTGCCGAGCACCACGCACACATGCTCCGGGGAGTTCCAGCCGAGCGCGGCGGCCCGGCTGACGGCGCCCTCGTCGGCCTCGCCGCTGAGCACCGCGTTCACCACCAGGGACTCCAGGCGCGCGTCCCAGGCACCGCGTGCCTCGGCGGCCTGGGCGTACACCTGGGCGGTGGCGAAGGCGATCTCCCGGGCGTAGACCAGGAGCGCCTCGCGCAGCACGCGCTCGTCGCCGGGCGCGGCCACCTCGTCGATGGCGCTCTCCATGACCTCGATGGTGGTGCGCACCATCTCCACGGTCTGGCGCAGCGTGATCGCCCGGGTCAGCTCGCGGGGCGCGGTGCCGAACACGTCGGTCGAGATCGCCTGGGGCGCGTCCGGGTGCCGGAACCACTCGGTGAAGGCGGCGATGCCCGCCTGGGCCACGAGCCCGATCCAGGAGCGGTTCTCCGGTGGCATCGCCCGGTACCACGGCAGGGTGTCGTCCATGCGCGCGATGGCCTGCGCGGCGAGATTCCCGGAGGACTTCTCCAGCCGCTTCAGGGTCGCGGAGTGCGGGTGGGCGGCATGACGTGCGGGATCGCTGCTGTGGGATTCGGGTTCGGGCACGGGGACAAGAGTGCCTTATCCGGCGGGGGACATGCGTCGCCGGGTCCCGCCGAGCGCCCGGCACCGGGCCCCGGGGAGCTGCCGCCGGGGACTACCGTGGGGCCCATGATCGAGGTGCGGCGCGCGGACGAACGCCATCGCGGAGGCGACCCGGAGGCCGGGATCGAATCCCGGCACGCCTTCTCCTTCGGCCCGCACTACGACCCGGACAACCTGCGCTTCGGCGCGCTGATCGCCTGCAACGAGGAACGGCTCGCCCCCGGCGCGGGCTTCGCCGAACACCCGCACAGCCACACCGAGATCGTCACGTGGGTGACCGAGGGGGAACTGACCCACCGCGACTCCACGGGCCGCGCGAGCGTGATCCGCCCCGGTGACGTACAACACCTGAGCGCGGCGGCGGGGGTACGGCACTCCGAGCGCAACGAGGGCGCGGAGCCGCTGACCTTCGTCCAGATGTGGCTGGCCCCCCGGGAGTCCGGCGGGGAGCCGTCGTACGCGGTCGTCCGGGACCTGGCCGAGGCGTACGCGGTGCCCGGCGCGGGCGCGAGCCTGCGGGTGCTGTGTCCGGCGGCGGCGGAGCGGACCGCGCTTCCCGACGCTCCGCTTCTCTACGTCCATGTCGTGCGCGGCGAGGTACGGCTCGCGGACGGCACCCCCGGCTCCGGCGACACCCTCGGCCCCGGCGACTCGGCGCGGATCACCGGGGCGCGGGACCTGGAGCTGACCGGGGTGACGGCGGCCGAGGTCCTGCTGTGGCGGATGGAGCCGGTCAGCGCCTGAACTCCGCCAGCACCGCGTCCGTGAACGGCGGCCACGCCTCGACGGCCCACGGTCCGAAGGCGCGGTCGGCCAGGGCGACCGCCGCGAGCCCCGCGTCCGGGTCGATCCACAGGAAGGTGCCGGACTGGCCGAAGTGGCCGAAGGTGCGGGGCGAGGACGAACTGCCGGTCCAGTGGGGGGACTTGCCGTCGCGGATCTCGAAGCCGAGGCCCCAGTCGTTCGGGTTCTGGTGGCCGTAGCCCGGCAGGACGCCCTTGGCGCCCGGGTACTGCACGGTCATCGCCTCGGCGACCGTGCGCGGGTCGAGCAGCCGGGGCGCCTGGACCTCGGCCGCGAAGCGCAGCAGATCCTCGACGGTCGAGACGCCGTCCTTCGCGGGGGAGCCCTCCAGCGAGGTCGCGGTCATGCCCAGCGGCTCCAGGACCGCCTGGCGCAGATACTCCGCGAAGGGGATGTCGGCCGCCTTGGCGATGTGGTCCCCGAGCTGCTCGAAACCGGCGTTGGAGTACAGCCGCCGCTCCCCGGGCGCCGCCAGGCCGCGGTGCTCGTCGAAGGCGAGGCCCGAGGTGTGCGCGAGCAGATGGCGGACGGTCGAGCCGGGCGGCCCGGCGGGCTCGTCCAGCTCGATCGCCCCCTCCTCGTACGCGACGAGCGCCGCGTAGGCGGCCAGCGGCTTGGTCACCGAGGCCAGCGGGAAGCGGTGCCCGGCCGGGCCGTGGGTGCCGAGGACCGTCCCGTCGGCGCGGACGACGCCCGCGGCGGCGGTGGGAACGGGCCAGTTCTCGATCAGTGCCAAGCTCTGCGACGACATGCCGAGGAGCCTATGCGGGTCACAGGACCAGCTCCATCAAGGGGTCCGGCTTCGGGCGGAAGCCCAGCGACTCGTACAGCGGCAGGGCCTCGGCGGAGGCGGTCAGCTGGATCTTGCCCGCGCCGCGCTCGCGGAACCACTCAAGGAGCCCGTCCACCACACAGGCGCGGGCGTACCCCCGGCGGCGGACGTCGGGATCGGTGGCCACGCTGAAGACGAAGCCGACGGCGCCCGTGGGGTTGTTGGCGTGGCCGATCCGGTACTCGACCGTCCCGGCGGCAAGCGCGGCCAGCGCGCCCGGCCGCTCCGGGTGGTCCACCACGAAGGCGGCGAACGGCCCCGCCGGATCGGCCAGCCGCTCGCGCAGCGTGGGCAGCGACCGATCGTGCCAGGACCCGGCGGCGGGGTGCGGGGAGACGGCGTCGATCATCACCTGGCGCAGGCGCAGCACTTCCCGCGCGTCCTCGGGCCGGGCCCGTCGTACGAGACTCATGGCAGCGCACGCTAACGGCCGACTCCCGCCGCCGTCCTGGTATTTGTGCCGGGCCGCGCTTGCCTGGAGTGCGCTCGAAGGTCATAGCGTGGGGGCATGACGGTGATGCAGACCATGCAAGCGGCCACCGGGGAAGTCACCACCCCCGACATCTGTGCTCCGGCCGCCCAGCGGCGCCATCCCAGGCCCGACGGCCAGGACCGCTACACGATCAGCGAGGTCGTCGCCTTCACGGGACTGACCGCGCACACCCTGCGCTGGTACGAAAGGATCGGCCTGATGCCGCACGTCGACCGGTCGCACACCGGCCAGCGCCGCTACCGCAACCCCGACCTGGACTGGCTGGACCTCGTCACCAAGCTGCGCCTGACCGGGATGCCGGTGGCCGACATGGTGCGCTACGCGGAAATGGTCCGCGCGGGGGAGGACACCTATCCGCAGCGCAAGGCCCTGCTGGAGGACACCCGCAGGGACGTGCTGACCCGGATCGCCGAACTGCGCGACACGCTCGCCGTACTCGACCTCAAGATCAGCGTTTACACGACGGAGGGGAACAACCAATGAGCGACGACCGGATGACGTCCGTACGGCTCGGCACGGACGGACCGGAGGTCGGTGTCCAGGGCCTGGGCTGCATGGGCATGAGCTTCGCCTACGGCCCGGTCGACGCCGACGCCTCGCGGGCCACCCTCGACCGGGCCCTGGAGCTGGGGGTGACGCTGTACGACACGGCGGACGCCTACGGCGCCGGGGACAACGAGCGTTTCCTCGCCCCCTTCTTCGAGGCGCACCGCGACGAGGTGGTCATCGCCACCAAGTTCGCCCTCTCGATCCCGGCGGGCGACCCGTCCAAGCGGGTCATCCGCAACGACGCCCCCTATATCCGCCAGGCCGTCGAGGCGAGCCTGAAGCGGCTCGGCGTCGACGAGATCGACCTCTATTACATGCACCGCCGCGATGTGAACGTGCCCCTGGAGGAGAGCGTCGGCACCATGGCGGAGCTGGTCCGCGAGGGCAAGGTCAAGCACCTTGGCCTGAGCGAGGTGACGGCCGACGAGCTGCGCGCCGCGCACGCCATCCACCCCATAGCCGCCGTGCAGTCGGAGTGGTCGCTGTTCAGCCGGGACATCGAGGCCCACGTGGTGCCCGCCGCCCGTGAGCTGGGCGTGGGCCTGGTGGCGTACTCCCCGCTCGGCCGGGGCTTCCTGACCGGAGCCTTCACCGACGCGGCCAAGGACCTGACCGCCGACGACTTCCGCAGCACCCACCCCCGCTTCACCGGCGACAACGCCACCGCCAACGCGGCCCTGCTGGCGCCGGTGCGTAAGGTCGCCGAGGCGCACGGGGTCTCCCTCGGCCAGGTCGCCCTCGCCTGGGTCCAGCAACGGGTGGCCGTCTGGGGCCTGCCGGTCGTGCCGATCCCGGGCACCCGCAAGCCGAGCCGCGTCACCGAGAACGTGGCCGCCACGCACCTCGTGCTGAGCGACGAGGAGCTGGCCCTCCTGGAGCCGATCGCCGGCCGGGTGGCGGGCAACCGGTACGCGGACATGTCGTTCAGCTCCGCGGGCCGCGAGTAGCGGTGAGCACGGGCGGAGCCCTACAGCTCCGCCAGCAGCTCGGCCTTCTTGGCCGCGAACTCCTCGTCCGTCACCAGCCCGGCCTGGTGCAGCTCCCCGAGATGCCGGATGCGTTCGGCGATGTCGGCGGGGTCGCGCCGGGCCGGGTCCGTGACCCGGGCCGTCACGGCGGCGGGCGCGGGCGCGGTGCCGCGCTCCCGGACCGCCGCGAGCACGGCCGCCGCGAAGGGCAGC